>CAJBER010000224.1 GCA_903952135.1 uncultured Algoriphagus sp.
GATTCAACTAGCCGTTGCTAGAAGAGTTTTTTCTGGTTACTTACTCAAAGGGATTCGAACCTCCGGACTTCCCGCACCCTTGCGGGACGCGATACCGGGCTACGCTACACCCCGAACTTGAGCTAAAGAACTTTTTCTTTAGCGAGGTGCAAACATAGCCAAAAATAACTTGTGAACTACTCCTGTTATCCAAAAAACAAAAATAGTATCCTGCCTTATTCGCTTACTACTTGTAAACTAGCCTCTTATAATTTGTTCTTAGAGCTGTCTGTTTACCCAAATAAAAGGGCAGCAAGGCAAGTAAAGACGACAGTAAAAATCAGGAGCAGAACTATCCAAGATTGGATAAGAGCTGATTTAGCTCGCTTATTTCTATGGTTAATAGATTCCTGTAAACCAATTATATCTACTCCTTCAGTAGTTCTTTTTATTGAAGGGTAAGGAGACACTTTTTGTCGAAAATTTTTTAAATTCAAGTTGTCTTGAAACGACTGTGTACCCTGTCTGCTGAATCCTATTCCTCCTGTCATATTGTGTCTAAAAATTGAATGAAAAAAAATTGAATGAAAAATTTGGTCTTCAAAGTAGAAAATGGGATTTCACTACAAGAGTTTCAATTCATCCTAGAAGATTCTGGCTTGTCTGCTAGACGGCCTATGGAAGACCCATTACTTCTAGAGCGCATGATTAAAGGTGCAAATTTGCTCATTACCGCAAGATCGGAGGGGCAATTGGTAGGCCTACTTCGTGGACTTTCTGATTTTTGTTACCGCAGCTTTATTGCGGACTTGGCAGTGGCTCGTTCATTTCAACGCAGAGGAATTGGCCGCCAATTGATCCAAGTGGCCCGGAACCAAGCTCCTGAAGCACGACTCTTTCTTTTTTCAGCGGAAGATGCAGCTCCCTTTTATGAAAAATTGGGTTTTCATTTACACGAACGATGCTATCAGTTGAAGGCCGGAGAAGAACTTCTCTAGCAATTCCCTTAACTTGCTTAATGGCAACTCAGACCAAGACATCAATGCGATGAAGGAAGACAAAAATTTGAAGCAATAAATTCCGCTCTAGTCAATTGGGATAGTTTACTTTTCCTTAAAGGTTTTTAGATTAGAGACATCAAGGCAAAATCCAATTCATTTCACCAAATACTAGTTACAAACACATGAAAAAACACATTTTCCTGCTATTCCTATTCCTTTCTGGTTTAAGTATGGCTCAAACTACCAAAGAGGTTTCTCCAAGTGCCTTACCCAAGGGCGAGGTAGCGAAGTCAAAGCAATCCGTCACCTTGGATGGAAAGGTAATTTCTCTTTCAGCGGAGGCGGGCACGCTCCAACTGAAAGACGAGAACAACAAGCCCATAGCCCTGTATGGCTATACGGCTTATTTTAAGGATAATCCTGAGAAAAATCGACCCATCGTTTTCGCCTACAATGGAGGTCCTGGATCTTCTTCGTACTGGTTGCACATGGGTGTAATGGGTCCTAAGCGAATTGTAGTGGATGATCCAAATTACAATGCTGCTGCACCCTACGAACTGACCAACAACGAGTTTTCCATCCTAGATGTAGCCGATGTGGTCATGATGGATCCGGTAGGAACAGGCTTGAGCGTGCCGATTGGCGATTCCAAAGGCGCTGATTTCTGGGGTGTGGACCAGGATATTCGCAGCACCAGCTTATTTATCATGCAGTTTTTGAAGGAGCATGGCCGTCTCAATTCGCCCAAATACATTTTGGGAGAGAGCTACGGTACCTTCCGAAATGCAGGGGTAATGAACTACTTGCTGGACAAGGGCTATGCCTTGAATGGGGTCATCATGGTATCTGCTGTGTTTGACCTTCGAACCTTGTTTTTTGCGCCGAATGAGGACTTGCCTTACATCGTATACTTGCCTACCGTAGCAGCGACGAGCTGGTACCATAAAAAGGTGGCCAACCCAGGAAGCAATCTTCCGGCCTTCGTACAGCAGGTACGTGAATTCGTGGAAAAAGAATATGCTCCAGCCTTGTTTAAAGGAAACCGGATTACTACTGCAGAGAAGTCTTCCATTGCCAAGAAATTGGAAGGCTTCACCGGAATTACCGCTGCGGTATGGGAGCGAGCAGATCTCCGAATCACACCAGGGGAATACTACCAAGAACTGCTACGAGGAGAAGGGATGACTGTAGGTCGATTGGATTCCCGTTACAAGGGGATCAACTTGGATCCTATGGCCATGTCGGCCTTTACGGACCCGCAAAGCGATGCTATTTCACCGGCTTATACCATGGGCTTCTTGGATTACTACCATGGAAGCTTGGGCGTGAGTAAGGACCTGAGCTATGCGACTTCTGCGTATGCTAAAGAAGGATTTAAGTGGGATTGGAAGCACCAAGGAAATAATTTCTGGGGAGCAGACGCCGCTGTGACCACCGTGCCAGATATGGCGGAAGCCTTGAGCAAGGATCCACACGTGGAGATCTTGATCATGAATGGTTACTATGACCTGGCAACAGTCTTTCATGGTGTGGAGCATTCCATCGCTCACATGGGATTGCCAAGTTCGGCTACAGATCGAATCAAGATGACCTACTACGAAGCAGGTCACATGATGTACACGCATTTGCCGTCTGCAGCGCAATTCCGTCAGGATCTGAAGTCCTTTATCCAGAGTACACTCAAGTAGTAAAATTGAATTTTTATGTATAAAAAAAGGAGATCCATCTTGATGTGCCCCCAAAAAGTTAGACACTTATTGGGAGCATTTCTATTAGCAGAAAAATCAAGTATGATGTTGATACCGGTATTCTGGGCTTAATTATCACCTTTCAATTTTCTAGAAGCAATTCACATTTTTGTTATCTTTAAGAAAAATCGTTTCAATCATGACTTTGATAATTGACAAATCCAACCTGAAAAACACAGCAAAGATTCTCAATGAGAAACTTAAAAAATCAGGCAAAAAAGGCAATTTGATGAAGCATTTTGGAAAGTTGAAGCGAAATATTGATGGTCTATCGTATCAAATTTCCATCAGAGAAAATGAAGATTGATTTTTTAGCTGATACTAATTTTTTGATTTATATCCATGAAGGAAATAAAATCGCAGAACC
>CAJBER010000225.1 GCA_903952135.1 uncultured Algoriphagus sp.
CTCAATTTAGAAACACTAGATCTTTCCCGAGCTGGTGTAATTTGGGGTTCCGGTATCGGAGGAATCAAAACTTTTCAAGATGAAGTCATGGCTTTTTCACAAGGCGATGGCAATCCCCGATTCAATCCCTTCTTTATCCCAAAAATGATTGCAGACATTGCTGCGGGTTTTATCTCCATCAAATATGGTTTTAGAGGCCCAAACTTTGTCACTGTTTCCGCTTGTGCTTCTGCTACCAATGCCCTGATTGATGCATTTAACTACATCCGATTAGGCAAAGCAGACGTATTTATCAGTGGTGGATCAGAAGCTGCTGTAACCGAATCAGGTATCGGTGGATTCAACGCCATGAAAGCCCTATCCCAACGAAATGATTCTCCTCAAACCGCTTCCAGACCATTTGACAATGACCGCGATGGTTTTGTCTTAGGTGAAGGTGCGGGTGCTTTGATTCTAGAAGAACTAGAGCATGCCAAAGCTAGAGGAGCAAAAATATATGCTGAATTGGTAGGTGGCGGGATGACCGCTGATGCCAACCACATCACTGCCCCACATCCAGAAGGTCTGGGAGCAAGTAGTGTCATGCGAATTACACTCGAAGACGCAGGTCTTCAGCCAGAACAAATTGACTACATCAATGTGCATGGAACTTCTACTCCTCTTGGAGATGTGAGTGAGACCAAGGCCATCCAACAGATTTTTGGAGAGCACGCCTACAAAATGAACATCAGTAGCACCAAGTCCATGACAGGCCACCTTCTGGGGGCAGCAGGAGCTATTGAAGCCATCGCTTGTATCATGGCCATGCAGCACAGTCTTGTACCTCCTACGATCAACCATTTCACGGACGACGAGGCATTTGATCCTAGACTCAACCTCACCTTTAATAAGGCACAGGAACGAGAAATTAATTACGCGCTAAGTAATACCTTCGGATTTGGCGGGCACAACTGCTCAGTCATTTTCAAAAAATACAACTGATCCGCGTGAAGCTCTTTCAGCGATTAGGAATCCACTCCCTCTTTTTTAGTGCTAAAGACAAAAGGCTTGCTACCTCGATTCAATTGATTCTGGGAAACAAGCCTTTGAATTTATCCCTGTACCGACTTGCACTGACTCCCGCGGGTTTAGGGGAAGAAACGGATAAGGGCTTTCGCAAGTCCAATGAGCGTCTCGAATTTTTGGGGGATGCCATCCTTGGCGCCGTGATTGCAGAGTATTTGTTTAAAAAATACCCCTACCGAGACGAGGGTTTTCTTACCGAGACTCGATCCAAATTGGTCAACCGGGAAACCCTAAATGAAGTAGGTATCAAAATTGGGTTAAAGAAAACCTTGCAGCAGGTAGTCGATAATCGACAGTTTGTAGGCAACAAATCCTTGTACGGGGACATCCTAGAAGCATTTTTAGGTGCCGTCTACTTGGATAGAGGCTATGCATTTTCCAAAAAATTGATTCTTCAGCGAATCTTGATACACTTGGATTTGGAGGGCATGGTAACCACGGTTTCCAACCACAAAAGTAAAGTGATTGAATGGTCACAGCGGGAAGGAAACCAAGTGGAATTCCAGGTTGTGCAAGTTAATAGCAACCAACGCTACAAAGAATTTGTTGTAGCTATTGTGGTCAACGGAGAATCCATTGCTCAAGGCAAGGGAGAAACCAAGAAGAAAGCGGAGCAAGAAGCTTCAAAGAATGCCTGTGAGCAACTCCAGATTACGCGTTGACCCATTCACTTGACTGATTAATTCATGGATGCACTTAAAATTGCTGGAGCTACCCTCAACCAAACCCCACTGGATTGGCAGGGAAACTTTGACCGCATTGTCCAAGGCATCCAAGAAGCAAAAAACCAAGGAGTCGAGCTACTTTGCTTTCCTGAGCTCACCCTCACTGGATATGGTGCGGAAGACCTTTTTTTAAGCCCTTGGTTTGCCGAAAAAGCCAAGCTGCAACTTGAGCAGCTTCTACCCTACTCTAAAGACGTTACGGTGGCTGTTGGCCTACCCATCCGATTGGAGGGTAAAGTTTACAACACCATGGCTATCCTTGAAAATGGTGCATTAAAAGGCATTGTAGCCAAGCAATTTATGGCCATCGATGGGGTTCACTATGAATTTAGATGGTTTACCCCTTGGCCCGCATTTGAACAAACTACTGTTGAAATCAACGGTGTACAAGTCCCCTTTGGAGATCTTACATTTCACTTGAAAGGCATCCACTATGGATTTGAAATCTGTGAAGATGCTTGGAGAGGAGACGCTCGTCCTGGATACCGGCTTTGTGAAAGACATGTGGATTTGATTTTCAATCCCAGCGCCTCTCATTTTGCGATGAACAAGACCCTGGAGCGGAAAGCACTAGTTTCCAAGAGCTCTGAGATGTTCAACTGCTACTACTTTTATGTCAATCTACTTGGCAATGAGGCAGGAAGAATGATTTTTGATGGGGAAATTTTACTGGCAAAGAATGGTGAGTTGCTGGGAAGAAACCAGCTTTTGTCCTTCGAATCGGTTCAGGTATGTGCCTTTTCCCTTGAAAATAAACCGCAAACCATCGCTCCAATCCAACCTAAGGAATGGGAGTTTGTACAGGCGTCAAGCCTAGCTCTCTTTGATTACCTCCGTAAGAGTAAGGCCAAAGGGTTTGTTCTTTCTCTTTCTGGTGGAGCAGATTCCTCTACTATTGCAGTCTTAGTAGCCGAAATGGCACGTAGAGGCATACAGGAACTAGGTCTAGAAGCCTGGGTAGCCAAACTTGGATTGCCTTTGACCTACAGCTCACAAGAGCCTGAAAAAGAATTGGTTAAGCAATTGCTGACCACCGCTTACCAAGGCACGAAAAACTCTTCAGAAGACACCTTTAATTCTGCTAAAGTACTGGCTGAAAGTCTAGGAGCAACCTTTATGAGTTGGACCATCGACGAGGAAGTGCAGGGCTACACCCAAAAAATCGAAGCCGCTTTGGGAAGAGATCTTACTTGGGAAAAAGACGATATCAGTTTACAGAATATTCAAGCACGTACACGCTCACCCATCATTTGGCTTCTAGCCAATTTGAAAAATGCCTTGCTCCTATCCACTTCCAATCGTAGTGAGGGGGATGTAGGCTATGCCACCATGGATGGAGACACGAGCGGAAGCATTTCACCTATCGCTGGTGTCGACAAAGATTTTGTGATTCATTGGTTGCAATGGGCTGAAAAAAACTTAGACCGACCAGGATTACGAGCGGTCAATTCTCTCACACCTACCGCTGAATTGCGCCCACTTGAACGAAGCCAAACGGATGAAAAAGACCTTATGCCCTATTCCCTTTTGGTTGAGATTGAGCGCTTGGCAATCCGAGACCGTCGTTCCCCACTTGAGGTTTTTGTAGCGCTGCGTAAAAAAAATGAGTTTGAAGAGGCCGAACTGAAGGAATATATTAAAAAATTCTTCCGACTTTGGTCTCGAAATCAATGGAAAAGGGAACGATTGGCTCCCTCCTTCCACTTGGATGATTTCAATGTAGACCCCAAAACCTGGTGTCGATTCCCCATCCTCTCTGGAGGTTTTGAAGAAGAATTAACTCAATTAGACCAGAACTAAGCATGCTTTCATTTCTTTTTAGCTTTATTGTTTGGGATCCTAGCCCCACGATTTTTGAAGGCGTTGATCGCTTCAGATGGTACGGTTTACTTTTTGCCTTGGGATTTATCATCTCCCAGCAAATCATGGTTCACTTTTTTAAGAAAGAAGGAAAAAATCCTGCATTGGTAGATCAGCTCACGATTTACATGGTGTTGGCTACCATCATTGGTGCACGTTTGGGACATGTGTTGTTTTATGAGCCTGAAAAATACTTAGGTAATCCATTGAATATCCTTAAAATATGGGAAGGAGGACTTGCCTCCCATGGTGCTGCGATATCTATTCCTATTGCCCTCTGGATTTACTGTAAGCGGAACCAAGGGATGCGCTACCTTTGGGTAGTAGACCGGATTGTCATCGTTGTAGCATTGACTGGTGCGCTGATTCGGACGGGTAATTTGATGAATTCAGAAATTGGTGGAAAAGATACCAACTCGGATACTGGAATCGTCTATGCTCGCGATACAGAAGAAATTTTGAACACGCTACGTGTGCCCATCGAATCCATCGAAGCTTACAAGCCTTTGGATCGGGATGGGGAAATCCTAGGCACAGGCATTGTGCCTGTCAACTTCGATCTTGTAATCTCGAAAGGCAATTACACGAAGGAGAGTTTGGAGTCAGTTCTTACGCAAGACATCAAGTATGCACTCACTCAGTTTAACTCCTCCAAAGAGTTTCTGGCGGAACCACTGAATACACCTCTCCAGCTAGAAATCAAAGAACAGGCTTCCAATTACCTCGTCACGGTGAAAACTCTTGGACGGGTAAAATATCCTACTCAGGTATTCGAAGCAGTGACCTATTTGTTAATCTTCCTATTGCTGCTGAGCATATGGAACAAGTACAAATCCAAACTCCCTGACGGGCTACTTTTCGGCCTATTTTTCATTCTGGTGTTCGGATCACGCTTCGGATGGGAATTCTTCAAAGAAGTTCAGGTAGACTTTGAACAATCCATGCAGTTGAATATGGGCCAGCTCTTGAGTATTCCGCTCATTACTGTGGGGGTGATTCTAGTAATTCAAGCCTTAAAGAAGGGAAGTCCGAAAATCGACTAAGGTACCGGATCGTGTCCATGCCCTCCCCAAGGATGGCATCTACCGATTCGTTTGATTCCCAAAAGCCCTCCCTTGAGTACCCCGTGCTTCAGGATAGCCTCCTTCATGTATTGACTGCAAGTAGGACTGTATCGACAGCTTGCTGGAAAAATCGGGGAAATGACATATTGGTAGACCAGAACGGGAAATATGGCTATCTTGCGGAGGTAGGTCATGAACATGGTGATTCCCATTTTGGTCAAACATGCAGAAGTTGGAGCAAATTTACCGGTATAATTTTTCATATCCCCAGTTTTTATTTACGGTACGCACGTTACTTTTAATTTGCGCAATATTCCTTTTTTCAAATCAAGTACAAGGGCAAGACAGCCTACTTGTTCAGCAAACTCCTAAACAAATACGCGTCAATGCCATCTACATCATCGGCAACGAAAAGACCGAAAAAGAGATTATCCTACGGGAACTAGATTTCGTTACCAATTACCCCTACGAGTGGGAAACCTTTATGGGGATACTCAAAGCAGATCAGCAAAAGATTTTTAACCTCAGGCTGTTTAACGAGGTCGAAATTACTCCCCTGCAAACTGGCCCTGAAGAGGTAGAGGTATTGATTGCCGTCAAGGAACGTTTTTACATCTTACCCTCCGTTATTTTTCAGTTGGCAGATCGAAATTTTGCAGAATGGTGGACCAACCAAGGTCGAGACTGGTCGCGAGTTAACTATGGGATCAAAATCAACCATGCCAATGTGGGCGGGAGAAATGAAAAATTTCGTTTCTCTGGCCAACTGGGTTTTACAAAAGGGCTAGAAGTAATCTATTCCAAACCCTACATTGATCGGAAACAAAAGCATGGACTCTCGTTTCAACTCAGTTACCGAGATCAAAAAACAGTCCCCATAGGTTCAAGATTCAATCGGCAAATCTTCTATACCTCAGAGTTTGAAGAAGTGCTACGAAAGAACTTTGCAACAGCGCTACGGTACACCTATCGCCGTACCTTTTACAATTTTCACTTACTCACCTTGGGGCATAGTACGACCTGGGTATCTCCAAAGGTATTGGAGCAAAATCCCAAGTATTTTCTTCAACCAGGCAACAGGTTATCGTTTTCCTTTTTTCAGTATTCTTTTTTGCACGACAAGCGAGACAATATTGCCTACGCCACCAAAGGGGAACTCCTGCAGTTGACCGCGACGAAATATGGGCTCCTTTCGAAGAAGAATATCTATGAGTTGGAACTCAACGTAACAGCCAATAAATATGTGCCCCTGGGCAAAGGATTTCATTTTGCCTCCGGGCTGACTGCAGGATGGTTTACCAGTCCCAATCAGCCCTATACCCTGGTTCGCGGAATTGGATATGCTCCCAATTTCATAAGAGGCTATGAACTCAACGTCATCGAAGGACAGCAATTGGTGGTTCAAAAGAATAGCTTGCGTTTTCAACTGATCAACACCAGTTTTGACCTATCTCGGGCCATCAACAACGATCAA
>CAJBER010000226.1 GCA_903952135.1 uncultured Algoriphagus sp.
GTTATTTTTTTTGGGAGCCTGCTCTTCCCAAAGGAACACCTTTACCAACCGTGCTTTCCACAACCTTACCTCCCATTACAACGCCTACTTTCTAGCAGACACTAAAATCAAGGCTGCGGAAAATCAAGTCCTAGAGAACTACAAGGAAGATTACACCCAAGTCCTCCCCGTTTTTATTCCAATTGATTCCACAACTATCCAAGGAAATAAGGTTTCCCTAGATTCTGCACGGGAGCTTTCCTCCAAAGCCATCGACTGGCACAGGATCTCCAAATGGGTGGACGATAGCTACTACCTAATTGGAAAAATTGACTACCTGCAAGCACGAACGGACGATGCAAAAAATGCCTTTCGCTATGTCAACAGTCAAAGCAAAGACAAAGACCTTCGTCACAAAGCACTGATTAGCCTCCTTCGGCTCTACATCGATCAACAGGCCATTGAGGATGCCAATTTTACAATTGACTACCTATCCAAGGAAACGGAAATTAGCAGCGAGAATACCTATGACTTATACAAAACGCTCGCCTATTACTACGAAACGCGAGCGGATCAAAATGGAGTTATTGGTGCGCTGGACCGAGCAATTAATTACACCTCCGACAAAAAAGAGCGCTCAAGGCTTTATTTCATATTGGCGCAGCGCTACAAGCGGGAAGGAATTGATGCCTTGGCTTTTGATTTTTTTCAAAAGTCTTTGGAAGGCAACCCTCCCTATGAGCGGGCATTCTTTGCCACACTCTATGCACAGCAAGTAGCAGAACTCAATGCTACGAAGGATCTTAAAAAAGTCAGAAACTACTACGAAGGACTGTACGAAGACCCCAAAAACAAAGACCTGAAAGATGTCGTCCTTTTTGAACGAGCCCTTTTTGAGGAAAAACAAAACGACATCCCCTTGACCCTGGAGCTCCTGCATCAAGCAGCCAAAGAAACGGGAACCATCCCACGAGTGAAGGGGTACATTTACCAAAAGCTGGCAGACATCAAGTTCAACCAGTTTAAAGATTACCGCGCCACCAAATATTACTTGGACAGTGCACTCACGTTTATCAAGCCAGAGGATCCAGTAGCGAAGCAGCTTGAAGAAAAAAAGACCAGCTTGGATACCTATGTATTCCATTTCGAGCGCATCGAGAAAAATGACAGCTTGATTCAGCTGGCAACCCTACCCGAGGAGGAGCAAGTGCTTCGAGCTCAAAAATTTATTGAAGACGAAAAACAGCGCCTTGCCGAATTAAAGAACAAGAGCGAATCCCCCAAGTCAACTTCAATTTTCGACAACCTGCTCGCCTTCGGAGATAAGGGTACTGGGTCTACCTTTTACTTTGACAACAGTACTGCACTTCAACAAGGCGCTATTGAGTTTGTACGCACCTGGGGCAATCGGCCTCTTCAAGACAATTGGCGAAGAAAAGCTGCCTTGACCCAAGCGGCAAGCCAACTTCCTGACTCGAATGCCTCTGGCGACCTCAAAGAGGAGGAGGACTCTTCAGATTCTACAGGCATTCCTTCGGTAGAAACGCTGCTTTCCTCCATTCCAAAAAGCCCAGAGCAACTCGAAAAAGCAAACTCCGAGTTGGAAGAATCCTATTTTGAATTGGGCAAAGTTCTCTACTTCCAGTTAAAGGAGCCCAAGCGAAGTCAGCAGTATCTCGAGCAACTCACTCAAAAATATCCCAAAACTCCCAAAAAGCCGGAGGCATACTACCTGCTCTACTTGGGACAAAAAGAGTTGATGGGGGATTTCAACACCTATGTCCAACTCCTCAACCTGGAATTTCCTGAATCACCCTACACCTTCTCGGTCAATAATCCAGAAGCTGGAGTGGGAAATAAAGCTTCATTGGAGTCCGCAAAAGGATACGAACAAGCATACGAAGCCTATTATGCAGGCAACTATTCCCAAGCAAGGGAGTTGATTTTTGCTACCTTAGAAAAAGCCCCCTTAACCCGGAATACAGAAAAATTGCTCTTACTGAATGCGATGGTGAGCGGCAAGCTAGAATCTAAGGAACTGTTCAAATCCAAATTGGTAGAGTTTATACAAAATGGAAAGGAGCAAGACTTAATTACTTTGGCAAAAGCCATGCTTCAACCCCTACTTAGTCAAGAAGAATTGGATACAAAAGCTAATTCTGCACCAACTGTAGGTGAATCTCCCGTTTCACCCAAAGAATCGGAAAAAGAAATTAATGCTGAAAAAGAAGCAAAGGAAAGCCCTTACAAGGCTACTGATGACCAAACCCATATATTTGTACTAGCATTGAGCCCAACTGATGTAGAAACGGCCAAAAATTTGCTAAGTGATCTGGAGGCATTCCATACGCTATCCTTTGGGAGTTCTAGATTGCGAACCGGAAATATGAATTTAAGTGCAGATCTTTCCATTTACATCATTAGCCCCTTCTCTGACGCAGAGAAAGCGTTAAGCTATTTGAACATATTTCAAGAAAAATTCACTTCGATTGGATTGAATGAAGAAGTTAAAAACAAAGCTTTCTTTATTTCGATAGAAAACTTCCAAGTGTTGAATCGAACAAAAGATTTGGAAGAATACCGACAGTTCTTTACCTCTACCTACCGATAAATCATGGTTAAACCTGGTCCTTTCACCCGAGAAAATTGGGCTTCTAAAACGATCAACTATTTGTGGAAAGGCTTTTTTGGGGGCCTAGTCTTCTTTATCCTTTTTGTCTGGTTGGTCAGCATTAATTTTTTAGGTCTTTTCGGGACGCTGCCTGATTTTAAGGCCTTAGAAAACCCAGATAGCCAGCTCGCCTCGGAGTTGTTTGCTGCAGATGGGGTGCTATTAGGAACCTTTGCACGAGAAAATCGAAGCCCTGTAACCTTTGAAGAACTTTCTCCCAATTTGGTTCAAGCCTTAATTGCTACGGAGGATGAGCGATTTGAAGAACATTCTGGGATTGACTTAAAAGCCATGTTTCGGGTGTTTGTTAAATCCATCCTCTTGGGTCAAGACTCTGGAGGAGGATCTACCCTAAGCCAGCAAACTGCGAAAAACTTATTCAAGACTCGTACAGATGCCAGTTCAGGTTTATTGGGTTCCATTCCTGGTTTACGGATGCTCATTATCAAAACCAAGGAATGGATTGTTGCAACGCAGTTGGAACGTGCCTACACCAAAAATGAAATCCTGACCCTCTACCTAGATACTTCCGAATTTGGATCGAATGCTTTTGGCATCAAGACTGCTGCCAAAACCTTTTTTAATAAGTTGCCTCAGGACCTAAGCATTCAGGAATCGGCTGTATTGGTAGGCTTATTCAAAGCTCCAACTTATTACAGCCCAGTATTCAACCCTGAAAACTCACTCAGAAGACGGAATACAGTGCTTTCTCAAATGGTGAAGAACAAATTTCTCACTGAACCAGAATACGATTCTATTTCACAACTTCCCATAGTCCTAGATTACCAAGTTCAAAATCAAAACCAAGGTCTTGCCACTTATTTTCGGGAAATCGTAAAAGCTGACCTAATCAAGTGGACCAAGGAAAATTTGAAGTCTGATGGAACTGCCTATGACCTTTTTGGAGATGGGTTGAAAATTTATGTAACCATTGATAGCCGAATGCAACGCTATGCTGAAGAATCCATGAAGGAGCACATGAACGAGCTCCAAAAAGGATTCTTTAAAGAAATGGGAACTCGAGATCCATGGATCAATGAAAGTTACCAGGTGATTCCAAACTTCATTGAAAACGCAGTGAAGCGAACCGAGGCCTACCGCCTACTTCAACAACGGTATGGTAACCAAACCGATTCGATCGAACTAAAACTGAATGAGAAAAAGAAAATGAAAATTTTCTCATGGGAAGGGGAGCGCGATACGCTGATGAGCACCATGGATTCCATGCGTTATTACAAGAAATTTTTGCAAACAGGCATGATGACCATGGACCCTTCTACGGGTCACATCAAGGCTTGGGTGGGCGGTATTGATCACAAATACTTCAAGTTTGACCATGTGAAAATTGGAAAAAGGCAACCTGGCTCTACTTTCAAACCATTTGTCTATGCTGCCGCAATAGAAAATGGATACAGCCCCTGCTATTCTGTAGTAGATCAACCTGTAGAAGTAAATATCCCTGGACAGCGCCCCTGGAGCCCTGCCAATGCAGATGGAAAATTCTCCAATCAGCGGATGACTATCCGAAGAGCCATGGCCCAGTCAGTCAATTCGGTTACGGCTTACATGATGAAAAAGCTAAGCCCCTTGATTGTGATTGAAACCGCAAGGCGATTAGGAATCACCAGTGACCTTGAAGAAGTTCCTTCTTTGGCCCTTGGCGTGAATGATGTGAGCATTTTTGAAATGGTCGGCGCCTTTGGCACATTCGTCAACAAGGGTGAGCACATCACGCCCTACTACATCGATCGCATCGAAGACAAAAATGGAAATCTAATTCACCAATTCACCCCCAAGAAAAAGCCTGCCATGAGCGAGGAGCATGCCTACCTGATGACCTATATGCTACGAGGAGGATTTGAAGAATCTGCAGGAACTAGCCAAGGCGTTCCTAGCTCGATTCGAGAAGGCAATGAATTAGGAGGAAAAACAGGAACCACTCAAAATGGATCCGATGGCTGGTACATGGGTATCAGTAAAGACCTTGTTTCTGGCATATGGGTAGGCGGAGATGACCGTGCCATCCACTTCCGAAGCTGGGCTTCCGGTCAAGGCGCAAAGACTGCGCGCCCTATTTGGGTGAAATTTATGGCCAAGGTCTATGAGGATGAACGCCTTGGATACACCAAAGGCCCCTTCCCAAGGCCTGAGCGCCCTCTGAGCATAGAAATTGATTGTGATAAATATGAGTTTGACAGTCAACAGAATGCAGGCTTTGACTACGATGCCAAGAAAAATGATTTCTAAACTCGGATCAATCTCTACCAAAACAGCCTACTTGTTGGGCTGTTTTTTTTAATTTCACCCCATGCATTCCTCCTCATTTTTACCCGAAGACCACCTTTCTTTACCGGATCAGCCGGGGGTCTACAAGTATTACAATGCGGAGCAGGAATTGATCTATGTAGGTAAGGCCAAAAGTCTGAAAAAGAGAGTCAGCAGCTATTTCAATAAAAATAGCGGCATCAACCTGAAGACCAGGCGCATGGTCAAGGAGATCTCCAAAATCGAAATTACCCTCGTCAACTCGGAGTTGGATGCACTCCTCTTGGAAAACAACCTGATCAAAAAGACCCAGCCCAAGTACAACATCCTACTTCGGGACGACAAGACCTATCCTTATTTACTCCTCACCAAGGAGAATTTTCCTAGACTTTTCCCCACCCGCAAATACATCCCCCGAAGAGGAACCTACTTTGGTCCCTTTGCCAGTGTCAAGGCCATGAATAACGTCTTGGACCTGATACGGGAGCTCTTCACCATCCGTACCTGCAGCCTTGACCTTTCCTACTTGAAGATTCAGGAGGGCAAATACAAAGTCTGCCTAGAATACCACATCGGCAACTGCCAAGGGCCCTGCATAGGGACGCAGATCGAGGCTGACTACCTCGCAGACTTGGAACAAGCCAAACACATCCTAAAAGGCAACTTAGCCCCCGCCAAAACCTACTTCAAGCAGCGGATGGAAATATTGGCCGAGAAGCTCGCCTTTGAGCAAGCCCAGCAGGTAAAAAACAAACTGGACCTCCTCGAAAAGTACCAGGCCAAGTCACTCATCACCAACCCGAGCATTGCAAACCTGGACGTCTGCACGCTAGTCTCAGACGAGAAAACAGCCTATGTCAATTACATGCGGGTCAAGAATGGGGCCATGGTCACCTCCAAAAACGTAGAACTCAAAAAACGATTGGATGAATCCGAGGAAGAACTCCTTGTGACTGCCTTGATTCGTCTACAGGATCAATTTCAATCAGATGCGGAGGAAATCTTGGTCAATCTAGAGCTCGAACCCATCGAAGGGTTGAACTTGACTGTTCCCAAAATCGGAGATAAGAAAAAGCTGATCGAGCTGTCCCTCAAGAATGCCTTCTATTACAAAAAAGAAAAGGCGCTCCTACAGGGCCTCAACCAAGACAAAAAAGATCGGGTCATCCGACAGCTCCAGCAAGATTTGAGCCTCCAAGAAATCCCAGACCATATCGAATGCTTCGACAACTCCAATATCCAGGGAACTAACCCCGTCGCCAGTATGGTCTGCTTTAAGCAAGGCAAGCCGGCAATCAAGGAATATCGACATTACCATGTAAAGACCGTAGAAGGCCCCAATGACTTTGCGAGCATGAAGGAGATCGTGGGGAGGCGCTACAAGAGACTGCTTGAAGAAGGGCTGCCACTTCCCAAGCTCGTCGTCATTGATGGGGGCAAGGGGCAGTTATCTTCAGCGGTAGAAGCCTTGGAGGAACTCGGAATCTATGGGAAGATGCCTATCATCGGCATTGCCAAACGGCTGGAAGAAATTTACTTCCCTGGAGATCAATACCCGATTCACTTGGACAAAAAATCTGAGAGCTTGATGCTAATTCAGCGCATCCGAGACGAAGCACATCGCTTTGCGATTACCTTCCACCGGCAGGTCCGCAGCAAGAAAGCCTTGGGCACCCAATTGACCGAGATCGAAGGGATTGGTGCACAGACCGCTCAAAAATTACTGAAGGAGTTTAAATCTGTACGAAAGCTTCAACTTGCATCTGAAGAAGAAGTAGCAGCAGTGATTGGCGTGGCCAAAGCAAAAGTGCTCATGGAAGGCCTAGCAAAAAATAAAGCCCCGAACTGATTCGAGGCTTTATTTTTTACCATTCCCAAAGAGAATTTTCAAAGTCTAAGAGTTTGTATTCGAAAGCCATGGCATCTAAAAATGCTTGTAATTTTGGCCAATCTGCTCCATACTTATCTTTTTCTGCTTGGGAAAATTTGCCAAATCTCCTGCTAGTTAAATCCGCCAGGGTCATATCATCTTCATTTGTAACTTTGGAAATTACTGAACGGAACATTCGTTTCTCAAATACCTCTGCGTAACTCTTCGATTCTGAAGAATTATCAAAATTAATCCACTTCCCTACAATTTTTTCATTCTCAAAATATTCCATCAATTCCTTGTACGGAATGTATGCGAAAGTTTTTTCAAGACCAGCAGAACTTTGCCCGTTCACTGGATCATAGTTCACTTCAGCAGGCTTAACTAATGCAAAGTACTTTATATCAAACTTAATCTGAGAGCGATGACGATCGAAAACAAAATCTTCTTTGAAATCTAAATAATACAAATTTTTAACATATAGTGGAGTTTTGAAATCTGTCTCCTTAAAAAGAGAATCAAACTTAACTAATCCAATTTCATTAGAAATTTGAAGAGTATCGGAAGAATAAGCTTTTACTTTGCCAGATTTTACAGCCTCATAAATGTATCTCATTATCCCATTATCTTTCTTATCGCCAGACCCATATAAAGGAAGATTATATTTTTCTTGGAGATCTATTCTTCTCCAGACGGAAATTTGATACATTTTATCCTCTTGTCGGATGGTATCCTTAAACTCAAAGTCTACATCCTTTGCATAGGTCTTCGGTTTTAATGCTGTGGGATTGACTGTAGTTGATCCCGTCTGTGCAAAAACTTCATTTGTTAAGCCTACGCCTACAAACCAAAGTAGAAAAGTGTATCTCAAGAATAAATTCATTTCAAATATATTTTAGATTCTCTTTAGGGATATTACTTGACTCGAACTGTGAAACTTGACTTAAATGATGGTAAAGTAATTTTTTCTCCTCTAAAATTGGTTCGAGTGATTTCATCAATAAAAACGACAAAAACATCTCCTGGAGCCGCACTTTCTAAAAGAGAATTAAATCCACCTCCTCCACTTATTCTAGCTTCTGCGCCTCTCGCTACTCCATTTCGAGACAATTGGATTCTCCCAGCACTTACTGCATAATTTGCATCCTTAGGCATGGTACGAGCAAAAGTTGCTTCCGATTTTGCGACAATTTTTGCTCCGCTCAAGGCCATTATATTTTGCACACTACTCAAGTCAAGTTCCTTACCATTGGCAGCTTGAAGGACAAGTGTTGGATCGGGTACTGGTTTTACTTTAAAGGTCTCTGTACCAATTTTATTGCCTCCACTGCTAACCCCAATGGCAACCTCTGATAAAGATTTAGGAACAACAGTTACTGAACCAGGCTTACCTCCCTTAATTCCATCCGCATTGGTGAATGAAAAGTCAGGTGCATAAGTTGTACCTAAAGCCGGAACCTCTATGGAAAGTTCATTCGCACAACCTAAATAAAGTTGCTGCACTACTTCAGAAGAGATTTTTATAACTGGTTGAGCGACAGTGTATTCGTAGGTCAAATCGTAACTTTTATCCTCCCCATTTGAGCTATTGTTAATCTTAGCAGTCAATACTCTTTTGGCTTGTCCATTAACGTAATTCGTGGCTGGAGGAACTACAAACTCAATCTTACCGATTCCTTTTTCATCAACAGGAATCGCACGTCCGTCAACAGTCATGGTTGGCAAGGAAAAAGAAGAGGATGCAGCTAAATACATCTCTCCACTAAATTTAGTACCGGCAGCGACTGTATTCGATGTTGCTGAAATTTTTGCGTTGAACTGATCTATTGGTGTGAAAACAGTTCCAAGATTTGCTTGTATTAATGCTAAGGCTTCACTTTCAATGTTTAAAATCGTGTTTTGGTATTGTGAAAGAATAGCCAAAACTGCACCTACTGGAGATTTTACAAAATTAAGAGTAACAAAACTCTTATTTCTTGCCTCCATATCGTTGTTAAATAATTTAATTTGTGAAGCATCCCTTGCAATGGTATCAACTTTAAATTCTCCTTCAGCACCGCCATCTGTAAGTAGTTTTTTAATTGCTAGGGGAAAATCATTGAGCTTTTTCTTTAATATTTCACCCTTACCATTCACCTGAAAAATATTACCTGAGGCTTCAGTGTTTTTCAAGGCTCCTGTCAAGAAACTTCCATTCTCATCTTTCGCATTGGATTGAATGATGAGTTCTTGCTTCAAATCTTCAATATAGGAGTAAAGTTCTTGTGTCGATTTACGTACCTCTTTTGCAGCAGAAATTAACTTCACATCTTCTTCTTTTTTTCCAGTGCTATCCACTGTTAGCTGCATTTGCTCAATCAAAAATTGATTTTTTCCAGCATAGTTTAAAGAAGTTCGCTCCATCCCATCGTTGAGAAGGACAAACTTCTGAAGGATCTGGTTGCTTACCTGGAGGGCCAAAAGGGCCGTCAATACCAGGTACATCATCCCGATCATCCGCTGTCTAGGTGTTTCTTTACCTCCTGCCATAGTTGTCTATTTGGTTATAGCTTGTTGAGATAAATTACCCTCTAATGGCAGTTAGCATGCCACCATAGATTCTACTTAGTTCACTGACGTTTTTGTTCAATTTCACCATTTCCTCCTTGAAGGCTTGGGTCTCGTTCCCTACTTCGGTGAAGCTAGTCATGGCCGTAGACATGTTTTTGTAGAAATCAGCACGTGCCTTCTTCTGCTCGGAAGAATCCTGAAGTTCAAGTTCATAAACTGCATTCAAAGCGGTCAAGTTTTTGGTTACTGCTTGAATTTGAACTTGATAGGCTTGCGCATCCTGAGCGGCCGAAGACATGGCCACCAAGGCTGTCGCAGTTTGTGCATAGGAATCGTTCATACTTGCCAAAGACTTAGAAGCAGCCTTCACATTTGAGGCATATTCTGTAGTGGCTACTGCAGCATCTGCAAGATTTCCCATCTTTTCAGCAGAGGAAGCCAAATTTTGCATCCCCTTACCTAAACTTTGAATTAATTCAGGACCAATGTTGGCTTCTTTAAGCATTTTATCTAACTGCTGAGCAATGGGATCTTGAGAAGAATTACCTGGTCCTTGACCTGGATAAATTTTTTCCCAATCAATTTCCTTGTGCGCAGGTTCAAAAGCAGATAGAAAAAAGATAATTGCCTCAGTCGTCAAACCTACTCCAATCATAATATTTGCACCCTGCCAATCAAGGATTTTAAACATTGCTCCAAGAATTACTACGGCTGCACCGATGCCATAGATTTTTGGCATTATGTTCGAGTAAAAATTTTCTTTAAAAGTTGCCATGGGTAAGAATTTTTTTTGGGTGGTTGGAATGATTTTTAAAAAGCAATTATCTTCTGATTCGTTTGTTAAGCTTTGCGTCCATAGAGGCTGATCGCCCTATAAAGGCCATAGCGGTACGGAATCCAATATGGGATTGTCCTTGATTCTGGTATTCGTAAGTACGTGTGGAGGTTTCTAAGTAATGGGAAATATCCTTCCAGCTTCCTCCACGAACTACTTTCCTTTTTTCATTTTTATCTAAATAAATCGGGTTTAAGTCCCAAGTACTTGCGTAAGCGCTAGATTTATAGGCATCCAATACCCATTCTGCTACATTGCCAGACATGTTGTACAAGCCAAATCCATTGGGCTCAAACACATCCACTGGGGCGGAATAAGCAAATCCATCGTCTGTATAGTTACCTCTACCCGGCTTAAAATTGGCTTGCAAGCAACCCCGGCTATTTTTCACATAAGGCCCTCCCCAAGGATATTTTGCCTGTTGGATACCTCCTTTAGCTGCATATTCCCATTCCGCTTCTGTAGGTAGTCTAAAATCAGGCATATCAAATTCTTGGTCATCATTCGCCCTCATGTGGTAGGTTCTCCACTCACAATATTGCATGGCCTGATCATAAGAGACTCCTACTACTGGGTAATTGTCAAAGGCAGGGTGATCAAAATAGAAATCCATCAGGGGGTCCCCATAATGGTAGGCGTAGCTTTTTTTCCAAAGCGTGCTATCAGGTTTAAGAGTATTTACATCAAAGTCGGGCTCCTTCATTGCCGTTTCAGGAGCATTTGTATTAGTTTTGAGAGGTGATGTTTTATCTTCTATCGCCTGCAAAAATTGTCTGTACTTATTGTTGGACACTTCGTACTTGTCCATGTAAAACTCCGAGATGGTAATTTGCTTGTTGTCTGAGGAGTTCGTAAAAGCAATGTCCTCGTCAGATTGCCCCATCCAAAAGGTCCCTCCTTGAATAGCCACCATGTCTATGGGCAGTTTTTGCACCCATGGCTTCCTATCAATCGCTCCAGTTACCTCTCCCTTTCGGTTTGATTTTTCACTAGCCATTCCCTTTTTCTTAAACAGCCCACAGCTAGGGAGCAGTAGGATCGCTACTAGGCCCAAAACAATTGGCATAAAAGGAACTCTCATTTTTGTATACATAAATGACTTTTTTAAAGCATCATCAAATTTTTGGCCAAACTTCGCCAACCTATGAAAATGAATTCGAAAGTTAGCTTAATTTGAATCAATAAAACAAACATTACAGGTCTAAATGCTATTTTAAGACTTCTCCGTTCAGAATTTCAACCCAGAATTAATTTCAACTAACTTACTAAAACCTAAATCTAGGGGTCCGCTGAATCACTCGATTGACGGTCTTGGACACATCAGACCATGCATAGCGTAGCATCAGCTCGTGTGAAGTAGGCGACTTGGCATCAAGGCCTCCCACCACTAAATCAAAGGCATACCCCAACTTTAAACTATTGTCTTTCAACAAGCTGTAACCAAGAATTAAGGAAACCGATTCCTCGCCTCTATAGGCTATCCCTCCATTCACTTTATTCTGAAGTGTAGCTAAAACGCTGACTTCATACGATAAAGTATGTGCCCCCAAAGATTTTACTAAAATACTGGGCTCGATACGAAGCTGGCCAATGGGACGCATGCGGTATCCCATCAGTAAATAGTTATGCATTTGAAGGCGGTTTGCATAATTTCCATCGCCAAAATCATAAGAGGCCTGATTGAGATGCCTCCCGCTAAGGCCTAGGTAAAAATCTCCACGATCCACCATAAGGCCTGCCCCCATATCCAAGGCTATCTGGGACTCGGTGCCAGCCAAAGGAAGGCTGGGTTCTGGATTGACAAATTGCAACTCTTCAAAATCTAAGGTGCTATTCGATACACCCAGGTAGCCTCCAAAACTGAGTTGAGTACGCTGAATTTTTTTATGATAGCTCCCTTGTAAATTCACCTCAAGGTTGGAAGTGGCCCCTAAACGATCGTTGACCACAGTGAGTCCGTATCCAAAATTTTTGCCTTTTAATCTATTTTGAAGGGTGATCAACTGCGTGGTAGGCGGATTGCCCACCCCGCTTGTAGTCGTGTAGCCCTGCCACTGGGAGCGATGGAACGCAGAAAACTCGAGCGCACCGGACTTACCCGCTAAGGCAGGATTGAAAAAATTGCCTGCATACAGGTATTGCGTGAACTGAGGGTCTTGCTGGGCAAAGCCCCCATTCGATGCCAAGAGCAGAAGCAGAAAAGCTGCTGCTCTAAAAAAAATAACCAAGTCGATTTTTCTGTTCATTAGGCTGTGGAGTCCTCAAATTTAAACTAGTCTAGGAATTTAAACTGAGAATCCACCGAAAATGATTCTTAGAATCACAAATTATTGGCTTTTTTTATAAACAATTCCAAAGCACCCGTCATACTTGGGGCGTTTGGCATGGGCGCCTCGATGTCTAATAATAATCCCATATCGCGTACTGCCTGTGCTGTGGTAGGACCAAATGCAGCGATACGCGTTTTCCCCTGAACAAAATCTGGGAAATTTTGGCGCAAAGATTTAATCCCAGACGGGCTGAAAAATGCCAATATATCGTACTTGACATCTGCCAAGTCGGATAAGTCTGCTGCTACCGTATGGTAAATAATTGCTTCTGTGAATGCGATCCCCTGCTTCTCCATGTAGGAAGGAATGTCCTCCTTGCGGATATCCGAACACGGGAACAAGTATTTTTCGCTTTTGTGTTTCTTAAAGTAATCAAACAAGTCCTCTGCAGTCTTAAGTCCCACAAATAGTTTGCGCTTGCGAATCACAATGTACTTCTGAAGGTAGTGTGCTGTTTGATCTGAAATACAGAAATATTTCATTTCAGCAGGCATTTCAATTTTGAAATCCTTACAGATCGCGAAAAAATGGTCAATCGCATTTCGGCTTGTAAAAATGATGGCCGTATGCTTTAAGATATCTATTTTTTGCTTTCTAAACTCTTTAGGGGGAACAGGTTCCACCTTTATAAACTGCCTAAAATCGATTTTCAGCTTATACTTTTCTGCAAGCAGCAAATAAGGTGAATTAGCTTCGGTAGGTTTAGGTTGAGATACCAGTATGCTTTTTACTGGCGTATAGCGATCTTTTGGAGCTGCACTCATGCTAGGAGTTCCTTTTACGTTCAACACATCACTGGACTAGTACCAAGATCCATTTGGTCAAAACCAAAAAAGGTACTATTTCCGCAATGCAAAGGTAAGTAAATAAATGATATTTCTTAAAATTCAACCTGTTCATCATAATCAAGAAAAGTCCAAGCACTCCCAAGAGGTAAACCCAAAAGACCCCTTTCATCAGTTGAGCGAATACCATCTTCAGTTCAAAAAATTCATTGATTGTGAAAAATGTGGTGACCACTAAAACAAAAGCGAAGCCAAAAGTAATCAGGCGCAACAAGTAGAAAAAATGGGCGAACTCAGACTTTCCTAAATCAAAGAGATAGCTGATCAATTTGATTGCAGAAAATTTCAAAATAGTCAAAATCAAGAGCAGAAAGGAGGAAATTACCCAATAGTTAATAAGCGATAAAGAAGTCAAATCCTCTCCAATACCGAACCAATCCGGTCTGAACAAAACGATGCCCGTGAGCAAACTTTGGGCAAGCATCATGGATACTAGAAATAGAAAAAATAAGATGTCCAATGAAAATACCTTTTGAAGACCTCCACTTTCTGAAAAATCTTCCGCCTTGATCACCGATAAAGGTTGAAGCAAAACTCCCAACAGATAAGGATAGACTCTTCTGTAAACTGCCGCTAAGGCCAAAATAGACAATAGCGACACAGCAATAAAATCCTTTAAAGGTTGGACTACCGTTCGTTTTTCAAGGGCAAAAAACTGGTCCTCCCCGCTTAACTCTTTCTCTTCCTTTTCATTCTTGGCAACCTTGGTAATCGTTAATCCAAATTCCCCAAGTCTAATTTTATCGCTCACCACAGTGACCAAAAGACTATCTCTCCCAAATTCTTGCTTCAAGGAATTGGTAGCCACAAAAAAGGTTGTGTCATTTGAGGTCAAGACCCAGAGTTTACCATCCACAAATACGGTAGAATTTGCAGGTACCTCAAATTGAAAAAACGACTGCGGAAAAGCATTTACAGCCAATTTTACTTGTTTTTGCCCTATAGATCCCACCAACGATTGTTCGACTGAGCTACTCCATTCTCCTTCGTAATTTTCCAATACCTGAGCAGTCGCCAAGGCGGAAGAAAAAAGGAAAAAGAAAAGAAGGAATAGGCTACGCATCAAAAATTGGTGAAAGAGGACTTATGAACCCATTGGTCAACCCCTCAACAAAGGTGTTTCCTTTGAAGAAAGTCATGGATTTCACAACTACAAAACTCAACAATCCTTAGCCAGACTCCAAATGATTTTTTCCAAACCGTCAATGAATTGCGGCAGTTTAATTGAAGTCTAGGAGCGAAAATTGGAACATCCGCTATATTTACTCAAGTTTTGATCCCCATGGCAGGCCTATATATTCACATTCCCTTTTGCAAACAAGCCTGCCACTACTGCGACTTTCATTTTTCGACCAACCTGCAATTAATCAGCCCGGTGGTGGAAGGCATAATTCTAGAATTGGAGCTTCGAAAAGACTACCTGAAAGGCGAACCCGTAGATACCGTCTACTTTGGGGGAGGTACCCCCTCCTTACTCCCTGCAAATGCCTTGGAAAAGATTCTGAATCAAGTCGCCCGCATTTTTCCTGGTAAGAAATTAGAAGTTACTCTCGAGGCCAACCCAGATGACCTTACCCCAAACACTTTAGCCACTTGGAAATCCTTGGGAATAGATCGATTGAGCTTGGGAATTCAAAGCTTCCAAGATGAAATCCTGACCGCTTACAACCGTGCTCACAATTCCAAACAGGCAAAGCAGGCCATTCAATTGGGTAGAGCTGCCGGATTTGAAAAATTCTCCATAGACCTGATTTATGGGTACCCCCATGCCAATCACGACTTGTGGAAAAAAGACCTGGAAGAAGCCTTAACTCTTGACCCTGGCCACCTTTCAGCCTATTCGCTCACGGTTGAACCCAAAACCACCTTGGGGAATTGGGCAAAAAAGGGAAAATTTATCCCTGCGGAGGAAGAATTCGTAGCCCAGCAATTTGAATGGCTGCAAGAGCAATGTGAACAAGCGGGTTACTTACAGTATGAAATTTCCAATTTTAGCCGCCCAGATCAAGGCGCCAATCACAACAGCAATTATTGGAAACGAGTCCCCTACCTAGGCATTGGGCCAAGTGCACATTCTTTTGATGGCCATGCCAGAGGCTACAATCCTCCTTCAAACCCCAATTATGTCAAGGCATTAGCCGCTGGCAAACTCCCCTTTGTGGTAGAATTACTAGAAAAAGAAGAATTGATCAACGAAGAAATCCTGACAAGCCTTCGAACGAGCTGGGGATTAAATATTGCAAGTTTGGCTGATCGTTACCATTTAGATCTCTTTCAAATTAAAGGAGCTAGCATCACTAAATTAACTGAACTGGGAATGGTTCATGCGGAAGGGAAAACGCTAACTTTGACTCGGAAAGGCAAGTTGCTTGCAGACAGCATTGCCGCCGAAATTTTTCTTGATTCCCATGACCTACTCTAGAAAGAAAGAAGCCACTCCATTGGGTGAGGCCTTCCAAGACTTACTGAAATCCTATCGTCTAGAAGATACCTATCAGGAAAAAGTTCTCCTTGCTTCTTGGTCAAAATTGATGGGGAAAACCATTGCCGATCGGACTAGCAACCTCTACATCAAGGACAAAAAACTATTTGTGAAAATTACTTCTGGGCCAGTAAAAAAAGAGCTTCAACTGAATAAATCTAAGGTGATTGCTCTGATCGAAGCCGAAGTAGGGAAGGGAATTGTAGACGAAGTCGTCTTCCTGTAAAGTTTTTGAAAAATTTAACAATTCTCCCCGGTTTCGGATAAGCACAAGTAGCGCTGCATTGGTCTACATTCCCTATTTTTGGAGTATAACTCCATGATCAAGACCACCTCACTTCCTCTTGGCAGAATAAGCCTCTTGATGGCCATTTTAATTTGGCTGGCTCTGGTATTGGTCGATTTGGTCCGGATTTTTGGCATGATCAACAACCTCGATTCTGGAATTTCAGAAGAGGTTACCTGGATTTTAGAAATCCTATTTTTCTTTTTTGTGTATTTGGTCTACCGCCATGTTTTTTGGAAAAATCGCCAGGCCGACTTCCTCACCCTGATTTGGAGAGGGGTTTCTACTGGGCTTTTTGCTGCCGGCGCAGGCCTACTCACCGAACTAATTTATTTTGCATTAGGAGAAAGTAAAATTGGTACGGATCCCTTCCTAAAAAATATTTTCTACCACATCAATTTTGCTTGGACAAGTGCATTCTTGATTTCCACAGCCTTCTTATGGAAGCATTTGATCCTTTACCAAAAGAATAAGGCGGTAGTTAAGCAATGGCAGGTGTTTGAGCTTTCCATGTTGGGCGCCTTATTTTTTGTGTTTTTCAACCACAATAATTTTGATTACAGTTTCTTATTTGGGTTGGTCATCCTTTTGGTAGTCTCCATCCTGCTAGCCGTCAATTTGAAGTGGATTCCTTACCTCAATTTTAAGGAGAAATGGAAGACGCTCCTCTTTCTATTTCTTATTTTAGTGTGTTCTGGCATTCTTTTTTATAGAGTCCTGGCCTATGGCAATGAGGTAAAATTGCAGATCAATCTTACAGACAACTTGTTCATTATAGCCTTGTTTGGGTTTGTATTTGCCTATGGACTTTTCAGTTTTTTGGTCACGCTATTTAACCTTCCTACCTCTTCGGTTTTTGAACAAAAGCTGACCGAAGCCATCAATTTCCAAAAACTAAGTCAATCCATAAAGCATGAAGAAAATGAGGAGCAAGTTTTAGACATATTACTTGATTCCTGTATGAGTGCTTCCTATTCGGATTGTGCCTGGATAGAACTAAATCCTAAGGAACAAATCCAACTCAAAAATTCCCATCGGTTTCTGGATCAACCTACCCAAAAAGCCATTGCTTCGTTAATCTTCCAAGAAAACAAATCCTGGGCTTTTAATGCGTCTACCGAGCAAATCCAATCCATTCGGGTCAACCACCCTGTTTACAAATCTGCGCTTCATATTCCATTGGTAATCAATAAATCAATCTTAGCAAGAATCGTTCTTATCAAAGAGGTAAAAGAAGGATTCAACAAAGAAATGATGAGCATCATTGGAACCTTTGCAAGGCAGGCCTGCATTTCAGTCGAAAACCATCGCCTCCTCAACCAAGCTATTGCAAACGAACGCTACCAAGAAGAATTAAAAATTGCACAACGCGTTCAGAAGGCTCTTTTGCCAATCAAACTCGATCATCCGGACTCATTCCAGATTAGTGCCTATTCCAATACTGCGGATGAGGTGGGTGGTGACTATTACGACACCTACCAAGTCGACGCCAACCATTTTGTGGTCATCATGGGAGACGTTTCTGGCAAAGGCACCTCTGCTGCTTTCCATATGGCTCAAATGAAAGGGGTATTCCAAAGTTTAATCCAGCTTGGCCTTAAACCTGCGGAATTCATGAAAAAAGCGAACGCAGCACTAAGCAAGTGTTTGGAGCGAAACCACTTTATCACGGCCTCTATTTTTGAAATTGACACGGCTTCGCATACATTCTGTCATGCTAGAGCAGGACATATTCCCACCCTGTGGTACAAGGCAAATGAAAAAAGCGCTGAATTTATTTCAATTGAAGGACTTGGGCTCGGAATTGTAAGAAACCCAAGTTACCAAAACCACGTACACGAGAAAACATACGATTACCAAGCTGGAGACCTTTTGGTACTGCTCACGGATGGAATACTGGAAGGGAGAAACGAAAAAGGCGAACAGTTTGGATACGACAGATTAAAAAACTTAGTTGAAGCGAAGCATCAACTATCCCCACCCACCTTGCAGCAGGAAATCATCGATTCGCTCCACCAATTTGTTGGAGGAGATGGTATGATAGACGACGATTATTCCCTTTTGGTGGTCAAATTCACCCAACCAGATTAAACTAGCGAAACATGCTACGAATTGAGAAAACGAAAGAGGAAACTACTGACATTCTACACCTTATTGGTGAGGTAGATGCAAGTAATTCAGTGCTTCTGGACCAATCCATTCAGGAAGTAGTACAACAAGGCACTTCCTTTTTATTAATTGACGGAAAAGAACTAGGCTATATCTCCTCTGCGGGATTGGGGGTATTCATGTCCTACTTAGATGATTTTTCAGAAAGAGGCATTCGATTTGCAATTTTCGGGTTGAATGATCAAGTTGGAGAAGTATTCAAAATTCTTGGTCTAGACCGATTGATCTCCATTGTCCCAGATAAGTCAACCGCTATCGCCTCCCAACATGAATCATAAGCTTAATTTATCCTGCAGTACCGCTGCATTGGCTGAATTGAGAGGCTTTTTGCAGCAGAATTTGGCATTTTACAGGCTATCGGAGGGTGACAAACACCAAGTCACCCTGGCGGTTGAAGAAGTTTGTGCCAATCTGATCATTCATTCTCATGACTGCAATCCTAAGGAAGAAATCCACTTGGAAGTCAAAGCATTGGATAAAAAAATAATTGTAGAAATTACAGATAAAGGGGACGCCTTCAATCTATTGGAATACGAAGTACCAGACCTGAGCCAAGTGATTGGAGAGAAACGAAAAGGGGGAATTGGCATTTTGCTTGTCAAAAAAATAATGGATGAAATAGAGTTTGAATCCAAAAACGGAAAAAATATTTGTAGGTTAATAAAAAATTATCCTTCAACTGGCAACCCTTAAAATGAGGAGGGAATTTCCACATTGTTTCTTTATTATTTTCGTACCTTTGAGCTTTACTTTGGTCCGCCATTCGATGAAAAAAAGAGCCCTCTCGGCGTTTATAGCACTTTGCTTGACACTCACGTTAAGTCCTTTCTCGTTTTTTGCAAAAGCTCAAGAAAAGAAAGAGATTTTAGTGGTTGTTGGGAACATTTCAATTGACAAAGAAGAATTTCTCTACCTGCTTTCCAAAGAGAAAGAAGGTGATGGCCCCTCCATTTCCTTGACGCGAAAAGAATTTGAAGAAAATTTTGAATCTTTTTTGAATTACAAGCTAAAGGTCATCGAAGCAGAGTCCATTAATTTGGATAAATCTGAGGAATTCAATTTGGAATTTTCGTCAATCAAAGAATCCCTTACTGCTCCATTTTTAATTAAGAATACAATCGAGGAAGGGGAGGTAAAAAAGGTATATGGCCGCATGCAAGAAATTGTACGTGCCAGCCATATTTTATTTCAATTTCCTCCAAATGCGAGTAGTGAAGATACGCTAGCTACGCTAAAAATAGCCTTAAAAGTAAAAGCAGAACTTGAAAATGGGGCCAAATTTAATGAACTGGCTTTAGTGTACTCGGATGATCCCTCAGCAAAAGTAAATAAGGGGGATTTAGGTTATTTTACTAGCCTACAAATGGTCCAGCAATTCGAAGAAGCTGCTTACATGCTTCCGGTTGGAAATATTTCAGATCCAATATTAACTGATTTTGGATACCACATCATTCAGGTAAATGGCCGACAGTCCAATCCAGGAGATGTTCAAGTTTCGCATATTTTGGTTCGTTTTGATGCCGAAAACCTGAGTCAAGAAGAAAATGCCCGGAGAAAAATCTCTGATATCTATGCGGAAATTCAAAAGGAGAACACCATTTGGGAGGAAATCGTAAAATCTTATTCGGAGGATCCTGCTACCAAAGAGACTGGAGGACTTTTGCCCTGGTTTGGGGTAGGGACCATGATTCCAGAATTTGAAATGGCGAGCTTCTCCCTAACAGAAATAGGAGAAATTTCCCCGCCAATTAAAACCCCTTATGGCTACCATATTCTACGCCTGGAAGGGAAAAGAGAATTGCAATCTTTTGAGGATCTTGAACAAACCATCAAGTCCAAGATTTTGAGAAACTCCAAATCTGGCATGATCGAATCCCAAGTAATCGCCATGCAAAAAGCGAAATATGGATTCAAGGAAAATGAAACAGAAATCAACAAGTTGTCCAAGACACTCACTAATGAAGACCTCATTTCCTTTGGTACTGCAATGCAAGAAAAGGGATTGTCTAAGACTCAACTTTTTTCCATCAACAACAAGATGTATTCCGCAGGAGATCTGTTGAAATACATGCAGATTAAAGAAGTGACCCCTAAAGGTTCAGGCACATTCTTCACCCGATGGGTTGAAAGCTTTGTGGCAAAATCATTGGAGCAAGCTGAAGAGAAGGATCTTGAGGCGAACAATTCGGATTATCAGAAACTTCTCAAAGAATATAGAGACGGAATATTAATGTTTACTTTGACCAACCAAGAGGTGTGGCAAAAAGGATTAAATGACAGCATTGGCCAACAAGAGTTTTATAAAAATAATCTTCAAAACTACCAATGGAAAACTCGAGTTCAAGCCTATTTGGTAAAGGTAAACGATGCATCTAAGCTTGATAATGCACGCAAATACCTTCAAAACAAGGCATTTAACCCCGATAATTTCGCTTTATTTGAAGCTGATTACCGCGCCAATTTTCCAACTGCTTACGTCATCGAGTCTGGTACATTTGAAAATGAAAACCATCCTATTCTTTCCAAGGTTGATTTGACCCAAGCCTACCAAGAATTGGTAGTAGATGGAGCAACCTACATCTTGTCAGTTGGGAAAATTTATCCTCCTGGACCAAGAAAATTTGAAGAGGCAAGAGGATTAGTCATTCGAGATTATCAAGAATTCCTCGACCAAGCCCTGAGCAAAAGGTTAAAAGAAAAATATCCCATTCAAGTCAATTCTGGGGTAAAAGAAAAAGCCTTTGCCGCTTTGAACCAATAATTCTACCCATTCGGATTCCCCGAAAAAGAAAAAACTATGAAATTGTTACAACGACTTCTTCCGAGCCTTCTTGCATTTTGGATCTTGGGACAAGCTCAAGCCCAAGAAACCGCCACAGGACAGGTGGTAGATAAAATTGTTGCCAAGGTAGACAACAACATCGTACTGGAATCTGAGGTCCAAAAAACCTACCTCGAAGCACTATCTCAAGCACAGCAAGGTATTGAAGCGCCAACCCGTTGCACTGTTTTTGAAAGTTTGTTAATCAACAAACTCATGGTAGCCAAAGCAGAGATTGATTCCATAATCGTCACCGATGCAGAAGTCATGCTCCAAGCCAATAACCGATTTAGTATGGTCATGCAGCAGTTTGGCGGAGACGAAGCCATGCTTGCCGAAATGTACGGCAAGACCGCTGACCAGTTAAAAGCCGAACTAGAGGATGTCATCCGTGAACAGTTGGTTGTGGAAAAAATGCGTAAAACCATCACTGAAGGAATCACCGTTTCCCCTGCAGAAGTTCGCGCATTTTACTACAGCATTCCTAAGGATTCTCTACCCCTCTTTACTTCTGAGGCTACTGTAGGGCAGATTGTACGAAAACCAGAAACAAATCCCCAAGTACGGGAACAAATTCTTGCGCAGCTGAAACAGTTCAAACAAGACATCGGTACTGGAAAATCAACCTTTGCAGAACTTGCCAAAGCCAACTCGGAAGATCCAGGATCTGCAGCACAAGGCGGAGACCTCGGCTTCTTCAGAAGAGGAGAATTAGCCCCTGAATACGAGGCTACTGCACTAGGATTACGACCTGGGGAACTATCAGATCCTGTGGAAACCCAATTTGGGTTTCACCTGATCCAGCTACTTGAAATCAAAGGGACCACCTTCAACACGCGGCATATCTTACGAATCCCCAAAGCCACTGAGCAGGATGTCCAAAAATCCGAACGCTACTTAGACAGCTTGAAGAAAGAAATTTTAGCTGGGAAAATCGAATTTTCAAAGGCAGCTAAGGAGTATTCCCAAGATCGAACTACTTCCGATGCAGGTGGTTTTTTTACCGATCCTGCGACCACTTCAAACCGCCTATCTCTACGTACCTTAGAAGATCCAGTGCTTTACTTCACGATCGATACCATGAAGGTAGGGGACATTACGCCTCCGATTCGATTTGAAGACCCAAGAGAAGGCACCAAGGTCCGAATCCTATTCTACAAGGCTCGCTACCCAGCGCATAAGGCTAATCTGGAAGATGATTACGAAAAGCTCAAAGCTGCTACGCTTCGTCGCAAAGAAGATGAGGTACTTAGCAAATGGTTTGTCACTGCCAAAGAAGACATTTACATTGACATCGACCCAAGTTACGATCGATGCGATGCACTCAAAGAAAAATAAAAAAAACCTCGCTTCACCAGCGAGGTTTTTTTATACCACATTTTTCTTGAAACTAAGGCCGCCTTTCCTTCCAAAAATCTATTAACTCAACAAGAGGAATTCTCACCTTTAACGCTGGCTTTTAATTCTAGAAGAGAGAACTGTCGGTACCGGTTAGTGGGTACTCTCCTCGATGGATTCACCACCTTGGGTTTGTTTTTCAAAAAGCGCCGCATACACTCCCTTTTGTTCCATCAGTGACCCATGGTCCCCACGCTCCACAATTCTTCCTTCATCCAAGACTATAATTTGATCTGCAAGCTTGGCTGAAGATACCCTGTGGGAAATGATGATGGACGTACGATTTCTCATGATTTTTTGGAGGGAATTCAGGATGGCATTTTCCGTCTTAGTATCTACGGCTGAGAGGCAATCGTCCAAAATCAAAATCTTGGGCTCCTTCACAATCGCTCGCGCGATGGATACCCGTTGCTTTTGACCTCCAGAGAGGGTAATCCCTCTTTCTCCAAGGAGCGTTTCAAAGCCCTTCGGAAAATCTAGAATATTTTGATAGACATCTGCATCCTTGGCTGCTTGCGTAATCCGATCTAGGTTAGGTTGATCCAATCCAAAGGCAATGTTATTGGCAATGGTGTCCGAAAAAAGAAACACATCCTGAGGGACTACACCTATCTGACTACGTAAACTGGCAAGCGAATACTGTTGAATAGGTCTGCCATCTACCAAAATCTCTCCCGCACTGGCATCGTACATGCGCATGAGTAAGTTAGCAAGAGTAGACTTTCCTGAACCTGTAGTACCGATGATTCCTAGGGTCTGTCCTGCTGCTATGGAAAAGGAAATGTCACGAAGTGCCTGCACACCTGAATCTGGATAGACAAAGGAAAGGTGATTTACTTCGAGTGCACCGGCAAGGGGAGACTCGATGTTTTCCACAGACACCAAATCCGTCTTTTGATCGAGCAACTCATTGATACGTCGCTGGGATACCTCAGCGCGCTGCACAATGCTGGTCACCCAGCCAAGGGAGGCCACAGGCCAAGTCAGCATGTTGACATATAGGATAAACTCTGCGATGACCCCATAGCCAATCTCGCCTTGAATGACCATCATTCCTCCAATGTAGACGGTAATGATTGTAGATATCCCCACCAAGGCCATAATCAAAGGGAAAAACAGGGCATTGACCCGAGTCAATTCAATAGACTGGTGCTTGTACTCTTCACTTGCCTTGTCAAACTCGGATGCAGAATCCTGTTCACGAACGAATGCCTTTAATACCCTTATCCCTGAAAATGCTTCCTGAACAAAGGTGCTGAGCTGCGAAAGGCTTTGCTGGATTTTTTCAGAACGCGCATTGATCAGATTGTTGACATAATAAATACTCAACGAGAGGATTGGGAGCGGCAATAAGGAATACAAGGTCAATTCCAAATTGACCGAAACCATGTAAGAGATTACCAAAGGGAACAAAATCAACAGGTTGAGCCCGTACATGATCGCTGGACCCAGATACATCCGCACACGGCTTACATCTTCTGAAATCCGCGCCATCAGATCTCCTGTGCTATTTTTCCGATAAAAACTTAAGGGCAAAAATTGAAAATGGGCAAAGAGTTCATTTTTCATGTCATACTCAATTTTTCGCGACATGATGATGAGCGTTTGGCGAATCAAAAACAGGAAGAAACCCCGAAGCAGAGCCATAACCAAAATCAAAATCCCAAAAACAAAGACCGACTCTAAAAAATACTCCCTTGCCAAATCTCCAAGCCCACCCTTGTCTAATGGGGTAAAAAGCGCAAAACTCTCAACCACATAATCTATGGCAATTCGAACCAGTTGGGCTGGAATAATTACGAAAATATTTGAGATCACAGTAAAGAGTATTCCCAAAAACAATAAGCCCTTGTATTTGATTAAATATTTATTAATTCTTCGGAGTTCCTTCACAGAATAAATTCTTAGTATTTAATAATAATCTTGTATAAAATTTCGCAGGGGAAAATTTGTAAGCTGATAAAAGTATTTAATTTTGTGTCCGCAGAAATGCGAGTTCAACCCAAATATAACACATTCTAAAAAGCTATTTTCAGATGTCAGCGATTAATGCAACCGAAACTATCCGTGAGGGTTCTATTTTTGGACAAATCACCACCATGGACCATGAGCAGTTGGTCATCTGCAACGATGAGGCTACAGGCCTCAAAGCCCTAATAGGAATTCACAATACCGTGCTAGGCCCAGCATTAGGTGGCACGCGCATGTGGCCTTATGCCACGGAAGAAGAAGCCATCAAAGATGTTTTGCGGCTTTCACGAGGCATGAGCTTCAAAAATTCACTCGCAGGACTGAATTTGGGAGGAGGCAAGGCAGTTATTCTTGGCGATCCACGACTGAAATCAGAAGCCTTTATGCGACGATTCGGCCGTTTTGTGGAGAGCTTGGGTGGTCGCTATGTGACTGCTGAAGATGTCAACATGAAGACCTCCGACATGGAATACATCGCCTTGGAAACCCGTCACGTGACTGGCCTTCCAAAAAGCAAGGGCGGTGCAGGTGATCCTTCCCCAGTAACTGCCTATGGTGTGTACATGGGCATGAAGGCTGCCGCCAAGAAAGCATTTGGTACTGACTCCCTTCAAGGAAAGAAAATAGGCGTTCAAGGAGTAGGTCAGGTGGGAAAATACCTCATCAACTACCTGGTGAAAGAAGGTGCAGAAATTATGATCACGGATATTTTTGAGGACAAACTCAAGGAAGTTGCCGCTACTACCGGGGCCACAGTGGTGGACAGCAAGGTACTCTACGATATGCCAATGGACATTTATGCGCCTTGTGCTCTCGGAGCCACCATCAACGACCAGACCATCGATCGCTTGACTTGCAAAGTGATTGCAGGCGGAGCCAACAACCAACTCGAGGATGAAGCCAAGCACGGCAAAATCTTGATGGAAAAAGGAATTGTTTATGCTCCAGATTTCTTAATCAATGCTGGCGGCGTCATCAACGTAGGGGCAGAATATTACGGGGAATACCAAGAGGAAACTGTTTTTGCTCAAACAGAAAAAATCTACGACACCTGCTTGTCCATTTTAAACGCCTCTGAGCAACAAAACATCCCAGCTCAGCAAGCTGCAATCCAGGCAGCGAAGGCAAGAATTGAAGCAATCGGAAGAGTTAAACTTCCTTTCTAAGCAGTCTTTCAAATTCTTAAAGAGCCACCGAACAGGAGTTCGGTGGTTTTTTTGTCCCCAACTGTATGGGGACAAGACCCATCAAATTACTTATATTTGTGACTCTTTACATACCCTATGCTCAACAGAAGAATCCTTAGAGTCAAAGCATTTCAGAATCTTTATGCTTATGAACAGTGCAAAGGATCCAATCTAAATTTAGCCAGAGACTTTATACGAGAGTCTTTTTTACCAGACCTCAACAGCATGGAGGTTCAAGATAAGGCTGCCCTTTCCAAAGAAGCTGAAGAATCCATTCAGATCTTTGATGAAAACGTAGACTTAGGGCAAAAATTGATTCCGAATGAGGCAGGTATTAAAGTCAAAAAAATTGCGCTAGAAGCCCTAAAGCAGGTTCATGCTGCCAACGAAAAGGATCGGCAGTTCTTGTTAAAAAACATGGTCGTTTCTGCCGAACGAATTCCCCAGCTTTACCTCTTGGCCATCGAACTACTTCAAGCTTTTGCCAAACATGTGGGAAAAGAGGTGGAGAAAAAGCAAAAACTCGCGGGAGACACCCCTGTTGCCTTTGGTAACGAACTCAATTTGGCGAATAATCAAGTATTGAAGCGACTTCGCGAATCTCTAGAATACCAGGCTGCCCTCACTAAAAATGGGGTAAACTTGGATGAACTCGAACTTGAAATCAAAGAATGGTTTCGAGAATACATCAAGCCTGCAGAGCCTTATCAGCATTACCTTTCCCTTGCAAACCCTAGTTTGGATCAAGATTTTGAAGTGGTAGATGATCTGCTCAAAAAAGTCATCTTTAAAAACGAAGTCATATTGACCTTTTTCTCTGAGAAGGACTTAAACTGGACCGAAAATAAATCGGTAGTACGAAGCTTGGCCGCCAAGGTGTTGAAAAACGCCTCCCTACCTGAGACTACTCTTGCTGAGCCCTTACCAGAAATTGCAATGAATTGGGAGGAGGACAAAGAATTTTTTGAAAATATTTTTAACTTCACCATCGCTAACGACGTAAGTAGTAAGGTACTTATCGCTGATAAAACTAAAAACTGGGACATTGAACGCTTGGCTTTTACAGATAAAGTCATCATCTCCATGGCGCTTGCAGAAATGATTCATTTTCCAAGCATCCCAGTTAAAGTGACTATCAACGAGTACATTGATATTTCAAAAACGTACAGCACACCAAAAAGCAAGCAATTTGTGAATGGTTTGTTGGATGTATTGGCCAAAGAACTAACGGACAAAGGACAGATTCGCAAAAGTGGACGAGGCCTCTTGGACAATAAATAAGAAAGACCATGAGCAAGACAACAAATACTTTACTCGCTTTCGCCGTAGGCGCAGGAGTAGGTGCAGCCTTAGGAATTTTATTTGCTCCCGATACTGGGGCAAATACGCGAGACAAACTCTCCTTCAAATTGTCTAAATACAAGAAGGAACTTGAGGACCTCATCAATGAATTGGTGGATGGAAAAGAAATTCACCTTAACGAGGCCAAAACCGAAGGAAAAAGAGTGATATCCGAAGCTAAAAACAAAGCAGAAGATCTCCTAAATGATGTAAATAAACTAATAGACCAAATAAATCAAGATAAAAACTAACATGAAAACAAGACTACTCAGCGCCATCGCACTAGCCGTCGTATTGATCACTTCTTGCTCTCAGGGCAAAGACGAACAAGCAGAAAAAATCAAAGCTTTAGAAGAAAAAATTGCTGCAATGGATGGGTCTAATGTACCTGTTCCAGCGGATATGGCTCAAACGACCACTTCTGCAGATCCAAGCACCCTAGGATCCTTCCAGTTTAGCGAAATGGAATACGACTTTGGATCCATCAACGAAGGAAAAGTGGTTGAAAAGATTTTCAACTTCACTAACAATGGTCAGGCTCCCTTGGTGATTTCCAACATCACTGCTTCTTGCGGATGCACTAGCCCTGATTGGACCAAAGCACCCGTTCAGCCAGGTGAAACTGGATTCGTGAAAGTGGTATTCAACTCTGCTGCGAAGTCAGGCGCACAATCGCCAACCGTAACCATTCAAGCGAATACCAACCCATCGGTAACTCGTCTGAGCATGAGAGGTAGTGTAACTCCTAAAACAGCTGGTGGAGCTGCTCAAGCAGGTCCCTTGAACAGATAAGTGATGCATTTATTTATTCTAGCACAAGCTGCTGCAGGCGGTAGCGGTATTCTTGGACAAGTATTTCTGTTCGGCTCGATCATTTTGATCATGTATTTCTTCATGATCCGCCCGCAACAGAAAAAACAAAAGGAAACCAAGAAGTTTATTGAAGAAATAAAAAAAGGAGATGATGTAGTGACCATCGGCGGTATCCATGGAAAAGTGTACAGCGTGGATGGAGACACCATCCTTCTGGAACTAGACAAGGGTCTGAAGGTGAAAGTCGAAAAGTCTGCTATCTCCGCTGACTTCTCCAAAAAATCAAGTCCAACCAAGTAACACCTTGCCTGATACTAAAAAATCCCCCTGGAGAATATCCAAAAGAAAACTCTCCAATATAAAAGTGGTAGTCCTCTGCATCGCAGCGGCTACCACTTTTTGGGTTTTAAATGCACTCAACAAGGACAATTACAGTACTATCGTAGATTATCCTGTCCAATGGGAATTTGATCGGAAAAATTTTGTTCCAGTAAAACCGCTTCCACAAAGCATACAAATCCAAATTTCTGGAAATGGATGGGATCTACTTCGTAAGTATTTCAACATCAGCACCAATGCCTACCCTATCCTAATCAGTTCCCCTTCTGAGAAAAACTATTTACTCACTTCAGATCTGAAAAGAGGATTAGGAGAATTCATCACTCCCACCCTACTTGAAAATGTGTTGGGCGATACGATTCCTTTCCAAATCGATCGAATTGTAACCAAGACCTTGATCCCTGAATTAGACTCGGCCGGATACTCCTTGGATAAAAATATTGCCCTAGAAGGGAAGGTGTCCTTCAACCCGGATAAACTAGAAGTTACGGGACCCTCCTCCATTTTGGAGAGCTACCAAGGAAAATTCCCCGTGGTATTGAATGCTAAAAAAATTGCCAAGAATTATTCTGGAAAGGTTTCCCTAGAACTAGAAGAAGATTTGGCAACCCTTGTTCAACTCAAGCAAACTGAAATTCAAGTTAGCTTTTCAATTGTAACTTACTTGGAGGGAAATAAGCGCCTAAAAATCAAAAAGCTAAATTTCCCCGCCAACGTCAAACTTGCCAACGAGGAACTGATTCCTGTCCTAAGCTATTTGATTCAAGAGGCCGATTTAGCCAAACTAAAGGATTTAGAATTTGAAGCTGTTCTCGATTATAGAAAACGGAATCGCGCTGATAGTACCCTTCAAATCCAAGTAAACCCCAATCCTAAATTTTTAAAAGAGGTAAAAATCACCCCTCCTCAGCTTAAGTTAAGCTATGAGTAATTCACGCCCACTGCTTGTAGGCATTACCGGTGGAATTGGCTCTGGAAAATCCACCGTCTGCAAACTTTTCACCTTACTTGGCGTTCCTGTTTACACGGCAGATGAGCGTGCCAAATGGCTCATGAGTCATGACACATTGCTAAAAGAAAGGATTTTAGCCGCATTTGGGACTGAATCCTATCACTCCACTGGAGAACTCAATAGAGGCTATTTGGCAGAAACAGTATTTTCCAACCCAGAAAAAGTGACGGCCCTCAATACCCTAGTTCACCCAGCTGTAGGTAAAGATTTTTCTCTCTGGGTAAGCCAACAAAATGCTCCCTACCTAATCAAAGAAGCGGCACTCTTATTTGAAACAGGTGCGGCAAAAGAGCTTGATTTTGTAATCAATGTCAGTTCCCCATTGCGCGTACGCATGGCGCGGGTTTTACTTCGTGACCCCCAACGCACCGAAGAACAAGTCAATCAAATCATTAACCAGCAGCTTCCAGACGAAGAAAAAAATGAGCTGGCAGATTTTTCAATTAAGAATTCGGATAACAAGCTCCTAATTCCGCAAGTAATTGCCTTGCATGAGCAACTGCTTCGCAAAGCGGAAATCAGCTAGTTCGAACCAAGTTTTGAACCCATCAAAAACAAAAAACACCTCGTCTGAGGTGTTTTTTGTTAGAGAGGAGGTCAAACTCCATCTTTCGTTATCCCAATTTGCAAATTCCTTAAATCCGGTCAAAACCCAGATACGGATGCAAGACTTTAGGCATGCGAATGCCATCCGGCTCCTGGTTATTTTCTAGAATAGAAGCTACGATACGTGGCAAAGCCAGGGCACTTCCATTCAAAGTATGGGCTAATTGAGATTTTTTATCTTCTCCTTTGAATCGCAATTTAAGGCGGTTGGCCTGGTAAGTCTCAAAATTGGAGACCGAACTCACCTCCAACCAACGCTCTTGCGCTGCCGAATACACTTCCATGTCGTAAGTCATCGCAGAGATGAAGCCCATGTCCCCACCACACAGACGAAGCACGCGATAAGGCAGTTCCAACTGCTGCAACAAACCTTGCACATAGCCACTCATTTCTTCCAATGTCGCATACGAGTTGTCTGGATGGGTGATTTGCACGATTTCCACCTTGTCAAACTGATGTAATCTATTTAAGCCACGAACATGTGCTCCCCAAGAACCGGCTTCGCGTCGAAAGCAAGGTGTATAGCCCACATTTTTGATGGGAAGTTCGGAGGCATTGACGAGCACATCTCGGTACAAGTTGGTAATGGGCACCTCGGCAGTTGGAATAAGGTATAACTTATCCTCATTGGCAAAGTACATCTGCCCTTCCTTGTCAGGTAGCTGACCCGTTCCAAAACCCGAATCCTCATTCACCAAGATGGGCGGCTGAACTTCCATATAGCCAGCAGCCAATGCCTGATCTAGAAAAAAGTTGATCAATGCACGCTGCAGTCTAGCTCCTTTCCCTTTGTAAACTGGGAATCCTGCACCGGCAATTTTTACACCCAAATCAAAATCGATGATGTCGTACTTTTTGATCAAATCCCAATGCGGTAATTTACCATCCCATAGGGAAGGAATTTCTCCATGAGAAAGTACCACCTCATTGTCATCGGCTGACTTTCCTGCGGGAACTGCTTCATAAGGCACATTTGGAAGCGTGTAAAGCAATGCTTTTAACTCTTCCTCTGCTTGCTCATGCTGCTCTTCCAACTCCTTGATTTGAGTTTTTAGGAGGGCAGAGCGGTCCCGAACAGCAGTCGCTTCCGCAGTTTTCCCTTCCTTCATCAAGGTCCCAATTTCCTTGGAAATCGTGTTGGCTTCAGCCTGAAGTTGATCCCGCTGCGTTTGAGATGACTTTCTCAAATCATCCAAAGCCAATACCTGCTCCAATGCAGCAGCGGCATTTTTTAGGTTTCGCTTGCTGAGGCCAGACAGGACTTGGTCGTAATGATCTCGGATATGTTGTACTAAAAGCATGATGTACTAGGGATTTGAAAGTCCAAAGATAGCAAGTTATCGAACAAAGATAGTCTTGGTACTGACAGAGAAAGGGCCTTCAAGTTCTTTATTGTCGACTCGGAGCAACTGAAATTTGACTTGATAGTCCCCTTTTGGAAGATTGGACACGCGCAAAGGAACTACCTGACTAAGTTCTGTTGTATGTTCATTTACAAAGACTTTCACCTTCAATCCATCCAGCTTTAAATCTCCCCCAAGGACCAAAAAGTCAAGAATCAGGTCTTGACCAAAGGAAATGATTTGTTCATTTTTAGGCATATTAACCGCCAAATAGGGCTCTGCTGAATAGGGGAAAGGACGGGAATCCCCAACCAAAAAATCACGATCCACGTAATTTCCAAAGTTCTTTAAAGCCAGCCCCTTGTCATCCACCAAAAAAGCCACTGTGCGGTAAGTGCCTCGGGTAAGCTCACGCTGAAATATAGGGGCAGAATACCCTTCTGGATCGCTGCCATTCAGAATTAAAGCAAGCCGTGGTGAAGAGGAACCATTTTTTCCAATTGAAAAATTCTTGACATTAAATTCGAATGGTACTTTCCCTGGCCTAAAAACTTGGTTACCAAGTGGAGTATTTAGTTCCAAAATTGCATCAGGAAAAAATGCAAGGGAATCTTCAGGGAGAAAAGTAATTGGTTCTACTGGCGCTTCCATAATCGTGGAATCACTTGCCTCAACTTGAGCCGATTCTTTGGTTTCTTTGGGATCAGAGGAACAAGAAGAGACCCATAAACTAACGAATACTAGTAAAATCAGGATTTTATTCATGGAATCGCCTAAATTGAGGTTAAAGATATTTATTTTTGAAGAATTTAAAGGAATAACCACCTAAACTACCGCATGAATGGAAATTTTGTTCGATGAAATTCCAAGTTTGGATTTAGCCGATTTCACCTCTGGCAACCCTGAAAAAAAGGCCGAATTTGTTCACAAACTTGGAGAAGCGTATCAAAATATTGGTTTTGTAGCCATCAAAAATCATGGACTCAGCAAAGCCTTACAAGACAGACTCTATTCCTCCATCACTACTTTTTTCTCCCTTCCAGATGCAGTGAAGGCACAGTATGAAAAACCAGAAATCGGATACCAGAGAGGATACACTGGCAAAGGAAAGGAACATGCTAAAGGAAGAAATACGGGAGATTTGAAGGAATTTTACCATGTGGGTCAAGACTTGGGTGATATCCCTGATGCAGATCCCATCAAGTCGGAGTATCCGGAAAATTGCTGGCCTCAAGAACTTCCACAATTCAAAGACGATGCCTTAGAAGCCTATAGAACCTTGGAGAATGCAGGCCGTCAAATGCTCCGTGCCATTGCCCTAAACTTAGGTTTGAAGGAAGACTATTTTGAAGACAAGGTGATTTATGGCAATTCCATCCTTCGCCAAATTCATTATTTCCCGATTGAAAACCCAGATGAGGTGCCTGCAGATGCCGTACGCGCCGCAGAACACGGAGACATCAACCTGATCACCTTGCTAATGGGCGCCAGTGCAGACGGACTCCAAGTGCTTCGTAGAGATGGAAAGTGGATTCCTATCACCGCCCTTCCAGACCAGTTGGTCGTGAATGTCGGAGACATGCTCGAGCGATTGACCAACAAGAAATTGAAGTCAACCATCCACCGCGTAGTGAACCCACCGCGCGAAAAGATGCATACCAGCAGGTACTCGATTCCGTTTTTCATGCACCCAAGATCTGAAATGGATCTCAGCTGCCTTGAGAGCTGTATTTCCAATGCCAGCCCCAAACAATTCACGGATATCACCGCAGGAGAATTTTTGGAGGAGCGGCTTCGAGAACTAGGCTTGCGCAAATAGCATGTCTATTCGGACGGTCCGATATGTTGTCTTTTTAAAAGATACACTGGCCCTCTCGCTAACTTCTTTTGGTGGGCCACAAGTTTTGCTCGCCATGATACTAGAGCGGATGGTCAAAAAAAGAGGGTACATCCAAGAGGAGGAGCTTTGGGAGTTGAATGCACTTTGCAGCATGCTCCCAGGACCCTCCTCTACTCAATTAATTTCCGCCATAGGATTTCGAGTAGGGGGTCCACGCCTAGCCTACTTGACACTCCTCGTCTGGATTCTCCCCGCAACCATTGCCATGATCTTGGCGGCAATCTTAATCCATTTTTTACAAGAGAATAGCCCTAAAGCCCTGGGCTTTGCAAAGTTTATCCAACCTATGGCAATCGGTTTTCTGATTTTTGCAGCACAGAAAACCATCACCAGAATGATCAAAACCCCCGAAGCCATCGTACTGATGATGCTCTCGGCCTTTGTCTCCTTTTTCTACAGCTCTCCCTACATCTTTCCAATCATGCTCCTCCTCGGAGGCCTGAGCACTTCCATCAAGTATAAAAATCAACCCAAGGTCGTCGAGGACAAATCCTTGCATATCAAATGGAGCAATTTCTACCTCTGGGCTGGGGTACTGGTAGTAGCAGCAGTTGCAGGTGCCATAACCCAGTACAAACCCATCCTGCTATTCGAGAATTTTTACCGAAATGGTAGCCTGATTTTTGGAGGTGGACAGGTGCTGATTCCCTATTTGTACACCGAATTCGTGGATTTTAAGCATTTTCTGAGTTCGGAAGAATTCCTTACCGGCTATGCCATCTCCCAAGGTATCCCAGGCCCCACCTTTTCCATCTCCTCCTACATTGGCGCACTTTCGATGCGCGATTTTGGACTAGGGGGATTTGTGATGGGAGGGCTGATCGCCACGGCAGGAATCTTCCTACCAGGGATCTTTCTAATCTTTTTTGTCATCCGCTTTTGGGATCTGCTCAAGCTCTATCGCCCTGTACGTGCAGCACTTGAAGGCATCAATGCCGTTTCCTGCGGCATGCTGATCGCGGCTGCTTATCTGCTTTTTGAACCATTAAATCCAAATACGCTGAATATTGTTTTTATCCTTGGGACTTACGCCCTTCTTCAATTCACCAAAGTATCCTCCCCGCTTATCGTCGCTGTTGGTATTTTATTGGGTATTTTGGTTCAAAATTTCCTCCCTTAATTCGTTCAAAAAATCAGAGCGAACAAGATCCCCAACAAAAGCGTTTTGAGTTATGAATTCATTTCCTAACTTTCATTCATGCAAGCTGCAGATTTTATCCACCCCCTCATTCCATCGATTCAGACTTCCGACCCCGTAGGTTCGGCGTTGAAGAAAATGGAGTCCCTGGAATTGACTACGCTACCTGTAGTGGAAGGGGGCCTGTTTTTAGGGTTTGTAGAGGATGAAATCCTCCTTGAACAAGAAAATTTAGATATCCAAATTGCACAGGTAGAGTTAGACTGCGCATCATGCTGGGTATATGCGGATCAACATTTGTATGATTTGCTCCGAGTAGGTACTGAATACCAAGCCAAATGGGTAGGAATATTGGATCGCGAGCAGCAGTATCTTGGGGTAGTTCCTACACAAGATGCGCTTACTGCCTACGCCGATAACTTCTCGATTCACGCTCAAGGATCTGTCTTGGTAATCTCCTTGCAAATGAACGACTTTCAGCTCTCTGAAATTGCCCGACTGGTGGAGTCCGAAAATTGCAAAATTTTGAGTTGTCAACTCTATGCGGACCCCATGGATACCCAGTCTGTAGAGGTGACCCTTAAGTTGGATAAGCCCGATACCCGACATGTAAAAGCTACCCTGCTTCGTTTTGGCTATCAAGTAAAGGACTACGCGCAAGAGGAAGTGGGGCAAAGTACAGATGAGGAGCGAATTGGGAATCTATTGCGGTTTTTAGACATTTAACGATGCGGGTTGCAATCCATGGCTTATCCTTAAAAGCCGAATTTTTACCCATTCTTTGGGGGCTTTTTGAAAAACTTCAGTCGCTTGGAATTTCGGTTTGCCTGACCCCTAGTTTGGATCAGCAACTCCGAGCACTAAGCTCCGTTGTCCCTACCTATGGCGTACTCAATCATCCGGATGACTTTGATGGGCTCGACTTTTTCCTATCCATTGGAGGCGACGGCACCTTGCTTGATTCTGTCTGTGTAGTGGGGAAAAAAGAAATTCCCATTCTAGGACTCAATACGGGGCGATTAGGATTTCTAGCCACAGTGGCTACAGACAAAATCGAGGATGCAATCGACCAATTGGCAAAGGGTAATTACCAAATCGAATCCAGATCGCTCTTATCCCTTACCAGCAGCAAAAAGCTATTCCATGGGACAAATTTCGCTTTAAACGAGTTTACCATCCACAAAAAGGACACCTCTTCGATGATTACGGTCCATACCTATATCGATGGCAAGTACCTCAATTCCTATTGGGCAGATGGCTTGATTGTAGCCACTCCCACTGGATCTACTGGTTATTCGTTAAGCTGTGGAGGTCCTTTGATCACTCCTGGAGCCAAAAATTTTGTCATTACTCCAGTTAGTCCGCACAACTTGAATGTTCGCCCCATCATTGTATCAGATGAGGCAGAAATCAGTTTTGAGATCGAAGGCCGCACGGATAAGTTTATGATTTCGCTGGATTCTCGATCCACCTCCATTGCCTCTGAAGTGAAATTAAGCGTGAAAAAGGAGTCTTTCTCCGCAAAATTGGTGAAATTGCCATCCTATCACTTCTTTGATACCCTGCGCCAAAAGTTGAATTGGGGCTTGGACATGAGAAACTGAGTCCAGAAGCTTAACAATTATTAACCCGTTTGATACCAGGCCTCGTTTTTTATACGTTAGGTAGTTCATAACTTGCATCGTCTTGAAAAAGGTCAATTTTAAGATTTTCAGTCTCTTAGTAGCGCTAGGTTTCCTAACACTCGCCTCCATGAATTCAAGTTTTGGACAGAGTTACGAGGTGGGAGGAGGTTTGGGAACTTCCGTCTATTCAGGGGACATCATTCGGAAAATTGACCCCGGCCAAGCTGGCCTTCAAGGAACGTTATTTGGCAAGAGAAATTTTGACAATGTTTGGAGCTTAAAGTTAGGTGTAAGTGTAGCCGAGCTCATGGCAGCGGATAGCATCCAGCCCATTGATGCAATGGCAAGCTTAAGGAATGCCTATGTAGATGGCCGAATCACCGAGTTTTCTGCGTTGGTGGAATTCAACTTCCTGGATTATGCCAACCATAAGAGTGAATTTAGATTTTCACCCTATGCCTTTTTTGGCCTTGGTTACAGTTTTGTTCAGGGAGAAGGCCGAATCAATGCCAGTTTGCCGGTAGAGGACTATCGCTTGAGTACTTTGGTCATCCCATTCGGTGGAGGAGTTAAATACCTCCTAACGGATCAGCTGACCCTAGGCATGGAGCTTGGTTTTCGACCTACTACTTCGGATTTATTGGATAAACTGGATAGTACCCTACCTGCTTTGGCCAGATACGATACCCCAATTGATCCAACTTCGCAAGCGCTTTCCAAAGGCTTGAATTACGGCAACCCAAATACCAAAGATTGGTACTATTTTCTGGGAGTGACCTTGAGCTACACGATTACCAAAGCGCGTTGCTACACCTATTAATTAATTGGAGTCTAAGGGGATTTATTGAAAAAGAAATCCCATTTTTGTACCTCCAAAAAAGTGGGTATCCCAGCCGCTGAAATGAAGGAAACGATAGACCGAAACAACATACCGAAGCACATTGCCATCATCATGGATGGTAACGGAAGATGGGCCAAACAAAAAGGCGCCATGCGGATATTTGGGCATCGGAATGCCATCCAAGCCGTTCGAGAAGCCATTGAAGGATCGGGAGAGCTGGGTGTAAACTACCTAACCCTATTTTCTTTTTCAACAGAGAACTGGTCCCGCCCCAAAGAAGAGGTGGAGGCCCTGATGGATTTGTTGGTACAAACCATCGTTGCAGAGACCGGGCTGATGATGAAAAACAAGGTTCGACTGAATGCAATTGGTGATTTGGAAAGCTTGCCCAAATCCACTTACGACAAGTTGGTCGAAGTAATGAAACAAACTTCAGCAAACACGGGATTAACCGTGAATTTGGCTTTAAGCTACAGTGGGCAATGGGAACTTACCAAAGCTGCACAACGCATTGCTCAAAAAGTCTCCGAAGGAAAATTAAGCCCAGGAGAAATTACCCAACAAACCCTGGCTGATCATTTGGATACAGCGGGCATCCCTGATCCTGAATTGATGATTCGAACCAGTGGAGAATACCGAATAAGTAATTTTCTCCTCTGGCAATTGGCCTACTCTGAATTGTATTTTTCAGATGTTTTGTGGCCTGATTTTAGAAAAGAACACCTGTTTGCCGCGATTGAAGATTACCAAAAGAGAGAAAGAAGGTTTGGAAAAACCGGCGAACAAGTTAAACCTTAAGTAGTAATGAAAAGAAGTTTATTGATTCTGTTTTGTTTGATTTGGTCGGCAAGTGCCATCGCTCAAATTCGTTTGGGCCAAAGCCGCTATGCCTCCACACGACCAGTCAACATTTTGGAATTGAACTATGCCAAGCCCCAGAAATTTAGAATTGCTGAAATAAAGGCCGTAGGATTATCTACCCTCGATGAAAACGCCATCATCTCCCTTTCTGGCTTGAAAGTAGACGATCGGATCGATGTCCCTGGGGATGCCATTTCAGGCGCTTTGAAGAAATTGTGGGGACAAGGAATTATCGGAGATGTGAAAATCTTGGTAACCAAAATTGAAGGAGAGGACATCTACTTACTCCTAGACCTGACTGAAAGACCTCGATTTTCTCGAGTGGAATTTGAAGGAATCAACAAAACTCAAGAAGGGGAATTGCGCGATAAAGTCAATATTCGCGGACGTGTAGTGCGAGACGATGTGCTCAACACAGCCAAACGGAATATTGAAAAGTATTACCTAGACAAGGGCTTCCTCAATACCGAAGTAAAAATCATTCAGGACAGAGACACTACGCTACCCAATAGCGTTAAACTTCGCTTTGACATTGATCCCAAATCAAAAGTAAAAATCAATGAGATTGCTTTTTATGGGAACGATGAAATCAGCGATCGCGCGCTCAAAGGAAAACTTAAGAAAACAAAAGAGCACGCGCGAGTAGCCATCTTCAAGGATTTCTACAGTCGCTTGGTGGATGCTGATGGAAAAAGCCTCACGCAATCACTCCTCAACAGCCAGGTCGCTACCTCTGAACAGGTAAACAGTTACATCAACAAAAATTTCAAACTAAACTTCTTCAACGGATCCAAATACAATCCAAAGGAGTACAGAGCGGACAAAGACAAAGCCATTGCCTTCTACAATAGCAAGGGATTCAGAGATGCCAAAATCTTGGAAGACTCCATCTACAAATTCAGCGAGGACAAGATCAACATTGATATCTCCTTGGAAGAAGGTCGCAAGTACTACTACCGCAATATCACCTTCACTGGGAATTACATCCATGAAGATGCTGTCCTTCTTGCAAAACTAGGGATTGAAAAAGGAGATGTTTACGACAAAGAAAAGCTAGACAAGCGCCTCAACTACGACCCACAAAAGGGTGATGACGTGAGTTCCTTGTACCAGGATAATGGCTATCTTTTCTTCAACATTGATCCTGTAGAAATCAATGTATCCGGAGATTCCATCGACCTGGAAATGCGGATTTTTGAAGGTCCGCAAGTCACTGTTAACAGCGTAAGTATTAAAGGCAACGACCGGACTTCCGATCACGTGGTCATGCGAGAAATTCGAATTCTTCCTGGTCAGAAATTTAACCGAAGCTTGCTCGTTCGTACCATCCGAGAGCTTTCAACTTTGGGATACTTTGACCCAGAAAAAATCAATCCAGACCTTCGTCCAAACTTTGAAAGTGCTACTGTAGACATCACCTTTGAATTGGAAGAGCGTCCCAATGACCAGATTGAATTGTCTGGAGGCTGGGGAGGATTCTTCGGATTTGTAGGTACAGTAGGATTGGTTTTCAACAACTTCTCCATCAAAAACATAGGCAACTTTGAAAAGTGGGATCCGCTACCGGTGGGTGATGGACAAAAACTTTCGGTACGTGTACAAGCCAACGGACAAGCCTTCCAAAACTATTCTCTCTCCTTGAGTGAGCCTTGGTTTGGTGGGAAAAAGCCCAACTCCCTAAGCTTTGCTTTTAACCACTCCGTTCAGCGACAGGTAGATTACTTCAATCAAGGAAATGGGGGAGATTTAGGTTTCTTTAAAATTACTGGGGTGACCATGGGCCTTTCCAAGCGTATCACCTGGCCAGATGATTACTTCAGCATCAGCAACTCCCTTCAATTCCAAAACTACGAGTTCAACCAGTTTGGAACTTCCTTTGGATTGAGCTACCCTACTGGCATCTCCAAAAGTGTGGTGCTAAATACAACGGTGGCGCGTAACAACGTGGACAACACCATTTATCCACGCCAAGGATCCAACATCATCATGTCGATGAATTTGACTCCTCCTTATGCGTCCTTAAACAAGGGCCTAAACGAAGAATCTGGAGACCAGGAAAAATACAAGTGGTTGGAATACCACAAGTGGATGTTTGACGCTTCTTTCTATACTCCACTCTTTGGTTCCTCTAAGTTTGTGGCTAGCGCACGAGCACACATGGGCTTCTTGGGATCTTATGGCAACAAGCTCGGCATCATCCCATTGGAACGCTTTGTGATGGGGGGTGATGGAATGAACTTCAACAACTTTGCCTTAGGTCAAGAAATCGTAGGTTTGAGAGGATACGAAAATCAAACGATCACACCTGGACGAAATACCCGAGGTACTGCTGATCCCGATCCATATGGGGGGGTAGTGTACAATAAGTATGTGATGGAACTTCGATTCCTCGTATCTCCTAACCCATCTGCTACTATCTTCTTGCTCACTTTTGCTGAAGCTGGTAACAACTGGGGAGATTACAAGGATTTCAATCCTTATGACCTCAAAAAATCTGCTGGGGTAGGCGCTCGAATATTTATGCCTGCATTTGGTCTACTCGGTGTGGATTGGGGATATGGGTTTGACCCAATGCCTGGAGCCTTGAAGGCAAGTGGTCCTCAATTCCACTTTACCATTGGCCAGCAGTTCAGATAATCTTTTGGAATTCACAGCGTTTGTTAATTTATGTTAGGAAAAACCTAAATTTTGTTCGCTGGAGTTAATCCAAAAACGTAAAGAACGCATGAATAAATCATTCAAAATTGTACTTTTACTTTTCATAATCCTGTATTCTGGACCTTTGGCAGCCCAAAAGTTTGGATACATCGATTCTGAATACATTCTAAACAAGCATCCAGACTACAAACTGGTGCAGGATGAGTTGAAAAAGCTCAGTGAGGAATGGAAAAAAGAGGCACAAAATTTGGATCAGGAAATAAAGGAACTATCCGCCCAGCTCAAAGCTGAGGAAGTCCTGCTTACTGAAGAGATGTACCAAAAAAGAGTAGAAGTAATCAAGGCAAAGCAAAAGGCTTCGCAGGAATTTACGAGTCGGGTGTTTGGGATAGATGGAGTATACTACCAAAAGCAGGCAGAACTTCTTCAGCCCCTACAATCCAAAATTTACGATGCCATCGAACGGGTATCGCGCAGAAACAATCTCGCTGTTCTTTTCGATAAGGCTGCAGGACCATCTGCAATTATTTATACAGATCCAAGACATGACTATTCTGAGTTTGTCCTGGAAGAATTAGGAATTGAAGACAACAATTAAATACACACCAAATGATGAAAGTAAACGTTATCCTAGCTTCTCTAGCCTTGCTATTGGTAGGATTCACCGCCCAAGCTCAAAGCACTATCAAAATCGGGTACACGAGCGTAGAATTGATTATGGATTTGATGCCAGAAATGGAGCAAATTGGAGCTGATGTTCAAGATTACCAGACCCAACTTCAAACCAACATCCAAACCAAAGCTGCAGACTTCCAAAAGCAAGTAGAAGCCTATCAGCAAGCTGCTCCTACCATGACTGAAACTGCTAGAGCAGCAAAAGAGCAAGAATTGACCAAACTTCGTGATGACCTTCAGAAGTATGAGCAAGATGCACAAACCTCCTACCAAAGAAAGTTGCAGGAGCTTTTGGAGCCTGTTCAAACGAAAGTGATCAACGCAATCAATGCAGTTGCCGCAGAGAACAACTACACTCATATTTTTGCTGAAACTGCAGGACAATCACCCATCTTGTTGTACACCAAAGAGGAAGATAAATTTACCGAATTGGTTTTGGCCAAGTTAGGAATTCAGATTCCAGCGAAACCCGCTCAAAAATAAAAACGAACCGGCCCAAGTGGCCGGTTTTTTTATGGCAAAAAAATCTCCCAAAACCATTCTACTCGAGAGCCAAGAACCGCTCTTAGTGGACTTTTATGCGGATTGGTGTGGACCTTGCCAAACCTTATCACCTGTACTGGAAAAAGTGGTGGATGAACTCCAGGGTAAAGTCACCTTATTCAAAGTGAATGTGGACAAGCATCCACAGCTCGCTCAGCAGTTTGCCATTCGCTCCATCCCACATCTCATGCTCTTTAAAAGAGGAAAGATCCTATGGCGGAAAGGAGGCCTGCTCACCAGCGCTGAGCTGCTGAAGCAACTCAAGGCATTTGTATAAAAAAAAGGGGCTTGAGCCCCTTTTTTTAGATGTAGTATTTCAAACGAATCACCTCTTGTTCGGTAAGGAAGCGATAGTGTCCCCGCTTCAAATCCTTCTTGTCTAGGCCGGCATACATCACCCGATCCAAAGCCACTACCTCATAGCCCAGGTGTGAAAAAATTCGACGTACAATTCGGTTCCTCCCAATGTGAATTTCCAAACCTAGGATAGTTCTATCCTTCGAAAGTACTTGCAAGTCATCTACCTTAGCATCCCCATCCTCTAGGGTAAGCCCTTCGATGATTTCTTCCTCATCCTTAGCGGTCAAAGGCTTATCCAAGGTCACCTGGTAGATTTTCTTAATCTCATTGGAAGGATGGGATAGCTTAGCTGCCAGTTCCCCATCATTGGTAAATACAAGCAAGCCCGTGGTATTTCTATCCAAACGACCTACTGGAAAAATTCGCTCCTCACAGGCATTTTCAACCAGCTTCATCACTGTCTTCCGCTCCATAGGGTCTTCTGTAGTGGTGATAAAATCTTTCGGCTTGTTTAACAAGACATACACTGGTTTTTCAGGATTAATCTTCTTTCCTTGGAAAACCACGTGATCCGACTTTTTTACTTTGTAGCCCATCTCCTGAACCACCACGCCATTGACTACTACCAATCCCTTCAGGATCAAGTCGTCGGCCTCTCTACGGCTACAAATGCCTGAGTTTGCCACGTATTTGTTGAGACGAATGAGCTCTTCCCCCTCCTTTTTATTCTTTTTCTGAGGAAGGCTATCAAAATTATAGTCAGGTCGATCTGCACTTAGCTCGACAAACTTGCTTCTATTCTTTCCAAATCCTCTTTTCTCTGTTGGTGCATCCCCATTGAATTGCTTAGGTTCCACCCCATAAATAGGCTTTTGGTCCTTTCCTCTTCCCTTGTACACGCGTTTTTCACCTGGAGCAAGCGGAGCCTTATCCTCCGAAAAATCTTTTCTACCTCCTTTATCTTTTGAGAAAGCTGGCTTAGTATACTCCCCCTTCTTGAATCCGGGCTTATCCCCGCGGACTGGACGAGGACTGGACTCGTTGAATTTACCTCCAAACTTTCTTCCTTCCCCACGCTCCTCCTTTTTAAAGCGATTGGGAGAATCCCCAAAAGATTTTTTCTCCTTCCAATCGGATGACTTTTCCCCAAAGGAAGGTCTTCCCTCAGAGCCCGCTTCCTTGTCTTTAAAAAATCTACCTTTTGAAGCTCCTTTGTACGGAGCACCTTCTGAATTTCTTCTTTCATAAGGTTTCTTTTCAGTGGCATTTTCTTTTTTACCAAAGAACTTGCCCTTACCCGAATCAGAAGAATTGTCTTTTTTTGAGAAGGAGGACCCCCTTGGGGATTTTTTGTTGCCTGAAGCATCTCCTTCCTTTTTGTCCGAACCAAAAAATGGTTTTCTAGGATTATTTCTTTTCATGCTGTTGCAGCATCACTGCTGTAGTTGTTTAAATTAATTTACCTTCTGAAATTCAAAGGATTAAATAGCCCGCAAAGATACGTGGAATTGAACCAATCCGGTTCCTGTATTCAAAATATTCTTTAGTCTACGCCTTTATTCTTGTAATAATATTCTGTTGCATTCCGAACAGAACCCTGAGTGAGAAGCAATTCATTCGCTTTTTCATAGGATACACCCGTGGCTTCCATGATCATTTTGGTGCCTCGATCTACTAGCTTGGCATTCGACAATTGCATGTCCACCATCTTATTTCCCTTTACACGCCCCAATTTGATCATCACTGCAGTAGAAATCATATTTAAGACCAGCTTTTGCGCGGTGCCCGATTTCATACGGGTACTACCCGTCACAAACTCAGGACCCACCACGACTTCAATGGGATGATCTACCGCCATGCCAAGTGGAGAATCAGGGTTGCAGGAGATCCCTACCGTGAGTAGCCCCATTTCTTTGGCCTTCCGTACACCTCCCAACACATAGGGAGTACTTCCTGAAGCAGCAATACCGATGACTGTATCCAAAGTGGAAAAGCCATAGGCCTGTATGTCCTTCCATGCCTGTTCCACATCGTCTTCAGCATGCTCCACCGCTTTTCGAATGGCTGAATCACCACCAGCAATGAGCCCAATGACCCAATCGTGAGGCACTCCATAGGTAGGAGGGCACTCGGAGGCATCCAAGATTCCCAATCGTCCACTTGTACCCGCTCCAATGTAGAAAAGACGACCCCCTTCACGCATTCGAGGGACAATTTCATCCACTAAAGCCGCAATTTGCTCTAGTTTCTGGTGAACAGCCGGCGCTACTTTATGGTCCTCGGCATTGATATTCTCCACCAGCTCCAGAGCAGTCATCTGCTCCAAGTTTTCGTAAATCGAGGTGCTTTCAGTTATTTTTTTCATACCATTTCTTGGTGGTAAAGGGTTAGTCCCGCAATTGGGCTTTCCAATATTAAGCCTACCTGCATGCCGCGATCTGTAGCTGCTTTCCGAAGGATTTCCGCATTGTAATAGGCAATGGATCCTACAAAGTGAACTGGCTTGGTTTGAAAATCTGGGTATTTGCAGACGTGCTTGTTAAAGAAATTTTGAAAAGCATTGTAAAACAAGCCGTAACAGTATGGGTCAGCTTTGTGCTCCGTAAGGAAGCGGCAAAAACTCGCCATGTACCGGTTGGGAAAGGGCTTGCGGTAAACCTGCTCCTGAATCCCATACTGGGAGAGCTGAAAGCGGTCAATGGCTGCTTGGCGAATGGCCGCAGGCATTTCTTCATGGATAAAGTCTTTGAGAAACTGCCGCCCCACATCACTGCCACCCCCTTCATCACCAAGAATGTAGCCTGCAGCGGGTCTGGAAGCAACTATAGTTTTGCCATCGTAGTCACAACTATTCGAACCTGTACCTAAGATGCAGGCAATCCCTGCACGATGCCCACAGGTCGCTTTGGCAGCTGCCAGTAGGTCATGATCTATCTGAATCTGTGCAGTTGGAAAAATTGCGCGAAGCGCTTGCTCTACCTCTACCTTCTTCTCCGGAGCTGCACATCCCGCTCCGTAGTAATAGATCTCTTCAACTTGATTGGAGATATTCAACAAAAAGTCCTGATGCAACTGCTGTGTCATCTCAGCTACGCTCAGGTAATAGGGATTGAACCCAATCCCACGATATTGACTGATTTGGCCGTCTTTGCGGATTACCCGCCAATCGGTTTTACTCGAACCACTATCTGCTATTAAAATCATCTGGGTGTAGCTGGCCTATGGCCTCAAATTTTTCAAATACTTTTTCGCTGTGGGGAGCATCCCCAAGTTCTTCCGTCAAATCCTGACCCGCCCAATGTTCGTAATGCTTTCCATTTTTCCAAAGCTTGGAAGAGGTTACATCGTAAATGACTCCTTGAAAAGCCACCCAAATTTCTGGCTTATCCTGTCCATTCCGCAGGGCTAGCTGCTGACGGGTATAGCGATTCATCAATAAAGTTTGATTTGGGCAGTCACCCAACGCTCGGGAATCTCTCCCTGCTGCGCTTGTTGGTAATCGGAATAGCTACAGGGAACAATGCTCACTCGCTCAAATCGGCTGGCATCGTTGTAGGGGATCTCCATCCACCATTTGCCACTTCGTTTGCTTTTGTAGAAAACCAAGGTATTGGGCTTGGAGTCCATGGACACCGTGTATTTCATGTAGGCTGCACTCTTGAAGGAAAGGGTGTCTTTTCTACTGTAAAATCCTTCGATAAAGTACCAGATCATTACCGCCGCTACTTGAGCAGTCTTGTTGTACGTATCGTCGTAGTAGGGATCGTATCCATAGACACCAAAGGAGCTCAATTTTTCGTTTGAGCCAGCAAACCAACAAATCTGACTTGCTTCCTCACCCGACAGTCCAAAAGGCTGCGCATCTACGGCACCAGGCACTACGGAAGACTGAATTGCACTTAAGTCAAAGCTGATCAAATCCGCATCGCGAATCAGAGGCTCCATTTCCTTGAAGTTGTCTCGCAATTGTCCAAGGCGAACATGCTCAAAGTAGAGCTTCTCTAGGGCCGTAACTAAGGTGGGATCTACAAGGAAGCTTTGGTAGGCCAGGTGGGTGGAAGAAAACAAGAAATTGGGTTGATGGAGGACAATTTCCTGGGTATGTCTGTCACTTTCTGGACCTGACTCTTCCATGTCAATTTTGGCGTCTACGGTGAGTAAGGTGACCAGCTTTTTCAATTTCTGGTAAGACAGGTATTGTCCATAATCGAGATCATGAGAACCACCAAAAAAGATGGGCAAAATCTGCTGACGCATCAGGTAGTCGCCAACCTGTCGAATATTCTGGTAGGTATCGTTTAGGCTATCCCCAGAAATAAGGTCTCCCAAATCTGCAACTTGATAGGGAATTGCACCCCGTTTGAGTTGATACAGCTTCTCTCGAATCTCGGAACTTGCTCGAGCAATGCTTTCGGACTTCTTGGCCCCCCTGCTTTCTTTCAAGCCCACAAGGGCAATCTGAACTCCCTTGAGGTCAGGAAAACTATGGTGGTGAATAGAAAGCTGATTAAAAATTGAATTCTCGGCATAGCCTTTTTCTGCAACAGCAGATTCCACAGGCTCAAAAAAAGAAGAAATGGTCATGGAAAGTCTTTAGGTCTTTAAAACTAATCAAAAATGATACCTAAAAAAAAATCCTGCATCAGCAGGATTTTAAGTTGTGATTTAACCACCGAAATCGTCAAATCGTATGTTTTCTTTTGGAATACCCAAGTCATCGAGCAACTTGAGAACCGCCGCGTTCATCAACGGAGGACCACATAGGTAATACTCTACCTCATCTGGCTCTGCATGATTCTTCAGGTAGTTTTCAAACAATACCTGGTGAATGAATCCAACGTATCCATCCGCTTCACGATCTTCCAAGGAAGTCTTGATCTTCCAATTGTCTTCTGGAAGTGGTTCTGAAAGTCCGATGTGGAAATTGAAGTTCGGGAATTCCTTTTCGATTTCTCTGAAATGAGGCACATAGAACAATTCCTTCTTGGAACGGCCTCCATACCAGTAAGATACCTTACGCTGCGTTTTTTCGGTATGGAATAGGTGGAAGATTTGTGCTCTCAATGGAGCCATTCCTGCACCACCGCCGATGTAGATCATCTCTCTTTGGGTAGGATTGATGTGGAATTCTCCGTAAGGTCCAGAGATCATCACTTTGTCACCTGGCTTGCATCCAAATACGTAAGAAGAGCATACTCCAGGATTGACATCCATCCAACGGTTGTTGGCACGATCCCATGGTGGAGTTGCGATACGAATCGTCAACATCACGATATTTCCTTCAGCAGGGTGGTTGGCCATGGAATAGGCACGGAACAAAGGCTCGTCATTTTTCATCACCAAGTCCCACAATCCAAACTTATCCCAATCGCTCTTGTACACGTCAGCTGGGTGACCCAACTCTGGATGTGGAGTGATGTCCATATCCTTAAACTTAACCGTAATGGCCGGCACGTCAATTTGGATGTATCCTCCTGCCTCAAAATGAAGGATTTCTCCCTCTGGTAGTTTTACTTTAAATTCCTTGATAAACGTAGATACGTTGTAGTTGGAGATGACCTCACACTCCCACTTTTTGATTCCGAAGATCTCCTCAGGAACACGAATTTTCATGTCCTGCTTTACTTTCACTTGGCAGGCCAAGCGAACATGTCCTTGCTGCTCAGCACGGCTAAGGTGACCCACTTCGGTAGGCAGTACGTCTCCACCCCCATCGTCTACGATACACTTGCACATGGCGCAAGTACCCCCTCCACCACAGGCAGAAGGAAGGAAGATTTTTTGATTACCTAAGGTAGAAAGTAAGCTTGAACCCGCAGAAGCGACAATTGGGTTGCTTTCATCCCCGTTGATGATAATCTTGACATCCCCAGAATTTACCAGTTTGGACTGGGCAAATAGGAGAATAAATACCAACAGCAGGATAATGGCTGTGAAGGCAATAATGGAAGTAATAATTACAGAACCCATGAACTCTTATTTTTTCTTTTTCGTAGGAAAACCCCGTTTTTAGGAGCACAAATATATTTATTAATCAGGAATGCACGCCAAAATTAGAAACAAATTTGGAGGAGATTTCTGACTTCTCACCGGTATTCTAACTGATTAATTCTTCAATAGGTTTAGCAAGGTGCTCAACTTCACTTTTAACAACCGTCTATCGACAATAAAGTCCAAAAATCCGTGTTCCAACACAAATTCGGAACTCTGAAAACCCTTGGGTAAATCCTTCCCGATGGTCTCACGAATGACACGAGGGCCCGCAAATCCAATCAAGGCTCCCGGTTCGGCAATGTTAAAATCACCCAACATGGCATAAGATGCTGTCACACCCCCTGTGGTAGGATCTGTGAGTAGCGATATGTAAGGGATTCCCGCTTTGTCTAGCAAGGCCAGTTTGGCAGAGGTCTTGGCCATTTGCATCAAAGAAAAGCCTGCTTCCATCATGCGTGCTCCTCCAGATTTGGAGATCATCAAAAATGGAATTTTATTTTTCAAGGCATGGTCTATCGCTCTGGCAATTTTTTCCCCAACCACGGATCCCATCGATCCCCCAATAAAGTTGAAGTCCATGCAAGCGATGACTAGCTCCTGCCCATTCATTTTTCCATAGGCAGACCTTACCGCATCGTTCAATTCGGATTTGGTAATGGTAGCCTCAATTCGGGAGGAGTAGGATTTGGTATCTACGAACTTGAGGGGGTCTCCCGACTTCATTCCTTCATCCAATTCGGTAAAGGAATTGTTGTCAAAAAGAATTTCGAAATACTCCTTTGACCCGATTTTCACATGAAAATCATCGTTTGGAGAGACATAAGCATTATTTTTCAACTCCCGGGTATGAACGATCGTCCCGCTTGGTGTCTTAAACCACAACCCATCCGGCGTATCTTTTTTATCCGCAGTGGAAGTCTTAATGCCTTTGTCAGTTCTCTTAAACCACGCCATACAACTATTCTGATTGATCTAACACCTCAAAGGTGACAAATTTAGTTTGAAACTCTCATATTTAAAATTTCTTCTTCATCTCGATGGCTATCCCTTGTCCCGCCGCTAGGAGAAATTCTCTTTTTACACGAACTATTTTTTAGTACTTTGAAATTCAAATCAAGCCCAACCCTTCACCATCCCCTTCAAAATTATCCATGAGCTTATCCATCCTCTTACTAATCTCTGCAGTTATCCTCTTGCTTGCTTACCGGATTTATGGAAAATACGTGTACAACAAATTTGGGTTGAGTGATGCCCGAAAAGCCCCCTCACATACCCATCGAGATGGAATCGACTACGAGCCGAGTAAGCCGATTGTGGTATTGGGCCATCACTTTGCTTCAATTGCTGGGGCAGGGCCGATTGTGGGACCCATCATCGCCGTGACCTTTGGTTGGATTCCAGCGGTCATCTGGATTTTGGTTGGTGGGATTTTCTTTGGGGCTGTGCATGATTTGGGCAGCATGGCTGCCTCTCTTCGCACTGAGGGGAAGTCCATTGGGGTAATCATTCGAAACCAAATTGGGATTAAGGGCAAGCAGCTTTTTATTCTTTTTAGTTTCTCCACCCTGATTCTAGTCATCGGAGTATTCTCAGACATCATTGCCAAAACCTTTGTTGCGAACCCTGGAGTAGGCTCTGCTTCCATTCTTTTCATCTTTTTAGCCATTGCCTTTGGCTATGCCAATAAATGGGTGGGAAACAAAAACCTGGCATTTATAGTGATCACCATAATTGGTGTGGTGCTGATGTACTACTTTGTCTATCTAGGTACACAGATTCCATTGGCTTTAACCTATCCCATATGGGTAGGTGGCCTGTTGGTCTATGCCTTCATTGCTTCTGTTACGCCCGTATCCTTATTGCTACAGCCTCGAGATTACCTCAACAGCTTCTTGCTCTATGGCTTAATGATCGCCGCAGTAGCAGGAGTGGTCGTTGCTGACCCTACCATTGAGATGAGTACAGAGGTAAATCTTTCAAGTGAAAGTTTGGGTTACTTCTTTCCCGTCTTGTTTGTCACTATTGCTTGTGGAGCCATTTCTGGATTTCACTCCTTGGTAGCTTCTGGTACTACTTCCAAGCAGTTGGACAAAGAAAGTGACGCCAAGCTTGTGGGCTTTGGTGGAATGTTGATCGAATCCTTTTTGGCAATCATTTCCGTAGGGGCCGTAATTATCCTATCACGAACCGAGTACCTAGATCGACTTACTGTAGAAGGTCCTGTTGCCCTATTTTCTACAGGATTGGGTGGAATGATTTCTAGCCTTGGGGTATCCGAACCCTTTGCCGTAGGATTTGTGGCCCTGACGGTTTCCGCATTTGCACTGACTACACTCGATACCTGTACCCGTTTGGCTCGATTTACCTTGCAAGAATACTTTGAAGACATGCCGCAGCCTGCTGCACAAGTGATGGCCAAAAATCGCTACTTATCCACGACCATAGTCATTATCCTTTCCGTTTTATTGCTTGCCTCTGGAGAGTTTGAAAAACTTTGGCCAATCTTTGGGTCTGCCAATCAATTGCTTGCCGCACTAGCCTTATTGACTGTTGGCGTGTGGCTCATTAAAAAGAATATCTCTGCCACCTTTGTGACCATCCCCATGTTTTTCATGTTTACGGTCACGCTTGCTTCCTTGGGATTATTTGCTTGGAAAAACTTCCAAGATGAAGGCTATATCCTTGCAGTTATTGCTTCCATTTTATTTGTGTTGGCCATTGCCTTGATTCTTTTGGCCATCCGAAGCCTAAAAAAAGAGGTCAAAGCGTCTGAACAGTCGCTTTGACCTCATTTTTAGTAGTCAAGTACTCAGTCGGCTCCGTCTAGCTTTGCCATCGCTATGGAGTAAGCAGCCGCTTGCCTTCCTTGAGTCAAGCCTGCCGTCGCATCAAAGGAGTAATGGATACCCCCATAAATGCGGGACATAGACGCTTCTTCTGCCCAAGTTCTAAATTGCCCTGCGTTGGCTGGGAAAAAGTGAGCCATTACTTCTGCAGCAGCCGCTGAGAAGGATGCATGTCCCGAAGTATACGCAGGAAAATTAGGGGTTCCCAAAATGGTTTTAAATCCAGGGATGGTCTGAATCGGTCTTGGGTAATGGTAGTAGTACTTGGCATCCCAACAGGCAATTCCTGCATCGGCTATGGCCATGTTGAGGTAAGCAAATACCCGAGCGGTACGCACAGGACTCAGCTTATTGGCTACCACTTCTTCTTTTGCAAAACGATTCCAATGCCCTGGAGGAGTGTAGGTATTTAATCCATCATTCCAGAAGTTCGCTATCCTACGCTGGTTGATCGTCAGGTTATTGGCATACTGCTTCAATTCTGCTGCATCTTTTTGAAATTCAGGAGAATTAGGAGCAGGAGGTGGACCGGGCCGAATGGCTTCCACATTGGGCACATTCCACAGGCGAACCTTCCCAAAAAGCGGAACTAAGCCAACCGAACGCTGAGGAGTCTCCTGATTTTCCCAAACCCATCCAAAACGCTCTTTAGCAGCATTCTTGATGGAATCAGATTTAGCCCGAGTAGTTTGGGCATTTTTCATCCCATCGGTAGACGCTCTTGCCAAGGCTGTTTTGGCCACCTCGGTGCCAATTAATTTACCTGCTTCCACATCACTGCTGACGTTGATGCCCGCTACGATAAGAGATTCCAAATGCTCTTGAGCTTTCTGGGCCAAAAATTCTTTCTCCAATGGAAACATTGCGGTAAGAATGTCTTGTGAAGCCTTAGCAATCACTGCACCATCCGAAGGATAGGAAAAGAGTCCATTATTCTCGTAGGAAGATTTGATCTGCGGATCCAGTTGGTATGGAGCCTGTCGCTTAAACTTGTACTTGTACTGCCAAGCCATAATCAATCCGTCGTATTGAGCTACACTCAAATGGGCAAGCATCCTGCTGGTATACGGGGGATGGGAATAAGGAAACTTGGGATACTTGGATGGATTGGCAGCATCGGGAACAGGATAAGTTCCATCTGGATTGGGTGCTGGGATCAAATTGTATTTGGTCGCCAATTCCAGTGCGATTTCATTCCATCTCAGGAGCGGATTATTGGTCCAGTACCCCACTGCCTCCCTTTGGGCGGAAGTTGCTTTTTTCTGGATCTCTTTGGCATCTGCCAATTCCTTGAGCAATTCAGGAGATCCAGCTGCAGCAGGATTTGGAATGGAAATTTGTTCATTTGAGGTATGCAGTATCAATTTCCACTGCCCTGCATTGGCATCTAAGTTTGAATATTGATAGCCAGTAAAGTCATACTTGGTTGGCAAATCTTCCACACATGAAGAAACTAAAAACGTGAAGAGAAGAAGTCCTATGGTTATGTAATTGTATTTTTTCATCTTGTCTGAATTAAAAGGCTTTAAACTGATAGGTGATTCCTAGTCCATAGCCAGAAAACTGGCCCATATTCCTTCCAGAAATTGCCTGTTGGTAGGAGGCGATAAGTCCAAGGCCTTTGCCACCACTTTTAAAATAATACTGAGCAAATCCCTCTATTCGGTCAAAATCTACCTTATTAGTTGGCAGTGGCATGCAATAGGTCCGGATGTCATCCCCAGAGGCTGATCGAATGGTGGTCAAACTTGCTTCTACCCGAAGTCTATAATTAAACAACCAGGACCCTAAGGTAAGCTGACTTTGAAAGGCATCTGGAACATTCATTGTGGAAGAATATACCGATCCATTTGCATAGTAGTACTCACGCTCAGCATTGGTAGTCCCCCTATTTAGATACGCATAAGAGGCTCGAACATAAGGGCCTTTATTCAATTCATACTTTCCAATGGCTCTGATGCCGAGTTCATTGGCTCCGAGGCCCAGGCTAAAGGGCATGTAATCCGATAAATAGTTGGAGGCTGGGGTACTGAAGCTCAGATTGGAAAATCCAGTCAACTTGCCTTTTCCAATGGTCTTTTCCAGAAACAAGGCCTTCACGGATATCCCTAAATCCTGAATTCCTTGTACTCCAGCCATCTGCCCTGCAGAAGCAGCTGTTTTGACATAGGGGAGACTCAGGATTACGTTGACCTTGTCGGTAATCCCTCCTACGATCATGGGCATGCCCATTTGTTTGGTGAACGTGCCGATGTTTTGATTTACTCGAATCGTGGAGCCCTCCCAATACCGGTCCCAGGTGACCTGCTCGTATTGTAGGGCAATGCAAATCTCCCCTTTGGGCATCATTAAGCCATCCAAGGGAGTTTGCGCATGCGCTATGGTAAGGATCCCCAAGCTTGCGCAAAGCAAGCCAAGGAATCTGAAATGATTTTTCATCGCTAGTATGTGTTGAGGTAAATAAAAAGGAGAATGCGCCGGTCCATTCAGGAACTTTGCCTTGAATTGGAGCCACGTCTCGAAAGTTTGAACCCAAAAGCAAAATCACCATTGATGATGCTGGGTCAAAAGAAAAAATTAGCCGTGTTGGGGAGGGGGGCTGTCTAGAATGAAACTAGGACTCAAATACGTTGAAAAAATAAACCCAATTTCTGTGGTAAACTTTGGCGAACTCATCCCTTCAAAGGAAAGTAGCCCATTGCCTAGGTAATCTTTTGCAAATTGCATTCCCAAGTTGCTCGCTTCCTGATCTTGTGGCAACTGATCTTCTGCAAGGGCGGAAATCCATTTTTTTACCGTTACATCCAGCACTTTTCTGGCGGTATCGGGCACATAGACCACCTGCAAGGTGTCGTTTTGATAACGCTGCTTGATGGCTCGGTAATAGTTGCCTTCCAATTCAAAACGGGTGTTGGTCGCTTGGAATTCCTCCTGATTGGCCATGTAAGGGGCATTCAAGGGTATTTCAAGAATTTGCTCCTCCAGCTGTACCTGCTGCACCCCATAGATTTGATCCATCCAATTTCGCTCAAGGGATACATTCGCGGAGAGGTAGACCGCATAGTATCCAAAGTGAAAGAGGACAAAGCAAAAAAGGAGCGCTATGGCAACTGCGTTTTTCAATTCGGAGATTGTTTAACCAAAAATTGAAAGAATCTGGGTGAAAAACAATACTAGGTCACAAGTTTCTCCACAGAGGAGTCCTACCCAACCATCTGCATCACAAAACTCAATGCCAAAAAGATCAGTGTGGCAAGGCCATACACCTGAATGACCTTCAGCCGATTGAATCGGTCCAAAAACCAGAGTACGAGCACTGGACGAATCAGGCCCAGGATCAGCAGAAACCCAGATCCAAGTCCCAACCCAAAGGAGAGCAAATGAAGTACTTCAAGCATGGCCTAAAACTAAAAAAGGAACAGCGAATGCCGTTCCTTTTTGACTATACTTTTTGAAAACTTATTTCTTACGCTTGATTTCTTTCATTTCGTAACCTTCAATGGTATCGTCGATTTCGATATTGTTGTAGTTTTTGATTGAAATACCACACTCGTATCCGGCCTTCACTTCAGCCACATCGTCTTTGAAGCGCTTCAACTGATCGATTTCTCCTTCATGGATCACGATACCATCACGGATGATGCGAATCTTGTTCTTTCTAGTGATGAATCCGTCGGTAACGTACGAACCGGCAACGGTACCCACTTTCGTGATTTTAAATACCTCACGAACGGTGATATTACCTGTGATAACTTCTTCATATTCAGGTTCAAGCATCCCTTCAATCGCGTCCTTGATTTGGTTGATCGCGTCGTAGATGATGGAGTAGTGGCGAATCTCGATTTCCTCTTGTTCCGCAAGCTTTTTGGCATTGGAAGATGGGCGAACCTGGAAACCAATAATGATCGCATCTGAAGCTGAAGCCAGCAATACGTCCGATTCGGAAATCTGACCTACACCCTTATGGATGATGCTTACCTTCACCTCATCCTTAGAAAGTTTGAGTAGGGAATCCGAAAGTGCTTCCACAGAACCATCAACGTCACCTTTGATGATGATGTTGAGTTCCTTGAAACTTCCGATCGCCAATCGGCGACCGATTTCATCCAAGGTGATGTGCTTCTTGGTACGCAAGCTTTGTTCGCGCTGGATTTGCTCTCTTGAGTTGGCGATTTCTCGTGCTTCTCGTTCGGTATCGTATACTTTGATTGTATCTCCTGCCTGAGGAGCACCACTCAATCCAAGCATCAAAACTGGAGTAGAAGGTCCAGCTTCTTTGAGTTTCTTTCCGGTATGGTCAAACATGGCCTTTACACGGCCATAATGCTGACCTGCAAGCATCACATCTCCAATGCTCAAAGTACCTGCTTGAATCATGATCGTAGACACATAGCCACGACCCTTATCTAAGGAGGCTTCGATGACTGTACCCACTGCATTTTTATTCGGGTTGGCCTTCAATTCCAAAATCTCGGATTCGAGAAGGACCTTCTCAAGAAGCTCATCTATACCTTGACCTGTCTTCGCAGAGATTTCTTGGGATTGGTATTTTCCACCCCAATCTTCTACAAGTAGGTTCATGTTGGCCAGCTCTTCCTTGATTTTTTCAGGACGAGCATTGGGCTTATCCACCTTGTTGATGGCGAAAATCATCGGTACACCTGCCACCTGGGCATGGTTGATTGCTTCCTTGGTTTGCGGCATGATGCTATCGTCTGCAGCAATCACGATGATGGCTACGTCGGTAATCTTCGCACCACGAGCACGCATAGCAGTAAAGGCTTCGTGACCTGGTGTATCTAGGAAAGCAATTTTATGACCTGTCTTGGTCATTACATCGTAAGCTCCGATGTGCTGGGTGATCCCTCCAGCTTCTGCTGCGGTCACCTTCGACATGCGAATAAAATCGAGCAAAGAAGTTTTTCCGTGATCGACGTGACCCATGATGGTCACAATCGGTGCACGCTCTTCCAATTCCTCATCTGTGTCCTCCACTTCTTCTTCCAGCTCATCTTCGATGGACTTGGTAAACTCCACATCAAAGCCAAATTCATCGGCGATAATGGTGATGGCTTCCGCATCCAAACGCTGGTTGATGGAAACAAACATGCCCAGGGATAGGCAAGCAGAAATGATTTGGTTGACCGACACATCCAAAAGTGCAGCCAAATCATTGGCTGAGATAAATTCGGTAACCTTTAAGATTTTTAGTTCATCTCCTTCGGATTCTACCTCACGGTCACGCTCGGCACGCTTATCGCGTCTTGACTTCGTCTTTCCTCCTGGCTTATTGCCTTGAAGTCTTGCCAAAGTCTGCTTAATCTGATCTTGAATTTCTTTTGGAGTAGGCTCAGCCTTTTGGATGCGCTGCTGAGGGCTACCGCCTGGTCGTTGGGGTTGTCCTCCCGGTTTATTGGGTTGCCCAGGTCTTCCGCCTCGCTGATCTGGAGGGCGATTTGCTCCTCCTTGAGTCTGGCCTCCACCTGCAGGATTAGGCGCTCCTGGCTTGCTATCAATGCGTTTTCTCGGACGTTTTTTGTCCTTTCCACGCTCATCTGAAGAAGCAACTGGCCCTCCTTTTTTCTTAGATTTATCGACAGGAAGCTCTATTTTTCCGAGTACTGTCAATCCTTTCAGAGAATCCGCTTTTGCAGAAATCAGTTCTTCTGGCACTACTTCAGTTGGTACAGGCTTTGCAGGTTGAACTTCTGCCACCTTAGAAGCAGGCGCGGGTTCTTGTACAACTGTAGGAACTACAGGTTCAGTTTTCTTCTCTTCTTGCTTAGGCGCAGGACTTGGTTTCGGCTGAGGTGCTGGTGGAGGGGTTGGCGTCGGCTTTCTTTCAAGATCAACCTTGCCCAACACTTTAATTCCTTCCAACTTGGGAGCTTCGGTAGTTATTTTCTCTACAACAGGCTCTGGGGCTTTTGCCACAGGAGCTGGAGCAGGAGTCGGCTCAACTACTTTTTCTGGCTTTGGAAGCTCTTGCTCCAAAGGCTCATGTCGCTTTCCAATGGAAAGGTGGGACGCCTCTTCTTTTTCAAGAGCAGAGGACTTGAATTCCTTTTCAAGCATGGCCACTTGGTCCAAGGTGATTTTGGAATTGGGATTGTTCTCCACCTCATAGCCCTTTTTAGCCAAGGACTCAACGATGGTTGCCGTACCCACGTTGAGCTTTCTGGCTATTTGGCCTAATCGCATCATTTTTTCTTCTGACATAAGCAAAAACCTCTTTCGAAATCTTAAGTAAAATTAGGGTAATCTTTGGGGTTAAGCCCCTTATTGGTCAAATTCTGTTCTAAGTATGCGGAAAATCTCGTCGATTGTGACTTCCTCCAACTCGGTTCTTCGGATCAAATCTTCCTTGCTAAGCACCAACACGCTTTTTGCGGTATCCAAACCAGTCTTTTTGAGTTCGTCAATGATCCACTGATCGATTTCATCTGAGAACTCGTTCAAGTCCACATCTTCCTCTTCGTATTCATTTAACTCACGGAACACATCGATTTCATAACCAACCAATCGGCTAGCCAGTTTGATGTTAAATCCGCCTTTTCCAATGGCTAACGAAACCTGATCAGGTTTCAAAAACACGGAAATTCGCTTGGATTCCTTATTGATGGAAAGGGAAGAAACTTTTGCTGGGCTCAAGGCACGGGAAACATAGAGATCTAAGTTTTCCGTGAAATTGATCACGTCAATATTTTCATTCTGAAGTTCACGGACAACTGCATGAATACGTGATCCTTTCATTCCTACGCAAGCTCCAACTGGATCAATTCGATCGTCGTAAGATTCAACCGCCACTTTGGCTCGCTCACCTGGCTCGCGTACTACCTTCACAATCGTGATTAGGCCATCGTAAACCTCAGGAACTTCGTTTTCAAAAAGTCTTTCCAAGAATACTGGAGAAGTACGAGACAAGATCACCTTGGGGTTTCCATTGATCATATCTACGCGATGCACGATGGCTTTTACAGAATCTCCTTTTCTAAAACGATCTTTAGAAATTTGTTCGCCTTTAGGCAAAATCAATTCATTGCCTTCCCCATCGATTAGAAGAATTTCGCGTCCAAGAATCTGGTACACTTCCGCAGAAATAATTTCTCCAACCTGCTCCTCGTATTTGCTGAAAAGAATATCCTTCTCCAAATCTTTGATGCGCTGAATCAAGGTTTGACGTGCCATTTGTACCGCACGTCTTCCAAATTCTTCTAGCTCAATTTTTTCGTAAACCTCTTCTCCCACTTCAAAGTCAGGCTCAATTTTTTGAGCATCTGTTAGGCTGATTTTGTCAAAATCCCAAATATCCTCCGAATTGTCATCGACAATTTCACGGATACGGAAAATTTCCAAATCCCCTTTATCGGCATTGATGGTCACATCAAAATTCTCGTCCGATTCAAACTTCTTGCGAATCATCGCTCTAAATACATCTTCCAGAATACGGATCATGGTAGGGCGATCCACATTTTTTGATCTCGCAAATTCTGCGAAGGATTCAATTAAGATTTTTGCATCCATTGGAATTAGTTAAAAGATACTTGTACGATAGATTTTTTAATTTCATTGAAGGGAACAATACGTTCCTCTTCTACACTTTTTTTTCCTTTTTCTTTTTTGGTTACTCCAAGCTTAATTCCCAACTCCTCAACCTCTTTCAATTTTCCTAAAATTTCTTCTCCAGTTTGCAGATATACCTTGAGCGATCGCCCTTGGTTTTTGAGGTACTGCCTTTTCTCCGTCAAAGGATAATCCAAACCTGGTGAAGAAACTTCCAAGGTGTAGGCTTCCTCCAACAGTTCGTTGGTTTCAAGTTCCCCAGACAAGGCCCGACTCAATTTCGCACAAGCGGCAATCGTCATTCCTTGATCCGCATCCACCAAAACCAGCACTTTGGTTTTGTCTGCTACCCGTTCCACTTTTACCTCCACGATAAAATGCTCGGCATCAGGAAGGTGCTTTTCCACTAGGTCAACGATCACATGCTTTAGGTCACTCATACTGTAGGATAATGAAAGAGGGGACTGTTGTCCCCTCTAGAAACTTTAGAATACGGTACAAAAGTAATAGAAAGATTGACGAAATACAAAATAGCACATCGAATGCTGCCAAATTTTGCGTAATTTTAGTCCATTGACCCAGAAAATTGGCTTGGATATCTAATCCGTTTCAATTCTTCCCTTCAAAAACAAAAATTCTGCTTTTTCTCTGTTTTATCGATTTAAGGTAATATTTTTGTCGATTCTTGGGCAACTACTAGACTGCAAGGACTAGCTTAATCGTTCATTACCGAGTTCAAAGCCAAAAAAAATTAATAATGGGACTATTTGATTTTTTCTCAAGTGATATCGCCATTGATTTGGGTACCGCAAATACCTTGATTATCCACAAAGACAAAATTGTGGTGGACGAGCCATCGATCATCGCGATCGACAAAACCAACAACCGAGTATTGGCTGTAGGGAGAGAAGCGATGAACATGCATGAGAAGACCCATGAAAATATCAAAACCATCCGTCCACTTAAGGATGGGGTGATTGCAGACTTCTATGCTGCAGAACAAATGATCCGTGGCTTGATCAAAATGATTCCAGGACAGAAAAAGGGCATGTTCCCGCAATCTCACAAAATGGTGATTTGCATCCCTTCAGGTATCACAGAAGTGGAAAAAAGAGCGGTTCGTGACTCCGCGGAGCACGCTGGAGCGAAAGAAGTGTACATGATTTATGAGCCCATCGCAGCAGCCATCGGTATAGGAATTGATATCGAGAAGCCTATGGGATCCATGATTGTCGATATCGGAGGCGGTACTACTGAAATTGCACTGATTGCTTTATCAGGAATTGTGGCTGACCAATCCATCCGAGTAGCAGGAGACACCTTTACGAAGGACATCCTAGACTACATGAGAAGACAGCACAACTTGCTGATTGGTGAGCGTTCTGCTGAAAAAGTAAAAATCGCGATTGGCTCTGCCTTGACTGAACTAGACGACGCACCAGACGATTACGAAATCAGAGGTAGAGATTTGATGACTGGTATTCCAAAAGTGATCAAGGTATCTTACTCTGAAATTGCTTTTGCGTTGGACAAGTCGGTTTCCAAAATTGAGGAAGCAGTCTTGAAAGCATTGGAAATTGCTCCACCTGAATTGTCAGCAGATATTTACGACAATGGCATTCACCTTACGGGGGGCGGGGCGCTATTGAAGGGGCTAGACAAGCGTCTGCACCAAAAAACCAAACTTCCCATTCACATTGCGGAAGATCCACTTAGAGCAGTAGTCCGCGGCACTGGTACTGCACTTAAAAATATTCAAAACTTCCGAACCGTTCTGATGACCTAATTTCTGAATGCTACGCATCCTTCAGTTCCTTTACCGTGTAAGAGCATTTTTACTATTCGCTTTTCTTGAATTTTTGGCGATCTGGATGATTGTCGCCAACAATTCCCCTCAAGGAGCAGCATTCTTTAATAGTTCGAATGAATTGGTGGGCAGTGCCCTCAAAAAACAGGCAGATGTAGTTCAGTTTTTCTCCCTCGCAGATGCTAATGCTGCATTGGTGGAAGAAAATGCGAGACTAAAGCAGGAGCTTCTGGGATTTCAAATAAAGCCAGATAGCATGCCGCTTGTCATTGATTCCGCCTTGGAGGCAACCTTTGAATTGAAAGGTGCCCGGGTGGTGGCCAACTCCTTGCGGTTTTCTCAAAATTACCTGACGCTTTACAAAGGTTCTAAGGATGGAATTAAACCGGGAATGGGCGTGTTTAACTCCCAAGGTATAGTGGGTAGAGTCAAATCTGTTTCGGAGAATTATGCTGTTGCCTTTTCTGTTCTGAATACAAGCTTGCTTATTTCTGCCAAAATCAAGTCCTCAGAAGTCTTTGGTTCGGTACAATGGGATGGTGTAAACACTTCAGAAGTGCAACTTCTTTATGTCCCCCGTCACGTAAAGGCGAGCAAAGGAGACACCATAATTACCTCAGGCTTCAATGCTATATTTCCAGAGGGCCTGTTGATTGGACAAATTTCGAACGTTGAAGTCAATAAAAAGGACCCCAATTACTTAGGTATTACTGTAAAATTAAGCACTGATTTTAGTAAATTGAACTACGTGTATTTGGTGGAAAATACCCAGATCCAAGAGTTAGATTCGCTGTATCGCAAATCCGATTTACCCAATGAATATTAAAAGTCTGATCTCCTATTCCTTCGTCATCCTTGTTTTAGGATTGGTTCAGATTTTATTCCTGAAAAATCTGGCGCTATTTGGGCATGCTTTTGGATTTTTATACCTCCTCGGTCTATTAATTTTACCAAGCACCCTGCGCACCATTCCTTTGATGTTGCTGGCATTTGTTCTTGGCTTTGTATTGGACGTATTTTTCGAAACTATAGGCATGCATACTGCTGCGGCTACCTTGTTTGCTTTCTTAAAGCCAATTTGGCTTAAAGCAGTTAGTCCTACCGGTGGCTTTGATGAGGCTGAAGAACCAAGCCTTTTGCAAATTGGATTAGGGCGCTACGTGAGTTATGCATTCCCGCTACTTTTTGTTTATTCTCTTGCATTTTTTATTGCCGATCAGTGGGGTATTGGTGGATTCTTTAGCGTCTTGAGCAAAAGTTTTTTTTCAGCGGTTTTTACACTATTTCTAACCATCTTGGCGCAGTTGTTATTCTTCAGACGTAAACGAGGAATCGCATGAAAGACCAACGGCCTGCAATTATCCTCTTGTTTATTTTTTTAGTAAGTGGTGTCTTACTAGTCAAACTTTTTGCAATCCAAGTACTTGACGATAGTTTCTTGAAACGTGCGGAAAGTAATGCCATTCAACGAATCGTCGATCACCCTTACAGAGGATTGGTCTATGATCGTACGGGCAAATTGATGGTGTTCAATAATCCAATCTTTGATTTGATGGTAGTTCCTCGGGAATTTAACGTTGGGGATACCACACGATTTTGCGAACTCTTCCGCATCAGTAAGGAAGAATTGATCGAGGGGTACAATGCAGCAAAATCCTATTCCAAGGTAAAGCCCTCCCCATTGATCAAGCAATTGTCCACGAAGGATTTTGCGCGTATTCAAGACTTTTTAGTGGACTATCCAGGCTTGTTTATCCTTACCCGATCGGTGAGATCCTACCCTACCCCCACTTCGGCACATGCATTGGGATATATTGGAGAGATTAGTGCGGGCCAATTGGAAAAAGATACGATTAGCTACTATTCCCAAGGTGATTACATCGGATTGAGCGGCCTAGAAAAATACTATGAAGATGTATTGCGCGGTCAAAAGGGCGTGAAATACAAAATGGTAAATGTAAGAGGTGTGGACAAGGGCCCATTCAAGGAAGGTGAGTACGATACCATTTCTGTAGCAGGACAAAATCTAACTTCTACAATTGATTTAGATCTTCAGCGATATGGAGAGTTCCTCATGAATGGAAAAACCGGCTCTGTGGTAGCAATAGAGCCCAAAACCGGTGAGATTCTAGCCATGATTTCTGCTCCTTTCTATGATCCCAATCAGCTGACTGGGGCTGAGTTTGGGAAAACCTATAAAAAATTAAACGGGGATAACTCAAAGCCCCTTTTTAACAGGCCCATCATGGCTACCTATCCCCCCGGTTCTATTTTTAAGATTGTTCAAAGCTTAATTGGTCTTCAGGAAGGGGTTTTAACTCCAAATTCGACTTTTGCTTGCAACAGATCCTTGGTCAACTGCCACAACCATCCCAACCCAGTCAATTTATTTGGGGCCATCCGAAATTCATGCAACCCTTACTACCATCAGGCTTTCCGTCAAATCATCAACCGAGAAGTTTCTTCAAACACCTTCAAAGACACTGAGATTGGATTAAATGCTTGGAGAGAAAAAGTTTTAAAGTTTGGGTTAGGAGGACCTCTTGGAATGGATATGAGCGGAGAAAAGGGAGGAGATATCCCTTCAAGCAAGCTTTATGATCGCATCTATGGTGCAGGACATTGGAAGTATTCGACCATCTATTCCTTATCCATAGGCCAAGGCGAAATGCAAGTGACTCCACTTCAGATGGCTAACCTGGCGGCAATTTTTGCAAACAAGGGCTATTTTTATACACCTCATTTAGTGAAAGCCATCAATGGAAATCCGAAAAAAATTCCTTCAAAATTCCAAGAAAAGCATTCGGTAGGGGTAGATGAACGACATTTTGATCTAATCCAAGATGCTATGGTGGAGGCGGTCTCTGGCACTGCAGGCAGAGCAGTAATGAAGGATCTAGTCATTGCCGGAAAAACAGGGACAGCACAAAACCCACACGGTGAAGACCACTCTGTATTTATTGCCTTTGCCCCCAAAGAGAATCCAAGAATTGCCATCGCTGTCTATGTAGAAAATGCAGGCTGGGGAGGAAGAGCTGCAGCTATAACAGCCTCCTTGATGATTGAGAAGTACATAAGACGAACCATCTCCCGCCCTGAGCTCCAGGATTATGTAATTGCGGGTAATTTTATGAATTAAATGAAAGAATCAGAGGTTCAAATAAATCGAGTCGATTGGATCGCAGTTTCCATCTATTTTGCTTTGGTGATTATTGGCTGGTTTAATATCTACGCCGTAGTTTACGATAGCCAAGTAGAGAAAAGCATATTTGATTTATCAATAAGCTCAGGTAAACAATTGATGTGGATTGGCACTGCTGTAGGGTTGATCACTTTGATTATGGTGGCTGATTACCGCTTTTTTGAAAATCTATCCCTTGTCATCTATTTCATTTTTCTAGGCATACTCATTGTAACTCCTATTTTTGGAAAGGAAGTCAATGGACAAATCCTATCGATAGGTATAGGCGAATTCCGAATCCAACCAGGTGAATTTGCAAAATTTGCAACTGCTCTGGCCTTAGCAAAGGTCATGGAGCGGCCTACCTTCGACTTAAGCAAACGCAATTACCAATTCATCGCATTCGGGGTACTGTTGGTTCCTATAGCGCTAATCCTGCTACAACCCGATACAGGTACTGCGATGGTGTACTTTTCCCTACTCATCATGTTTTACCGGGAAGGACTACCTCAATGGTACTATGTGTTGGGCATAGGTGCAGTAAGCATCACCCTACTTGCCTTGGGTGTGGACAACAACCTGTACCTAGCGGCAATCATTATTTTGGTAATTGGAGGATTAATTTACATGGGAAAAAAATCCTGGCAACGTATCCTGGCCTTCTCCCTGATTGGCATTGGACTCATTGCTTATATCTATTCCATCGATTTTGTGGTATCGAAACTACCTCCTCACCAACAAAATCGAATCATGGTACTCTTCAATCCAGACATCGATCCGCTGGGTGTAGGCTGGAACGTGACCCAATCCAAAATTGCCATTGGCTCAGGAGGCTTGATTGGAAAGGGATACCTAGAAGGCACCCAAACTAAGTTTGACTTTGTTCCTGAACAAGACACTGACTTTATCTTCTGCACACTTGGTGAAGAGTTTGGCTGGCTAGGAAGCTTCGTAGTGATCAGCCTTTTCGCCGGCTTGCTCTACCGCTTGGTCATCATGGCGGAACGGCAAAAAACACGATTTTCTAGAATCTATGGCTACGGAGTAGTTTCCATCCTACTCTTCCACTTCATGGTCAACATTGCTATGACGATCGGACTCTTTCCTGTGGTAGGTATTCCGCTTCCCTTTTTCAGTTATGGGGGCTCCTCTCTCTGGTCCTTTACCGTCTTACTGTTTATCTTCATCAAGTTAGACTCTTCCAGAGCTTCCCAGTTGGGTAGAATTAGTTAAGGTTTACGGATAATCGACCACGGACGACTGTCCACAGCCCACTTAATTGAACCTCAGAAACTATTTTCTTTAAGTCTATTAAACCCTAAAAAATAGTAATCCCATTAATAAAACGAAGGGCGACAAGGAAGTATCCTTGTCGCCCTTTGTCTGAAATAGTGCTTGACTACCTCACAAATTTGCGATAGACCTGTTGCATAAATTCACGTACCTCTTCAGATTCAATATCCCAGCCCAGTTCAAATACAAACCGCGAATTGATCAATTCCACTGCCTCTTCAAAAGTAGCAAGTTCGTCGACCGACTTTAGTGCATGTCGAAGCAAATCTGCATTTCCATCAAACAATTCTTTGGTGAACATAAAGCGCTGATTTAGGGCGAGGCTCTCGGCCAATTCTCCCAAAATCCCCTTCATTCCTTTGTAAGTTTCTGTAGCAAATACAGCCTTCAAATGAGCCGCATCCAAACCCTTTCCAGATGGAACATTGGACACTACTAGCTCTACGGGTGGAGTTACTACTTCTTCCTCTTCCGATTCATCAATTTCAGGTTCCGGTGCTTCATAGAAGTCGTCATTCGACTCAACCACAGCACTTGTTTCTTGCTCCTCAAAAACTTCTTCCTGTTCTTCGATTTCAGTGCCAGCTTCAACCTCAATACCTAGGTACAATTCCAAGTCAAACAAAAGCGTAGCATTTAGGGTAGCTAAGAGTTCTTTTGGTGCATCCAAGCTTCCTCCTAGGCTTTGGAAATTGGAAGCAATCGCTTGTTGGTAACTTTCCAATTCCTGAACAATCCCTGCCTTGTCAATTAAAGGAGTGATTAATTTTTCATTCCATTTGAAGTACTTCTTGTTCTCTTTCAAATACTCATTGATTTTGCCAGCAGGCGCTTTTTCCAACTCCAATTGATAAAATGAAACAGGGTCCGTCGCTACTCGAATGGCTTCTTGTACGGCATCCTGTAGCATGCCTTCCAGATGGCGGCGCTCTACCTTAATCCGGCGAGAAAGGACATTCATAAACTGAGTGAGCGCCTCATGTACTGCAATATCTCGGTAATCAAAATAGGGGCTGGACTTCAATTTGCCCAATTCTTCTTGCCACAACTCAAATAAGCGTTTGATAATGAAAAAATTCACCTGAGCACTTGGAGTCAATTGAATGATTTCCTGTCCAGTAATAAACTGTCTCGTGCTGAAAAATTGGTCACAAACCAATTCTGCATAGGAGGTGGCATATTTTTCTAAATAATTGCCGTTAATTTGAGCGCTCATAGGTTGATATTGTTTTCAAAAACAAACAAAGGCATGGTCCGAATACGTATTCAAAATCTCGGAAACCGATCTATTGAAACAGAAAACACGGAACGTAAAGTTATCGAATTAATTCATGAAAATCGAATAGATTGGATGCATGCTTGCGGTAAAAAAGGAAGATGTACGACCTGCAAAATGCATATCTTAGCAGGCCAAGAGTATTTAAGTCCAGAAACACCACAAGAACTTCAATTTAGAGACTTGAAGAGACTACTTTCCAATGAGCGATTGGCTTGTCAAGCGCAACTCCTTCAAGGTGAATTGACGATAAGCGTCCCTGAATCCAGTAAATTTCCCCATTTGACCTATACCGAATAAGTATGTTTATTGAACCCTCACCCATCAGTAGAAAACATGCCGAGCAGAAAGGTCAAATTGAAGTGATCTGCGGATCCATGTTTTCGGGCAAAACAGAGGAGTTGATCCGGCGACTCACACGAGCTCGGCTGGCGAAGCAGCATGTTGAGATCTTCAAACCTTCTGTAGATACCCGATACCACGATACCCATGTGGTATCACACAACGAAACAAGCATCCGTTCCACACCGGTCAGTTTTGCTGGTGACATCCTTTTGCTCAGCGGCACCTGCGACGTAGTAGGAATCGATGAGGCTCAATTTTTTGATGGGGAGATTGTGCGGGTGGTGCAGCTTCTTGCCAACCAAGGAAAGCGGGTAATCTTGGCAGGATTAGACATGGACTTTGAAGGCAAGCCCTTTGATCCCATGCCCGAATTGATGGCTATTGCCGAATACGTGACCAAAGTGCATGCCATCTGCATGAAATGCGGGGATTTGGCCGCATTCTCCTATCGCCTTTCCGCAGCAAAGGAAAAAGTAATGCTCGGTGAAAAAGACAGCTACGAGGCCCGATGCAGAAAGTGCTTTCAGGAAGACCAGGGTTAATCCAAACCAGCCATGCTTAAAAAAACGAGTGGAATCGTATTAAGCCATATCAAATACAAGGACACGAGTATCATTGTCCGCATTTTTACCCGAGACCTCGGCCTGAAAGCCTACCTCGTCAACGGGGTGAGAAGCCTCGGAAAAGGGAGTAAAATTGCGCTCTACCAACCCCTGACCCTGCTTGATCTCGTCGTGTATGACAAGGAAAACACCGGATTACAACGCATCTCCGAAGCAAAAATCAATACGCCACAACGGCTGATTCCCTTTGATATGGTACGCACCAGTCTGGCGCTTTTTGCCACAGAAGTGATCAGCAGAAGTATCCTTGAAGGATATGAGAATGAGGAACTCTTTGATTTTTTGTGTGTAAGTATTTCCATCTTAGACGATCCAGCAACCAACTTGGCACATTTTCCTCTCTTCTTCCTCCTTGAAAATGCCAAGCATCTGGGCTTCGCTCCGGAAGAGGCTGAAGGGTTTTTGGCAGAAAGTATGCACCATCCCTTCAATTCAGAAGAAATCAGCCTTGTACTTCCCTATTTAAAAGATTTACTAGTTCAAGGGTACCATCCTACCTCCACTTTATCCCTACCGCTACGGCGAAAACTCCTGGACCACTTGGTGGCATTTCATGCACAACACCTTGCACATCCCCATCCCCTCAAATCTCTTCCCATCATACGGCAGCTAATCGGGTGATTGAGAACAAAGTGATGGGAAATAGGGAAAAAAGAAAAATTTGGTTAATCCAACTTCAACAAGTAATATTGTAGTCACAAGTGAATAAAGCATTCGGCCCACTTTGGCTTGAACTTTTCCTGCAGACCTTTTTCGCTCAGAAAATTATTCACCATCCCAAAACCACATTTTACCGATCTAATTATTTCTTCCCCTCTTTATGTACAACATAGAAGAACTCAGAATCAGGCTTTTATCTGAATTAAAGGAGATTGCTGAGGAACTTGGAGTGAAAAATTCCAAAACTTTGAAAAAAGACGAACTGGTGTATGCGATTCTTGACCAACAAGCCATCATCCCAGAACAAGCACTCCCCAAGAAAAAACCTTCAGTAGTAGAATCCGGATCCGCTGTAGAAGAGAAAACCGACTCTCCTGCTCCTGCCGCAGCTGCACCCACTACCGAAGAACCCACAGAATTCAAACCCAAATTCAGAAGACAGAACGTCACTGAAATCCCAGAGGTTACTACTCATACCACTTCAGAAGAAACGCAAGCCGCTCCAAGAGAGGAAAGAGCACCAAAACCTTATGTAAAGCCTGCCAAGGAATTTACACCTAGACCTGAAAGAAGACCTCAAGTTGAATCTTCTGAAGAGCCTAAATCTTTCAAGCCACGCAGACGCGTATTTGACGAAGATCCATCCGCTCCAAGTGCACAAGAAGACAGCGTAGAAGGAACAGTACCTGCCACTCAAGAGGAGGGTAATTTTTATCGAGGAGAGGCTGAACTTCCAAGACGCAAAAATTTCAAATCTCCAGAGGATGCACACATTCCTGCAGCAGAAACGCTCCCAGGAAATGCCCGCAAAAAACCTTTTGTTAGCCCTAGAGAATTTGATGGAGTTATCGAAAATGAAGGTGTATTGGAAATCGTACAAGATGGCTACGCTTTCTTGCGCTCCCTAGACTACAACTACCTCGCCTCTCCGGATGATATTTACGTTTCACCAAGTCAAATCAAGCACTTTGGTTTGAAGACAGGAGACCATATCAAGGGGTCAATTCGTCCTCCAAAAGAAGGAGAAAAATACTTTGCCCTCCTCAAAATCGAGACTGTAAATGGAAAAACTACAGACGAGATCAGAGACCGGGTTCCTTTTGAATACCTCACCCCACTTTTCCCAGAGGAGCGCTTAAACCTATCTACTAAGGCGGATGGCTATTCCACCCGAATTCTAGATTTGTTTGCCCCAATTGGAAAAGGCCAACGCGGGATGATCGTAGCACAGCCTAAGACGGGTAAGACCGTACTCTTGCAGCAAATCGCAAACGCCATCACCCAAAATCACCCTGAGGTGCATCTCATGATCTTGTTGATCGATGAACGCCCAGAAGAAGTAACCGATATGGCTCGTTCTGTGAATGCAGAAGTAATCTCTTCTACCTTTGACGAGCAAGCCGAACGCCATGTAAAAGTGGCGAATATCGTCCTTGAGAAAGCAAAACGAATGGTGGAAGTAGGACATGATGTGGTGATCCTTTTGGATTCCATCACCCGACTTGCACGAGCACACAATACCGTAGTCCCTAGTTCAGGTAAAATCCTCTCCGGCGGGGTGGACGCAAATGCGCTACACAAGCCGAAGCGTTTCTTTGGTGCCGCTCGTAATGTGGAAAATGGTGGTTCATTAACCATCATCGCTACAGCCTTGGTAGAAACAGGTTCAAAAATGGACGAAGTAATCTTTGAAGAATTCAAAGGTACGGGCAACATGGAATTGGCTCTTGATCGTAAGTTGGCCAACCGTAGAATCTATCCTGCTATCGACGTCCTCAGTTCTGGAACACGTAGAGAAGACCTTTTGATGGATAAGGAAGAAATGCAGCGTGTCTGGATTTTGAGAAAGTTGATGAGCGACATGACCTCACAAGAATCCATGGAGTTCCTTCTTCAACGAATGAAAGGTACTCGCGACAATGCCGAGTTCTTGATTAGTATGAATGGATAAAATGCCTCGGCCTGACAACAGGCCCGCGTTTTCAACAAAAAGCAGCTGTCTCTACCCAGGGACAGCTGCTTTTTTTGTTCCTTGGCCTACCTCTTCAAATTGCCAACACCTACTTTTGTTCCGCTATTTTGTTTCGCAAGTGGGGTGGCATCTTTGCTCTTCCAAAACCTAGGGTGCCTTTTAGGCCCGAAAAAGTCGCCTTCCACCAGGCATTAATCACGGACTTGCGAGTATCCCGCTGCATGTAAATTTCCCGAACCACAGGCCTTCCTTTGGCAGATCTCGGATTTGCATTTTTTCCTAAGAAATTAGCTACAAAACTATATATCCTCAACTTGCCCTTGCCTCGCTCAAGCGTGAGACTATCCAAAAACTCCAGTTTGAAGTCCCGATAGCCCAAGGTCATGCTACCAAAGGCCTCCTGCTCATTGACCTCAAAGTCCCAATTTCCATGGGTAAATTCGCCTGAAGTAGGCCGCACAAAAACAGTCTTTGACACCAAATCCGACATTTCAGAAAAGGCAAATTTGTCAGCCGTCACTTGCACCTTCATCGGATAGTTTTTTTCGAAAAGCATAGTTCCCGTCACCCCAAGGTTGCTGCTATTCCCTACCTGTGCCGCCATACCAAACTTGATTTCAGAGACCGGGTAGGAAGCACCTGCCTTTCTCAAGAAAATGGGACCTACATTCCCCCTCAGGTGGTCGAAGGTGATTCGTCCGGATTGGGTAGATTTTTCACCAAATTCCACATAGGTTACTTGGCTATCGCTCACTTGCACCGTATCGAGGTCAGCATTGATCTTGGCATGCTCCAGCAGGTATTGCGGCATGGCCTTGTAGACGAGAGAATCCAATGGTTTTCGTTTGTCTCGTACCAGCTCAAGGGTTGCCCCTTTCACCACCAATGCTTTGGCCTTGAGCAGTTCGAATTCCGCAAGACGCAAGGGATCAATCCCCTCCAGCTGTATCTGCTGAATGCGTGCGTTGATGGCTTCCTTTTGGAAAGGTAGGCTGTTCAAATACGTATCAGTCCCGTATGTGGGTCGGTAAAAAACCCCTTCCAAGGAGAGGTTTTCCTCGGCAAACTGTACTTTTTCTAGGTTGATTTTGTAACTACTGTCCTGGGTATAGGTTTCGTAATCGCTCAGACTGAAGGTCATATTCTTGCTGAGTAGCTCCTTCCAGCTGGGTAGTTCCTTGAGGTCAAGCAGATCTATTCCAAGCTGGGATAACCTAAAATCTACCCTTGGAAAGTGGCCATTGGGAAGGGCTCTCCCCCCTTTTTGGTATAGGTCAAGCTGCCCACTTTCCATGCTAAGCTCACCCACCAGGATGGATTGAATCAGGGGGTTCTCCTTCTTTTCGGCTGCTGGCTTACGGAAACTGGGAGTGGTGGGAAGGCTGTCAAGGTAGATGGCCAGTTTCGGCCTAACTAAGCGAACTTGTTTCAAATCCAATTTTCTGGAGAGTAACATGTCTAGCAAGGTATTTTTCTCAAGAATAACTTGCTCTACGGTTCCTTTCACCACAGGGCTACCCGGATTACCCAAGAGGTCAGTCGGAAGGATGCTCAAACCCGAAAAGACTACCTCCTCCTTTTGATCACCAAAGGCTACCGAAGCAAACTTTACCGTATGCACGCTATCTGGCAGCGCATAAGTAAAATCGGTCAAACCCAGGTTGGCTCGCAGGTACATGCTGGCATAGTCCTGGGCGTTAGCCAGGACACTATCTAAATTGAATTGAGTGAGATTAAAAGCAAAGCCTGTTTTAACCGCTTGCTTGGTCTGATTTTGGCTTTGGTAGTTGAGTTTCAGGGTGGCATTGGTAGCCGTAATGGTGTCCACATACACTTCTTCAATGGCTTTCTGTACCGCTTTTTTCCTTTTGTTGATCGTTTTCTGATCGACAGCAGTTACCTGCCTGTCAATGTCTAGTGCCACGTCCCCCCCATTGATTTCGAGTTTTTCGAGGTTGAGGACGTTGTCAAATACAAACTCCTCGATATTTACTCCCTTCAAGGCCACTTTTGGGAGACTGAGTCCCAAAGCAATCCGCTTGTCTCCCACTTTACCAGGAAGTAGACTCAGGTTTTCAAAATCTAGGGTGCGGGTACGGGAATTGTAGTGCAAATAATCCGTTTCGACGAGGTACCTGCCACCCGCTAGGCTAAAGGAGTAGGAAGTAAATGTCAATTTGACCTCATCGGAAAATAGAGCTCTGTCCTGGGGCAAGCTATCCTTGTCGCTGAGCGAAAAATTCGTCAATGAGAAAGAGAGCCGATCCTCCTCGAAAGAAGTTACGGCGGCAGTAGCCTTATTTTCGTAGCGGAGTTTAGCAGCATCGATATTGACGGAGTCCACTTGTATTTTGGTAAAGTAGCCCAGCAGTAGTGCTCTCAAGTCCTCCACGGAGCGTAGCGCATCCTCAGAGCCCTTTCTCTCCTTGGGCCGGTAAGTAGAAATCTTGAATTGGGGCGCATCGAGCTGAAGGTGATGGATCATCAGCTCCTGTTGGTAGACTGCCGACATCAGGTCAATCCCCTCTGCTCGGAGCAAGGGAATGGTAAAATCTACGGCAGCTCGTTTATCTAAAGTCTGGAGCTGGCTCCGAATTTGGGATGGATCTGCTGGCTGAATGCGCAAGTTTATTACTTCGAGCAGCTTCCTTTTCGAGTCGAGGGTGAGTTTCTCGGCAAGAAAAGTATGGAGGTTGTCCCGTAGTTTTAATCGGTAATCATACAGGGTCAGCTGCAGTTCTCCCACCTGCACTTGATCTTGAATGGCCAAGCTGCTGTCTGGTAGGAGTACCAGTTTTTGGAGCCCCAAGCTAAACCGATCTACACCGATATCCTGGCTTTGCTGGCCGGAGTCCACCTTAAATTCCACCGTCCCCTCATCGAGTTGAAAATCACCTATCTCCACTTTTTCAAAGAGCCCTGAAAAAAGAGCCGTAAGCGCGTGATCAGGCTCCTGCTCCTTCCGGGATGCTTGTTGGATGATTTCCATTTTTGGACGAGTGAGCATGACCTTTCCAACCTGCAATTCTCCCGTTTGGTACAAGCGTTTCAAGTCTGCATTTTCTAGTGAGAGCTGGGCAAGTTCCAAATCGAAAACAGGCGTGCTTCGGGTACCCAAACCTGCTCCTTCTCTTGGAGAAAGATGTAGGTTAGAGACGGACAGGATTTTCTTAAAGGTGGACACCTCAATTGCTTCTCCTGCCAATACATGAACGCCATCTCCAAGGTAGATTTTTCCCTGTTTGATCTTCATGGAGGCGTCGGTGCCATAAAAGAAGGCAGATGCTGTATTTCGCGTCGCTTCTCCAAGGTGAAAACCGAGCATTTTAAAGTCAAGCTGTTCGAGTTCGATGCGATTTCTCAAGGAATCCTCTTTTTCTTTTCTTAAAAAAGAGCCCCCGTTGATGGAAAATTCTTTAATAGAGATCGCAGCTAACTTACCCCGGATAAAGTCATTCAAGTCTCCGGTTGGTGTGGCGCTGCCTAAGGGACTGCTGGATTGGATGACCTCAATTTGGGGAGCATTCAAGACCAGTTCTTCGATGTCGAGTCGCCCCGTTCGAAAAGCCTTGTTCCAATCGACATTCCCGATGTGCACCTCTTCAAGCGCCAAGGAATAGTAGTTTTTGCTCGGCTTGGATAGGTCCGAAGACAACGAAAGACGCTCGAGGTCCATCGTTTTCTCCAAGGAAGAGATCTTTACTTTAGCTGATTTGAGTCGATGGATGCCATCTGGTAGGGGAAACGTCACCTCGTCCAATTCCATTTCAAAACCCCGTGCATTGAAAGGCCTTTCCCAGACCTCATTGGGTGTCCAGTCCAAGTCCAGCAGTTTCAGAGATGCATTTTTGGTGAGCAGCTCCTGTTGGCTTAGAAAATTTAAAAAGAACAGGTTGGCGTGATTTATTTCTATGGCCTTCACCTGGATGGAAGACAGGCCTAGTTGGCGAACGCTTTTTTTGATTTCGTTTTCCAAGAGAAATACAGGCGAGCGGGAAGTCTCCGCTGGCTTTGGGGAACTGGAAAGCGGTTGCAGCAATCGGATGTTGGGATTGTCTAATGCAATCTTTCGAAACGAAAGTTTTTGTTCAAAAAAATTAAACCCGAGACCAGTAAAGGCTAGTTCGTCTAACGTAAATTCAAATAAATCCTGATCTGCTCTTGCCCTCTCGGGATGCACGGGCTTCAAGACGGTTCCCTCCAAAAAAATCCCGCGTCGAATTAGGGAAAGGTGTACCCGATTGAAATCCAGTTCATAGACGCCGTTGAATGATTCATTCAATTTCTTTCGGAGGAGGCTGCCTAAAAACAGGTTTGAACCAAAGTAAACGGCAAATTCCAGGGTAAGTACTGCAAGTAAACCTACTCCGAGTATCCTAAGCCATTTTTTTCTGGAGGCAGACCTTTTGGGTTTTTCCTGAGCAGCAGACTTGGGTACCATAGAAAAGTAATAACAGTGAAATATACCTACTTAATCCCGTATACGAAAAAAGCAGCCGGATGGCTGCTTTTTAAATGCTGTAGGGGAAGGATTCGAACCTCCACGCGGCAGTTAGGCATGAACTTTTGAAACACGCTTTATCCCGTTCCGATCTAATGACCGGCATCCCCACCCCCGAGACAGGAGGGCTTGTCTGCCAATTTCAACACCCTACAAGATGGATTAAGCGCATATGTTCGCTTCGTTTTGGTTAGCCGTAATGCCAACAAGAGCAAATGTATTAAAAAGGTTGTTTAATTAAAATTTTTTTAATCTTTTGTTGATTTTTTTATTGTTTTTTTATTCAAATGGTCTTTTTGTTATTTTATCGACAATATTGATATTAAAGAATTGGGGGGAATTGAAGAATTAAAAATGGATACCTGAGAATAAAAATTAAAAAAGGCCCTTTGGCCAAGGTCGAAAATGGGAAATAAAAAAACCATGAAATAAAATTTCATGGTTTTAGTCAATTAACAATAAACCCAAAATAACCTGTTGTAAGAGAAGGAGTCGAACCTTCAAGGTAACTAACAGCTAATCACTGTTTTTGTTTTCCTTTCCTTTATCATTTGGGCGAAACAGTACCCAATTTTATTTTTGCCTTACACTATTGAGATGCTTGAAACATTTCAACAGGACAAAGATACGCAATGAGCGCCTTTCATTGCATATATTTCAACGTATCTTCTAAAAATTTACATTATTTTTAAGGAAATCGATTGAAATATATCAACCTGTAAATTTTTGCCTAGTTTGATTCCTAAAAATTGAGGAATTGGCATAAAAAATTGGCCTGTTTGTAAAAAAAGCAAGTTTTTGATCCCTCTCTTTTCTCTTTTTATCAAAAAAGCAAAAGTCAATCTACCTGCACATACTGCTCCCATTTCTCCAACACCGTAGCAAAATCGGGTGGAATGGGGGCTTCAAAATAGAGGTTTGCATTCGTAATGGGGTGAATGAACCCTAGACTCTTCGCATGCAGGGCCTGTCTTGGCATCGCATCAAAGCAATTGCTGATAAAACTCTTGTACTTGGCAAATTGAGTGCCCTTGCGAATCTTATCCCCTCCGTACATCGCATCGTTGAATAAGGGGTGTCCCAAAAATTTAAAATGTGCGCGGATTTGGTGTGTTCGGCCTGTTTCCAAGGTGCACTGAACGAGGGATACATAACGCAGACGCTTCAACACTTTCCAATGGGTGACCGCATGCTTGCCTTGGCTTCCATCCGGAAATACATCCATCACCTTGCGATCCTTGGCGCTGCGCCCCACATTCCCTACAATTGTGCCTTCATCCGCCTCTGGCTCTCCCCAAACTAAGGCGAGGTACGTGCGCTGGATGGTATGGTGAAAAAATTGAGCAGCCAATGGCGCCATCGTTTCTTCCGTTTTGGCAATCACCAAAAGACCGGAAGTATCCTTATCAATTCGGTGTACTAGGCCAGGTCTTCCCACATTTCCTTTCATCTCAGGCAAATTTTCAAAATGGTAAACCAATCCATTCACCAAGGTGCCCGACCAATTGCCGTGTGCTGGGTGAACCACCATGCCGGGCGGCTTATTCACTACCAACAAGTCTTTGTCCTCATAGACAATGTCCAAGGGAATATTTTCTGAAATCACCTCAGTATCACGAGGCGGCTTCTCCAAAAGGACCCGAATATCATCTAGTGCTTTGATCCGGTAATTGGACTTGATGGCATGTCCGTTGACCTGTACGCCTCCCGAATCGATGGTTTGCTGCACCTTGTTGCGCGTGGAATTTGCAATCCGCTCCGTTAAAAATTTATCTATCCGAACGGGAGATTGCCCCTTGTCCACCACGATTCGATGGTGTTCATACAAGGCTAACTCGTCTTCTTCAAAGTCTTCTTCCAGGTGGGGTTCGCTCATGACACAAAAATAGGAGGATGTCCCGTAACTTTGTCAAAATAGTTTTGATGCTTCTCCCCCAGTCCATCCCCTGCGACCTGCTCTCACACCCACTGCTTGACCAAAAGCAGGTAGACCTTCAGGTCCTACGCTTGGATCAAGTGCATCCGGAAGTCTCTGGGAATAAATTCTACAAACTCCAGTACAACTTACAGCAAGCCCTCAGCCAAAACCATCATCAGGTACTGACTTTTGGCGGAGCCTATTCCAACCATATTTATGCCACCGCAGCTGCGGCAAAGGAAGTAGGTCTAGCATCTATAGGGATCATCCGTGGGGAACTGCTTGATGCAGAGAATCCCACCCTGGCCTTTGCGCGGACCGCTGGCATGAACCTTCTGGGAATTTCGCGGGAGCACTTCCGTGAAAAAACCCAAGCCGAATTTCTTGAAAACCTGAGAAAGCAGTTTGGAGATTTTTACCTGATCCCAGAAGGAGGAACGAATGCCTTGGCCATCCAAGGTACACGTGAGATTTTAACTGCTAATCATTCCAGTTTCTCGCACATCCTGACCCCCATTGGTACCGGAGGCACTTTTGCAGGAATAGCAGCCTCCCTTCTTCCGCATCAACACCTATTAGGAATCTCGGCCTTGAAAGGGGAAGGAATCCGAGAGGAAATGACCGATCTTCTAAATACCTCAAGTATTCAATCCAATGGAAGTCTAGAAATTTTGACCCAGTACCACCAGGGCGGCTATGCCAAATGGACGACTGAATTGATCGACTTTATCCACTGGTTTTGGGATGCGTTTGGCATCCCGCTGGACCCCATCTATACGGGAAAAATGGCCTTTGCCTGCTGGGATTTGCTGCAGAAAAACTACTTCCCTCCAGGCTCATGCATCCTATTGATTCATACTGGGGGGCTACAAGGGAATCGTGGATTTACCCAGCGAACAGGAATTGCCCTCCCTAGTCTTTGATCGTAAAGTAGTCTTCAGCCTCTTGGGGATGGAGTTGAAGTACATTGGCAACAGTCAGACGAACCAGGGTTTTGGACGCCATAAAAATGGGAATGCTGGCCACCTTCGCATACTCCTTGAGGGTGATTTTTTCCCGCTCCGCTAAAAATTTCATCAACACCTCTTCCTTTTTTCCATAGGTAAAGACCGTGTCTCGAGGCACCCTGCTTTTGCGCAGCACCTCCCACACCTCCCGGCTGGCCTGCACCGTACGGTCCTGCACCCGGATATAGGAATACTTCTTGTCCTGAATCAGCAAATAATGGGGACGATTGGGACTATGTGGAATTTGGAATACCGCCACCCCTTTTTTCTCAGAAAGTTTGACAGTCGACACCTCCACCACTAGCGCGGGGAAAATGAGTTCCCGGATGGCTTTTTCCATCACAAAAATCTCCTCCTCAATAAACCGCTGCCCACTTACCGTGCCGTCATCGTCCACCCCAATCAACAAGGTACCTCCTTGGGTATTGGCCAAGGCAATGACCTCGCGAACAATCTTCTCTGGGAAGGCTGCCTTTTTTTTGAATTCAATTTGGAGTCCTTCACCCTTACCTGCCAAATCTTTTACTTCCTGAAGGGTCATGCTGCTTGGGTCGGGTCGGTTAAATTCCTCGGTTGAGTTCTTCCAGTCTTTTCTTTTGTGCCATCCATTCATCTCTCAACCGCGCAGCCTCCATGAAGTTCAATTCTTTGGCCGCTTTTTCCATTCCCTTTTGCGTTTGCTGGATTAGCTTTTCCAATTTATCCTTGCTAAGGTACTGTACCACAGGGTCTGCCACCAAGAAAGTCTCTCCGGGCATGGGCTCAGCATACATTTTTGGATTTTTCTTGGAATCGGCCACCTTGGTTTGTCCCATGATCTTGTCTCGGGA
>CAJBER010000227.1 GCA_903952135.1 uncultured Algoriphagus sp.
TAAAAATCAAAATAGTCCCAGGTCGACTTGATCAGCACGTGGGTAAATGCAGACCAATCCACCTCTGGAGCAGACCAGGGATGAATCTGATGCGAAATGCCCATCTCGGTCAAGAGCGTGGACAACAAGGCATCTTCATCAATGGTATTGGCATCGTAGGCTCCTGTGGAGTAGTAACTGGCTATGGCGACGTGTAGGGGCATGCTTTTTTTTCTGCAAAACTAGCATTTCCATTTAGGATTATCCGCAATTAAACTGGTAGTTCATTTGATGTGCGAATTACTGCGGATAATCCTATAAATCTTTTTGTGCGTATCGGAAACAAGGCTTGAAGTTCATTTTAATCTGCCGTGGACAGTCGTCTGTGGACCGTTGACAATTATCCGCAATTGTTAACTCTAAACTCCTTCACTTTCAAAATTGCGGATAATCATATTTTAAAGCCGGCTGTTCGTGGAAAATCCAACCGAAACCTTATTTTTGAAGATTAATCTTCTTTATGTCCCACCGCAAACTCGTCATCGTTCCCACCTACAATGAGCTGGAAAATATCAGCGACATGGTGCAAACCGTGATGGAACTGGAGGGGAATTTCGAGTTACTCATCATTGACGACGGCTCTCCAGACGGAACTGCAGGGGTGGTAAAAACACTCCAGAATTCATTTGAAGGCAGACTTCACTTGATGGAACGAGCAGGAAAACTGGGTTTGGGCACTGCCTACATTGCCGGTTTCCGCTGGGCGCTGGAAAGAGATTACGACTTTATTTTTGAGATGGACTGTGATTTTTCACATGATCCCAAGGACCTGATCCGCCTCTACCAAGGCATCAAAAATCGAGATTATGATTTGGCCATCGGATCCCGCTACATCACCGGGGTCAACGTGGTCAACTGGCCTATGGGAAGGGTACTGATGTCCTACTTTGCGAGCAAGTACGTGAATTTTGTAACCGGCCTACCCACCCATGATGCAACTGCAGGCTTCAAATGCTACCACCGCTCGGTGCTGGAAGGCATCAATCTGGAGGCCATCCAATTTATCGGTTATGCCTTCCAAATCGAAATGAAGTTTACCGCTTGGAAACTGGGTTTCAAACTCCTGGAAGTGCCCATCATTTTTACCGACCGCACGCGAGGGCAATCCAAAATGAGCCCAAAAATCTTCAAAGAGGCCGTACTGGGAGTGATTTGGATGAAGGTGAAAAGTTGGTTTAAACCCTACCGATTAGTCAAATCGAATTGATTTGATCGGGTCTACCCGTGAAATAATCCGAACGGGAATCCACAACACCAGTACCGTAAGCACCGTCACCCCGAGGTTGAGCAGGAGAAATGCCGTCCAATTCCAATCAATCGGCACATAACTCATGTAGTAGCTCACCGGGTCCAAAGGAATAAGCTGAAAGTAGGTTTGCAAGGCTCCAAACACCAAAGCAAAGGCATTGCCGTAAAGCAGCCCTTTACCGAGAATATGGATGCCATTCCAGAAAAATAGGGATCGAATTTGGGAATTTTTGGCTCCCATAGCCTTGAGTAAGCCAATCATCTGGGTGCGCACCATGATCAGTAGAAACAAAATCGCTCCCATGTTGAAAATGGCCACAAAGCCAATCAAGGAAATAAACACGATTACGTTGGTATCGAGCAACTTCAGCCAATCAAAAATATCCAAGAACCGCTCGCGGCTATCGAGCAAGCGCAGGTCGTAATCCAATTCATCCTCCAACAAAGATGCGTAGGCATCGAGTTGGGCCGCATCAGCCACATGCAATTCTAGACCTCCTACCTGATCTGCGGTCCATCCATTCAAATTTCGAATGGTCTGCAACTCACCAACCACCACTTGTTCGTCAAAATTTTCGAGGTAGGTCTCAAAAATACCCACCACCGTCACGCGCCGAAAGCGCGGGGGCTGCTGCACAAAGTACAGGGTCACCTTGTCTCCCACTGCGATGCGCAACTTGTTGGCCACGAGTTTGGAAAGCAGGATTTCATTACTCACCCCGGAGTCCGGAAGGTGCATCATCCTTCCTTCTACCAGGTACTGCGCAAAACCCAAGCTGTCAAAATCTTTGCCTACCCCCTTGAGCAATACCCCTTCCACTTCCTCGGATCCCTTCAGTAGGGCCGCCTTGTGCGCATAGGATTGCAATTTGGTCAGGAAAGGAAATTGATCTCGCTTCTTAAAAAATTCTGCATTCAGCGAAAAAGGTTGTTCCTCGTAAGCACTGCTCATTTGGAATTTTTGCACTTGAAAGTGCCCTGTAAACCCATAGACGCGGCTGGAAACCGTTTTTTGGAAGCCACCGAGCACCATAATGGATAGGATGGCTACACCCAAACCCACTGCTAGACTCGCCACCGCGATGCGGTGGATGATTCCAGAAAAGCCACCGGCATGCTGAAAACTGATTCTTTTAGCAAGGAAATAGGAAAGGTTCAACGGACTGGGTTAAATTTGTTTGCAACTCTCCGCAAATTAGCATGAAGCAAGCGAAAAATTTACCCTTGGCCTATATTTTGACCGGATGGCTCCTACTGAGCTTAAGCACCTTCGGCTACAGTCAACAAATCCGTACGGCTGCGGAACAAGCGGATTTGTACCTGCCGCTGCTGCAAGGGAAAAAAGTAGGTGTAGTGGGCAACCAAACCAGCATCCTCCCCCAATCCAATTCCAAGCACCTGGTTGATTTCCTGTTGGAAAATAAGGTGAACGTCACCAAAGTCTTCGTGCCCGAACATGGGTTTCGTGGTACCGCCGATGCAGGGGAAAAGGTAGACAACTCCATAGATGCCAAAACAGGGTTACCCATCGTTTCCTTATATGGGTCCAACAAAAAGCCCAGTCCGGCCCAAATCCAGGATCTGGATGTCCTAGTCTTTGACCTTCAAGATGTAGGAGTTCGATTTTTCACCTACATCAGTACACTCCACTACGTGATGGAGGCTTGTGCAGAGCAAGGCAAGCCACTGATTCTATTGGATAGACCCAATCCAAACGGCAACTACATCGATGGACCCATCCTCAAGAAAGGATTCGAATCCTTTGTGGGCATGCACCCCATTCCTCTAGTGCATGGACTCAGCATCGGCGAACTAGCAAAAATGATCAATGGAGAAAAATGGCTGAAAGGTGGAGTACAAGTAAACCTAACCGTCATCCCTGTGGCCAATTGGAACCATGGGATGGCCTACGAACTTCCAGTAAAGCCCTCTCCCAACTTGCCCAATGCACTTTCCATCCGGCTGTATCCAAGCACATGCCTTTTTGAAGGCACGGTAGTTTCCTTGGGGCGCGGCACCTATTTCCCTTTCCAAGTGTATGGCTATCCCGATGCTCGATTTGGGGACTTTACCTTTACTCCCGTCAGCATTAATGGGATGTCCAAAACCCCTCCTCATCAAGACAAGTTGTGCTACGGTAGAGACTTGCGCACAGCATCCTTAACTCAGCCCTTCACCTTGAGCTACCTACTCGAAGCCTACCAGCGCTCGGAGATGAAGGAAAAATTCTTCAACAGCTATTTCAATACCTTGGTGGGTACGGATGAACTGAAGAAGCAAATCTTGGCAGGAAAGACTGAAGCCGAGATCCGTGCAACTTGGCAGCAGGGACTTCAGGATTACGCTGCCCTCAGAAACAAATACTTGATTTACCCCTAATTTTGACATATTCTTTCTGCAGTAACACATGAATCCAACCTCCCTTGATCGCTCCCTCCGAATCATTTACATGGGTACACCCGAGTTTGCGGTGCCTGCCCTTGAAAAATTGGTTGCTGCTGGTTGGAATGTCATCGCAGTGATCACCGCCCCGGACAAGCCCCAAGGCAGAGGACAAAAGCTGGTAGGCTCCCCCGTTAAGGAGGCCGCCGAAAGATTGGAAATCCCTGTCCTGCAGCCCACCAACTTGAAAGATCCTGGATTCCAACAGGAATTGAAGGAACTGGCCGCTGACCTACAGATTGTCGTCGCTTTCCGCATGCTGCCTGAGGTGGTTTGGGACATGCCTCCACTGGGCACCTTCAACCTCCATGCATCTCTACTGCCCAACTTCCGTGGGGCAGCCCCGATCAACTGGGCGTTGATCCAAGGTGAACAGGAAACAGGGGTGACTACCTTCTTCTTGCAGCATGAAATTGATACGGGGAATATCCTTTTTCAAGAAAAAGTAGCCATCCTCCCGGAGGACAACCTGGGGAGCCTTTATGAAAAATTGATGGGTCTGGGTGCAGACTTGGTACTACGAACTGTAGCCGCTATCGCCACCAAAGACATCCATCCCCTGCCTCAAGACGAGGCCCTAGCCATCCACAAGGCACCCAAAATCTTTAAGGAGACGGGCAAGATCGATTGGACTGCTTCGGCTACCTCCATTCACAACTTGATCAGAGGACTCTCTCCCTATCCGGGTGCATGGACCGAACTAAAGGGTAAAACCTGCAAGATCTTTGCCTCCGCCACCCTGGAAGGGAAGCTGTCTGGAAAAGCTGCCGGAGAATGGACTTCAGACTTCAAAACCTACCTTCATTTCCAATGTGGGGAGGGAATCTTGGTGGTGCAGGAACTGCAAGTTGAAGGAAAAAAACGCATGAAGGTGGATGAACTCCTCCGAGGATGGAAAGGTTAAAGTTAGTCCCAATGACCATTCAGCTTTTGGTAATCTCCAAAAGATACACCTGAAAAAAATCCTGTAAACTACTTGGCA
>CAJBER010000228.1 GCA_903952135.1 uncultured Algoriphagus sp.
AAAGAGAGTTTATTGATCGATCGGTTTATTGAATTCGAAGAGTTGGAAAACAAATGGGCCTCCAGAATCGATTTATCTACGCTAACTTTTTCTTCTTCCAAGGAGAACCATGGGGTCAAGCAAGACTCAGTAATCAAGGAAATCGCCAAAATCATCCGAGAAAAACAACTGGCTGTAGTCAAGCCGGATCGGAAATTGAGTATTATTCAAGTGAATGTCTCTTCTAAAGATGAGGCGTATGCGAAGCTTTTCAACGAAACGCTGGTGAGTAAGGTAAATACCTTTTACTTGGAGACTAAAACCAAAAAAACAGGGGAAAACCTCCGTATTTTACAAACTCAGGCAGACTCGGTTCGGGCAATTCTAGATGCAAGTCTCGGCTCCTTGGCTGCCGAACAAGATCGCATTCCAAATGCCAACCCATTGCTGAGTGCCGCCACAGTTAATGGGCGCCGCAAACAAGTTGATGTTCAAACTAGTGCTGCAGTTTTTGAAGAAATTGTGAAAAATCTGGAGATGGCTAAAATCAACCACCGCGTCAACACCCCATTAATTCAATTGATTGATTCTCCCAAGCTGCCTTTAAAAAGATCTGAAGTTCGTTTGGTGAAGGGGATGGTTTATGGAGCCATGATCTTTGGTTTCTTAGCCCTTAGCTTTCTATATCTAAGAAGAATCTACCAAAAGCATTTGCAGGAAGTCTAAACCAAAGCTTCCATGTTTGAAAAAATGAATCTGTTGATCCCTTTTGGGAATTTTGTCCGGAATAAATCTCTCCAGAACTTTCTTTTTCTGGCGTTGATTCAGTCCTCAACGATTTTGATTTCGCTCATTTCCATGCCCCTCCTGATTCAAAGTATCGGGGCGGAACAATTTGGATGGGTCAACTTATCCTTTTCCGTAATTATTGTATTCAATATTTTAGTAGGCTTTGGGTTCAACTTGAATGCTCCTCGAGAAGTGGCCCTCAATCAATCTAATAAGGAAGCGCTTTCGCAGTTGGTTTCCAATGTGTTTTCAGCCAAAATCCTCCTTGCCGTTTTTTCCACAGTCCTCATCTTGATCGGAGCCTACGGACTGAATCTCTTCCAAGGATATCAAACCGTTTTAGTATTATCCGTATTTCTGCTCTTTTCAGAAGCCACTTTTCCCCTCTGGTTTTTTCAAGGGATGGAAAAAATGAAGCTGATTTCCATCGCCAATGTCTTCAGCAAATTACTTTATTTATTGGGCATCGTCCTTTTTATCCGTGATCCGGAACAGTCCAAATGGGTCAACTTCATCCTAGGAGCATCAGGATTAGGCATCAATATCCTGTTACTGATTTACATCCATTATGCCTTGGATATCAAGTTTTACAAACCACGATTCCTCGAGCTATTTACCTTATTAAAAAATACAGGGCTGCTTTTGCTATCCAATATTGTGACCCATTTCTCTATCAATGGGGCATTGGTGGTATTGAGTTTTTTTGCTTCCGCCACTACCTTAGGCCTGTTCAGTCTTGCAGAAAGGATCTCCATGGTGCTTCGGATGTTTCCTGCTATGGTCATCCATTCTATTTTTCCCAATGCTTCAAAGCTGCTAAAAGAAGACCTGAGTGCTTTTATTAGCTACCTAAAGAAGGTTAGTTTCGTCGCTTTGGTCGTAGGGTTAACTGTTTCTTTGGCTGTTTTTGGGCTGGCACCTTTTATCATCCAATTATTTTCAAAAGCGGAATTTGTAGATTCCATCTCCTATTTGCGGGTTTTAGCATTTATCCCATTTTTGGCTTGCCTCAATATCATGAATGTGGTCATTTTCCTTGTCAATGGCCAAAACAACCTGATGTTCAAGTCTTCCTGGATGATGGGTTTATTTATGGTGTCAAACTCAATCTTTCTTGCCAGCCACTATGGGGCGATTGGACTTTGTTATGCCATGTTATCTACCGAAATCGTAGTTTTTATAATCTGTTGCGTTTTAAATTGGGTATATAATCGGCCATTGATTTTAGCTATCTTAAAAACTAGTAAACCCAATGCAGCTTGAAAAAGACGGTGAGATGACTCAATTCAGAGAAAATTTGGGAGAAGTTAGCATGGAGCCCAACAGCTTTACCAAGGTAGCCATCATCATCGTCAATTGGAATGGATATGAGCTGACAAAGGCTTGCTTGGAATCCCTAAAAGAACTGCAG
>CAJBER010000229.1 GCA_903952135.1 uncultured Algoriphagus sp.
ACTTGATCGTATACGTTGGGATTACCAATGCAAGTGGTGAGGATTTCTAAGGTGTCTCGCAAGGAAATGGGTTGCGTCAAGGAATTGGTCCATTTGGGACACATGAGCACCGGTAATTTTTTTACCAAGTTTTTGATCATGTCAAAACTAGATCCACCCGGCCCAACAATGATTGATGCCCGGATGGCAGTCAATTTCGCAGTCCGTGAACCTAGGGTTTGCTCGACCTCCAACCTACTTTTCAGGTGCCGAGAAAGATGTTCTTCAGGTTCATCGGGAATCAATCCCCCTAGGTAAATGATTTGCTTGATTCCTGCGATTTCTGCCGCACGACTAAAATTGTCTGCTAGAATTAGATCCGTATCCTCAAAACTGCCTTGGTTGAGTCGTGTGGAGGCACTCATGGAATGTACCAGGTAGATGGCCACATCCACCCCACGAAGGGCTTCTGCAGTAGAGGTAATGGAATATAGTTCCACTTGCCTCCATTCTACTTGTGGATAGGGATTGGTAATTGCCTTTCCACGACTCAATCCGATCAGATGGTAGGCATCCTTGTACTGCTCAATAAACCAGCTTCCAATGTATCCTCCTGCACCCGCGAGGGCTACAGTAAGTTTGGGAGAGGAAGAGGAAAGATTAGTCATCCGGTAGCGCAGTATAAAATCAAATAACTGCTTTGGACCAGTTTAAGTTTAAAAGCCTTTCCTAGCCATCTTCAAGGCCTCCGTGGTGGTGTAGTATTTGATAAGCGTATTGGGAACCTCCCAGCGCGGTAAGGAGCCTGTCGCTAAATAATGCAGGTAGTTTTTGGTCACCTCGGCAAAATGGGCTTCATGCCCAGTATGGTAATGATCAGGGACCAGAACCTTGTATTCCCCACTTGGAAGTTGCTGCAATTCAAGCCCTGGGTAGCGACTTTGCAGGGTTTTTGTAAGGGCTTTTTCCAACTCTTGTGAGGAAGATCCAAGCAACTGTACATAGAGAACAGGTTTAAAACCCTCATCTTTTCCCTGTCTGATGATTAGGTTTGCCTGGGTACCCCGCATCATGCTGTAATGGGTATCTCCCGTTCCTTCTGGGGCTTGAAAATTCCAAATCACACTCACTTTGGCATGTTTTCCGCGCAACGTGTATTGAAACTCCCCATTGCTCATCACTTCCAACTTCCCTTCTTTTTGGTAGGGAAGCAATTCCTTCGAAAAAGAAGGCTTTTGAGTGACCCGCTTAAATTCATCCAAAGTCAAGCTCGTCGGCCAAATTCTGGAGGAATAGAGCTGCACATCTGCTGTATCTAAAGTTTGATCTGGAAATGCCTCCCATTGGATAAGGTCCACCAAATGGGTGGTCACATCTACTATCCCTGTCCCCTCTTTTTTTACATCAAAAAACCAGTCAGGGCGAACTAATGGAGCACCAGAAACTTGCTTGAAGAAATGATGAACCGATTCCTTGGTGATAGCGGGATTCTCAGGCGATCCCTCTTCCAAGACCCCAAATACCTCTGGAATCTGAGACAGTTCCCGCTGAAGTAAGGTAGTAATTTCAAAGCGCTCGGTCATGATATCCAATAGCAACACTTCCTTTTTTCCTGCTATCTGGTAAGCCTCTTTCAATTTTTGATAGCCATCAGAATCAATCACCAAGGGCTTGTCAGCATAGACATGAATCCCTTGGCCAAGCGCCTTCAAGATGTAATCGATCTTTTGATCGTTTTTCCCTGCCACCATCATCACATTGCCCGGTTGCTCCTGCAGCATCTTTTGAAGGTAATCCTCCCCAGCGTAGACCTTAGGTATCCAAGATGTAGGTGCTTCTGCTCGGTTATTGTATCCCTTGATGCGAGCTAGGTGGTCCTGAATTTCTGGACCTTCCGGTGCATACACATACAGAGTTGGATCTACTCCTGGATACATTGTCTTGTGGACCAAACCCGCATGAAAATGGCCTGGATCCAAGGTCATAAACCTGTAAAGGGGTTGCGACACAATTCCCTTGTTTTGGGTGTAAGCAGTAGGAATACCCATCAATGAAAGTAGGGTTAAAAGAAGCAGCCTGCGCATTGGGAATTGTTCAGTTTGAAAGGGATTACTTGTTCTTTTGATACACCAAATCAGTACCCCAAGGCTTGCGCTGAGTTCGACTCAAGTAGGTATTGGCCTCCGGATCATTGACAAATTCTTCGGTTGCGGAATTCCATTCTAATTTGCGGCCCAACTTCATGGCAATGTGGCTGATTAAGCACACGGAACAAGATCTATGACCAATTTCTACTGGGGAAAGTAATTCTACATTTCCTTGAATGGCTTCCAACCAATTGCCATGATGGGAGGAACTTCGGGTAAACTTGATTTCGTTTTCACCCAAAACTGATAGCAGAATTTTGGGATCCGATGCATCCAAGGCTTTGGAATTGTTGCCCTGGGTGACAGGATCTGATGCTGAAGCCGTGTAACTTCCTCGGGAAACCCATATCCAACCTTCAGTACCCTCGTAGCGGATTCCGTTTGGATAGGTGCCGGAAGTCAGCATGACGATGCCGTTGTCATAGGTTGCCTTGACCAAAAAGTCCCCATGAACATTCCAAAAACCAGACCGCGGAAACTCTGCCACCGCCTCAATGTATTGGGGACCAAAAAACTCGGTATTCATGCCCCAAGCCGCAGAATCAAAATGATGTTGCCCCCATCCCGTAATCATTCCCGCCCCGTAATTTTCGTGTCTCAACCATCCTGGTCGGCTGTAATCGTGCTGAGGATGGACCCCAATTTCAGAATAGGGAATCTCTGGAGTAGACCCTAACCACATGTCAAAGTTCAAGGTGGAAGGAATGGGCATTGCTGGGGCATCTGGACCGGCCGGATCCCCTGGAAGGCCAATGCGTACCGTGTGCAACTTGCCAATTCTTCCATTACGCACAAGTTCAGCCGCCAACCTAAATTGCTCGCTCGACCGTTGCTGTGTGCCCAATTGCAACTTTATTCCAGTTTTTTGTACGATATCTACTAGTTGCCGACCTTCCGTTATGGTCAAGGAGGTTGGCTTTTGAAGGTACACGTGCTTTCCAGCTAATGCAGCCTCCATCGCTGGCTGGGAATGCCAGTGGTCCGGAGTGGAGATGATGACGGCATCGATGTCTTTATTGAGCAGGAGTTCCCGATAATCGGTGTAAGTCTTGACATCCAGGTAAGGTGTCCCCATTTTTTGGGTGTAATATTCCTCAATCAATTTTTTACCGTCTAGCATACGCTTGCTATCCAGGTCAGCCACTGCCACTACTCGAGCCTTATCGTGCTTCCAGATTCCTGGCAAATCATGCTCCCTTGCTATCCGTCCACAGCCAATTTGGGCGATGTGGATGTTGTTGCTTGGCGCATTTTTTCCAAGGACCGAAGCAGGCACCAAGGTAGGGATCCCAAATGCTGCTGTAGCCAGGGCTGTTTTTTTCATAAAATCTCTTCTTTGCATGGCGATCGGGTTATTTCACAAAGGATTTCCAATAATTTTCGGCTTCCTGAACACTCAACTCCCCATCAAATACAAGCATTCGGTAACTCAGGATGTACCGTTGCCCAGGTTGTATTTCCCAAGAATTGTAGCGTATCGGGCAAAATTCGATAAATACATTCCCTTTCCCCTCGTACTGCCCTAGAGGCCATACGCGTAATGGTTCAGGATGGGATTGATTGTTGGTATGACTCATAAATAGAATACCGCTTTTCCCGGAGGGATGCTCCGATTGGCCTGTGACCAAAATCCACCGAGCAGAACTTCCATCTGCCGAGGCCCGGGTTTTACCTTCTGAAGTCAGAATACTGCTGTTGGCATCTCCCCACACCTCAGTGGCTCGAAACCCAATACCCCCACCGTAGTGGTAATCATCCAAGAGAATGCCGCCAGGAATTTGGGTACGTAAGGTACTCGTGTACTCCACCAGGTAGCGGCCCTTGTCGGCAGGCTTGACCTTGATTCGAAGGTCCTCCTCCATGGCGATTTGATTCTCTTTTGTTGCTTTTAAATCTAGGTGGTTTTGCCTCACCTTCAATTCTGCTGCACCACCTGCTTGTTTTTTGGATAAAATACGGGAAAAATCCACCCTCCCTTTTTCATCCCCAAGGTTCCAAAAATCCACTTCCTTGCCCCCGATGGTGGCCCTTGCCCAAGGTCCCCAAATCCCATAATGGTGGTAATGGTCTTCTGGCTGTATTCTACTTAGAATTTGTCCACTTGGGGATTGAATCGGATGAATAAATCCAGACTTGCTGTAGGCTTCTTTAACTCCCGAGGGCACTGCTGCTTTGGCAGTTTGATACCGCAACACCTGTTTTCCATCCAATAGAAACTCTACACCTGTGGAGGTTTCTCTGAGGCTTACCTGCTGCGCTACGCTTCCTGCAAAAAGTGATAGAGAGAATAAGAAAAGAAGGAGAATTCTTTTGAAACGCATAAGAAATTCTGGTTAATTGGGCTTAAGCAAACAATATAGGCTATATTGGAATTACTTGCCAATCCACAGTTCTAAAACTATGCGAAAAAACCTTGTTCTTGGTCTCTTCTTTCTTTTCTTATCCCAATTGACTCTTGGTCAAGATTTAGAGATTGTTCCCTTAAATGAAGCCTGGAAACAGAAAATTCAAAACCTTGCTCCAAAGCAAACTCGCTTTCCCAGCTCTTCTCCAAAAAAAATCTTGCTCTTTTCACTGCATACTGGATTTGAACATTGGGTGATTCCCCACACAGCAGAAGTCATCCAAATATTAGGATCCAACACCAAGCAGTTTGACGTGGTAGCAAGCAAGGACATCCAGCAGTTTGAAAAAGCGAATTTGGCCGAATACGATGCCATAATTCTCAACAACACCTGTTCCAAGCCAGACCATCGGCATCTATTTTGGGATCAACTCCGTGCAGAATCAACTGCAGATTCCGCGATTTTGATGGCTAAGGCACAGGGATTTGAAAGCAACGTCCTTGAATTTGTAAAAAAGGGAGGAGGTCTTCTCCTGCTGCATGGTGGAATTACGACCTTAAATAATTCCCAAAAATTCAGCGAATTGGTAGGTGCTAGTTTTGATTACCATCCACCCCAACAAGCGATCCAAGTAAAACTTGAAGATCCCAGCCATCCCTTGGTTGCTGCATTTCCGAAAGAAGGATTCTCCCATGTAGACGAGCCTTATTTTTATAAAAACGCTTATTCTGATCTAAATTTCACACCCCTCCTCTACTTTGACAATGCGGAGATTCAAAGCCAAAGAGCCAATCAGAAACTCACGAGTGGAAAAACGTATGCTGCTTGGATTCGACCAGAAGGTCAAGGAAAGGTCATGTACATTGCACCCTCCCACAACGCACAAAGTTTCGAAAATCCAGCCTTACTCCAATTCATGTTGGACGGCATGCAGTATATCGTTGGGGACGTAGCCTGTGATGAAACTCCACTTAAGAAGAAATAAAGGTTGAACTGATCCCTTACCAAATTTTTGCCAAAGGGTAAATTTTCGCCAACTTTAGCCATGGAAAATGACAGCCTAGAATCCTTACAAACTTTCTTAGAAGACTCAATCTTTCTCCTTCCGGAAGATCAAAAAAAAATCGAGCAGTCTCTTTTTGGGACTTCAGAAAGTCAAGTGGCTAAGGAAATCGTAGCAGTAGAAAAAACGGCCGATTTAAGCGCTGAAACCCTGGAAAAATCAAATTTACCTGAGGAAATTCAATCTGCTCCAGTTTTAGAACCCATTCAGGTAAGAGGAAATTTCACAAAAGGGATTTTGGTACTTCATGAGGAATCCAGCCTCAATTCGGAAGTCATGGACATGCTCGTAAAAATGCTAAATGCCTGCGGCCATTCCATGACGGAGGTAGGATTGCTTGCTGCCGAAAGTCTTGAAAACCGAAGCATGGAAGATTTTCAAGCCCTGAATGCCCATGTGGTGCTCAAGTTTGGGCGGGTCAAACACCCGATCAACCAACTCCCTATTACCCCATATGAAATTCATACGGAAGGAGAAACGGAATACCTCTTTGCAGATGCACTCACGAGTATCTCTGAGGATAAAACCTTAAAAAGACAGCTTTGGACTTCCCTTCAGCTCCTTTTCAACCTTAGTACTGGATCAAAATGAACGAATCACAACTACGCTGGGCAAAACGATTCAAATGGATCAGTTTAGCTGAAGGCATCTCTTTTTTACTGCTACTCGGAATCGCCATGCCCTTAAAGTATGGTTTTGACATGCCGCTTGCAGTCAAATACACAGGATGGGCCCATGGAGTATTGTTTGTAGTCTACATCTATGCAGTTTATCCTACTGCAAGGAGTTTGAAATGGAGTTTTAGTAGAACCTTTTTTGCGTTGGTGGCCTCACTTCTACCCTTTGGTCCCTTTATTTTTGATCGAAACCTAAATAAGAGCCAAAAAACTAAATTTTAGGTTGGAGAAAGCCTATTTCCTGATTGTAAGCCTTTCCAATCCGCCAAAAACACCAAGTCATGAAAGAAAAAAGTACTGATTTCGCCAACTTTCAATGGGTCGATCTGGAAAATCCCAAATTGACTGAACTGAAAGAAATCATCAAACCTTATGGGCTAAATCCCCACCTCTTGGAAGACTTGTTGGAAGTGGGTCACCTACCCAAACTTGAAAAGGTTGGCGAATTCAACTTTATGATTTTACGAGCTTACAGTGTAAAGTCAAATGAGCGGCTCACCACCATTCCAGAGCTTAGCAATAAAATTGGATTCTTCTTTACCAACGAAGTTTTGATTACGGTGCATCAGAAGCCTTTCCACTTTTTGGAAGAGGTTTCTGGACATTTCGAAGATCCCGAAGCCTTAATTCTAAGAATCATTGAGAAAATGCTAGCGACTTACCAAGACCCAGCGGATTGGTTGTCCGAGGAAATGGATCGTTTTGAAAGTGATGTATTCCTTGGTCGGAGAAAACGATTTTCCGTAGAGTCCCTCTACTTTGCAAAAGCCAAGGCTCGATCTTGCAAAAAAGTACTGCATTTGACCCAAACTGTCCTTCTTCACTTGGATGTACACCCGACGAATGAAGGACAACTTCAAGATTTAAAAGAAACCACAGCTAGTTTAATTCTTCAATTTGAAGATTTTCTAGATGAGGCCAACTCTCTGTTAAACATATACTTATCCAGCACTTCCCAAAAAACAAATGAAGTGATGAAGTTGCTGACCATATTTTCAGCCTTCTTTCTTCCCCTTACTTTTTTGGTGGGAGTATATGGGATGAATTTCAAGTTTATGCCAGAGCTGAACTGGGAATATGGATATTACTTCACCTGGGCAGCCATGTTTGGGAT
>CAJBER010000230.1 GCA_903952135.1 uncultured Algoriphagus sp.
AAAATTTGCACATACACAGTTAATGCCTATTTTTGAACTCAGCAAGTAAACCCAAGATGTAACGATTTAGGAAAATTCAACCTATGGCGGGAAAAATTCAAGATCAAGTGCAGCAGGCGTCCACCATTCAGCGAAATCAGGTTTTAGAAGATTTTAGATGGGCAGTTACCAGTAGACACGCTTCCTTAATGGGGAGAAAAGAGGTGTTTATGGGCAAAGCCAAGTTTGGCATATTTGGTGATGGCAAAGAGCTAGCCCAGATTGCCATGGCTCGCGCCTTTCAAAAGGGTGATTTTAGAGCAGGTTACTACCGGGACCAAACGTTCATGATGGCCTTAGGCGAATTGACTATTCAGCAGTATTTTGCCCAATTGTATGCCCATACTAATGTGGAAGCGGACCCAGCCAGTGCAGGTCGCTTGATGAATGGACATTTTGCCACCCGGTCCTTAACCGAGGATGGGACTTGGAAATCCTTGACCGCTCAATACAATTCAGCAGCAGATATTTCTCCCACAGCGGCTCAAATGCCAAAGCTATTGGGATTGGCTTTTGCCTCCAAACTGTACAGAAATAACAAGGGATTGAAAGATCTGACTGATTTTTCAGTTCTTGGAAATGAGGTTGCCTGGGGTACCATTGGCAATGCGTCCACCTCTGAAGGAATGTTTTTTGAAACACTCAATGCTGCCGGGGTTCTTCAAGTGCCTATGGTGGTGGCTGTATGGGACGATGGATTTGGTATATCTGTACCTCAAGAATTTCACACGACCAAAGGCAGTATTTCAGAAGCCTTACTTGGTTTACAGCGAACTGACACAGAAAAGGGTTTTGAGATTCTTCGCGTGAAGGGTTGGGATTACGAAGCCTTGAATCAAGCTTTTGCTACTGCTGGACGATTGGCGCGTGAAGAGCATGTGCCAGTTTTACTTCATGTTGAGGATATGACGCAGCCACAAGGCCATTCTACCTCAGGTTCCCACGAGCGCTACAAGACTAAAGAAAGATTACAATGGGAAAAGGATTGGGATTGTATCCTTAAGTTTCGAGAATACATTGTTTACTCTGGATTTGCCTCTGCTGATCTTTTGGATGAGATTGAAGGCGAAGTGAAGGGAGAGGTGAAGCAACAAAAAGACGCAGCTTGGAATGAATTCAATGGAGAAATAAAGGTAGAATTTGAACAGGCACTTATGCTGATTCGAGCTACTGCTGAGAAATCTTCACGCAAGATTTCATTACTTCAATTGGCAGATGACCTCAAAAAAACCATCAATCCGATTCGAAAAGATGTGGTCAGCACCGTTCGAAAGTGTTTGTTTCTACTTCGTGCAGAAGGAGATGACATCAAGCAGGAACTTGCGAATTGGTATTTACAACTTCAAGAAAAAAATCAGGACCGATACAACAGTCATTTGTACAGTCAAACTGAGTATTCAGTAGGGCGTTGCAAAGAGATTCCCGCTCAGGTAACCGAAGATTCACCTCTAGTGGATGGTCGAGAAATTCTCCAAGCATTTTTTGATTACACCTTAGAACACAATCCTCTATTCTTTGCCTTGGGTGAGGATGTAGGGAAAATAGGTGATGTGAATCAAGCTTTTGCGGGATTGCAAGCCAAGTATGGCGATTGGCGAGTGATGGATACGAGTATCCGAGAATGTACCATTATTGGTCAAGGAATAGGAGCGGCCTTGCGTGGACTTCGTCCAATGGTAGAAATCCAGTACTTAGACTACCTCTTGTACGGCATACAATTGCTGTCGGATGACCTAGCTACACTTACGTACCGCACCAAGGGAGGCCAAAAAGCACCTCTGATTGTTCGCACAAGAGGACATCGTCTGGAAGGGGTTTGGCATTCAGGATCGCCCATGGGTATGATTCTATCGAGCCTCCGGGGTATGATTGTGTGTGTTCCAAGAAATATGACTCAAGCGGCGGGAATGTATGCCACCTTGCTTCAATCCGATGAACCTGCCTTGGTCATTGAATGTCTCAATGGCTACCGATTGAAAGAGCAGCTTCCTCAAAATATGGGAGAATATACCGTGCCAATGGGTGTTTCAGAGGTGCTCCGTGAAGGGAAAGATCTGACTGTAGTCACCTACGGAAGCATGTGTCGAATTGTGCTAGATGCAGCTGCTGAACTAGCGGAAATCGGCATTTCTTTAGAGGTAATCGATGTGCAAACTCTCCTGCCTTTTGATACCCATGGAATCATTGGTCAATCGATTCAAAAAACCAACCGGGTATTGTTTGCGGATGAAGATGTGCCGGGTGGGGGAACTGCCTACATGATGCAGCAAGTACTGGATCATCAAGGTGTGTATGCCTACTTGGATGCAGCTCCACAGACCCTAGCTGCTCAGGACCATCGACCTGCTTATTCTACAGATGGGGATTATTTTTCCAAGCCTAGTGTAGAAGATGTGGTCGAGAAAGTCTACCAGATCATGCACGAATCCAATCCTAAAAAGTATCCTGCCCTGTAAAAAAAGAAGCTAGTCAAAAATGACTAGCTTCTTTTATTTTCTGGTGATCTGCTTGAGCGTGAGCGAAGGA
>CAJBER010000231.1 GCA_903952135.1 uncultured Algoriphagus sp.
CGCAAGGGTGCGGGAAGTCCGGAGGTTCGAATCCCTTTGAGTAAGTAACCAGAAAAAACTCTTCTAGCAACGGCTAGTTGAATCCATAATTAAAGTTCGGGGTGTAGCGTAGCCCGGTATCGCGCCACATTTGGGATGTGGAGGTCGTAGGTTCGAATCCTGCCACCCCGACTTATTTAAAATTAACATCAACTAAAGCCAGCATATTACTTGTTGGCTTTTTTGTTTATGGGGTGTAGCGTAGCCCAGCATCGCGTCCCGCAGGATTGCGGGAAGGTCGTAGGTTCGAATCCTGCCACCCCGACTTATTAAAATTAACTAAAGCCAGCAAAATACTTGTTGGCTTTTTTTGTTTCTGGGGTGTAGCGTAGCCCGGTATCAGGCACCGCAGGATTGCGGGAAGGTCCAGGTTCGAATCCTGCCACCCCGACTTATTTTTTTATTTTTTCTCCCTTGAAATTTTCCTCCTCAAGATTTTCCAAAAGTTCTCCACCCCTTCATTTACAGGCACGTCATCGCTTAGTAAATAGCCAAAGGCTTTCAAGTTAGTGCTTCGCTCCAGGGTAATTTTTAATACCCCGATCAAGGGGATAAACAAAACCATCCCCGAAATGCCCCAAAGCCAGCCTCCTACGAGAATGGCTAAAATTACCGCTAGGGCATTGACTTTCACCTTTGAACCCACGACCAATGGGGTAATCAGATTATTTTCCAAGAGTTGAATACCCCAAAGGCTCACAAATGTCAAAAAGGGGTAGGCCAAACTATCTGTAGTCAAGAACACATAGGCTATCGCAAAAACTGAGGAAAGAAAGACCCCCACATAAGGAATCAAATTCATGATGGCGATAAATGCGGCAAATAGAATAAAAAATTTGACCCCAATAAAGTAGAAAAATACCCCGGATAGGACAGCCACAATTGCCGTAACCCGGATCATTCCAGCCAAATAGGATTGAATCACTTGTCCAGAATCATTCACCCAATGCAAGATGGCTTGCTGATTCTTGGACGTATACCTCACCAGAAATTCAATAAAGAAATCCTTGTAATACAACAATAAAAACGTGTACAAAGGAATAATCCCTATCAGAGTGAGGGATTTTCCTGTGGCAAACAGCGTCTGATTCAAATCCACTAGTTGAAATAGGGAACCCACATCAGCTGGAGAATGGGACTCCATCCACCCCTCCCCCATCAGGAGATTGACCTGTTCGGAGTAGCGGGCCAACTTTCCCTTCACGTTTTCTCCTATCTCAGGAATCTCTCGGATCAAGCCAAACACTTGATTTAAGAGCAGGTAAAAAACTCCAAAAGCAAGAATGGATACCAACAGTATACTCAGCCCAACTGCCAGACCTCTAGGAATTCGCTTCTGCTCAAACCAAGAAGAAATGGGATACAAGGCAAAGGCAAAAAATACTGCCCAAAGTAAAGGGATAAAAATAAATGACCCTTCTTTGGCTACTATTGCGCCCAAAACTAAGACTAAAAGTAGGTAGGCAATGTGTTGAACTGATTTCATACGATCCCCCCAATTATGTTTTTTTGAAGATACACATTCAACTACGGAAATGATAGCCTGCAACTTTAAATTCTAGACATATCCGTTAAAAAAATGAGACAAAAGACTGCTTTAAATGTAAAAAATCAAGTTAGGCCTTCCTAGGGAATTACCAAATAGAAGCTGGTTTTCACTCAATAATTCTCTATTTTTGAATCTGACTTATGCCAAATCACTCAAATTTA
>CAJBER010000232.1 GCA_903952135.1 uncultured Algoriphagus sp.
ATACCCCAGGTCACCAGGATTTTGCGGAAGATACCTACCGCACCCTGACTGCCGTGGATTCGGTGATCATGGTGATCGACTGTGTGAAAGGGGTCGAAATTCAAACTGAAAAGTTGATGGAGGTATGCCGTATGCGCAATACTCCTGTGATTTGCTTTATCAATAAATTGGACCGTGAGGGTAGAGATCCTTATGACCTTCTGGATGAGGTAGAATCCAAGTTGAATATCAAAGTACGCCCACTTTCCTGGCCCATAGGGATGGGAAAGGGATTTAAAGGGGTGTACAACCTCTACGAGAAAAAGCTAAACTTATTCACCCCCTCTCAACGGAAGTTGAGTGACGACCGGCAGGTGTTTGAAAACCTAGAAGATCCGCAGTTGGATGCCTTGATTGGGCCAGGCAATGCAAAGCAGCTTCGGGAAGATGTGGATTTGATTGAAGGAGTATATCCTGACTTTGATGTTCAGGATTACCTGGATGCAAAAATCGCCCCGGTATTTTTTGGTTCAGCCGTGAATAATTTTGGGGTCAATGAAATGTTGGACACTTTTATCCAGATTGCTCCGATCCCACAAAGTCGAGAGACGGACCTTCGAAAAGTGGCTCCTGATGAATCCAAGTTTTCAGGCTTTGTATTTAAAATCCATGCCAACATGGATCCCAACCACCGCAACCGAATTGCATTTTTGCGGATTTGTTCCGGAAAGTTTGAGCGCAACAAGCCCTACAACCACGTACGTGGACCCAAGCCGCTCCGTTTTTCCAATGTGACCCAATTTATGGCTCAGGACAAAGAAATCATTGACGAGGCCTTCCCTGGAGATATTGTCGGCTTATACGATACGGGTAATCTTAAGATTGGGGATACGCTTACGGAAGGGGAAAACTTAGTTTTCACAGGAATCCCTAGCTTCTCACCCGAGATTTTCCGAGAGGTAGTCAACAAGGATGCGATGAAGACCAAGCAATTGGAGAAAGGTCTCAAGCAATTGATGGAGGAAGGAGTGGCTCAACTCTTTACTTTCGAGATGGGCGCCAGAAAAGTGGTGGGTACCGTGGGGCAACTGCAGTTTGAAGTAATCCAGTTCCGTTTGAAAAACGAATACAATGCCACGGTGGAGTTTCATCCGATGAATCTTTACAAGGCCTGCTGGATTAGTTGTTCGGACAAAAAGCAATTGGATGAGTTTGTCCGATCCAAAAACCGCTACATCGCTCGAGACAAAGACGATAAGTTGGTCTTTATGGCCGAATCCAAATCCTGGCTACAGATGGTGCAGGACAATTATCCAGAAATTGAATTCCACTTTACCTCGGAGTTTTAACTAAAAAGGCAGCCAATAGGCTGCCTTTTTAGTTAAAGGATTAGGTTTTTCGCGTAGACTTTGCTGGAGACCTGAAGATCAAATAGAAGATCGGCGCCAAGGGTACCAGAATCATGAGTGCCAATAGCAAAATTTTGGTACCAAAGGTCTGGTCACTTTTTGCGATGGAGATGAGTACATAAATCACCAACACCAGGTAAAGGACAAAAAGCAGCGTGAAAATGGGTGCTGGGAGATTGAGAATGAAAAGTAGCATAGTAGTTTAAGTTTTATTAATCACAACAATAAGCTTGGGTAGCAACGCAGAAATGGGATTCCGTGAAGCAGGAAACATCCACGCCTCCAATTTTGGTACAGCCTGAATTGTATTCCCCACTTTCTACGGCAGAAGACAATTCTTCGGTTGTAGTCGCGCGAGTGGTATTGACAGAGGTTAGGTAGTACGTTCCCCAAAAGGAGCATTGAATTTTATGGTTTTCGAGAAGTGGTTTGGGGCGGTTTCTTTTTTCATTCGGTGTAGTGAGTTCCAAGAAACCTAAAAGGAGCATGTCCACTTCACTTGAGTTGGAGGAGGGTTCGTGGTCCAGAAGGTCAGTAGTCCTGCCTGAAGCAGTGATTTTTGTTTTTCCCTCGGACTGGAAAATAAAGTCTCTCTCATTTCCTTGGAGATAAAATTTCCCTCCTTCCACCTTGAAGACTAGGGAAGCAATTGGATAATCTTTTGATTTCAATCGAATGATGGATTCCCCTTTCAACCGGTACAAATTTGAATTGGTAGTTTTTTCAACGGTAAGTTCTTGTGCTTGAAACTTATCGAATACCCCAAAGGTTTGTGTTGTCTCTTTTACAGTAAAGAGCGTAAGGAGTTCCTCATTTTCAGAAATTGAGGGGTTCTGCTGTTCTGGATTTTCGCAGGATAAAACAGAAAAGAGCATTAAAAAAGCAAGGCAAACAGTAAAAATTTTCATTGTTTTCAGAGTTAAATTAAAGAATAGGAACAAGTAAAAAACGCAACCCGACTAGTTGAAAAAGTAAAGCCTTGAATGTTTTATAAACCTAATTATAAATAATTAAAATACAAAAAAATAGTTAAATATTTTAATTTATTTTGAAAACTTTTGTAAATGCAAATTTTTTCCCATCAAAAAGCCCTTTGTCGCTGAGTTTGAGATCTGGGATCACCAGCAAGGCCATAAAGCTGAGTGTCATGAAGGGTGAATTGAGCTTAGAACCCATTTCCTTAGCTAGATGATCAATTCGGGTGTAAGCTGCTGCTACCTCATACCCATCTTCGGGAGACATGATGCCTCCCACCGGAAGTGGAAGTACTTCTTCTTGATCTCCCCAAACCGCCGATACGCCGCCCTTGGCCTCAATCAACAAATTCACTGCCCTGCTAATGGAGTCATCATCTACTCCCACCGCGATAATGTTGTGGGAGTCATGCCCCACTGAGGAAGCGATTGCCCCATTTTTCAAGCCAAAATTTTTGATAAAGGCCAGGGCAGGAGGAGCATCCTGGTAGCGATTCACCACCGTGATTTTCAAAATGTCCTGGTCTGGGTTGGATTCTGCAAGTCCATTTTTTAGGATGATTTTACCTTCTATTTCAGGGGTAATCAGCTGCCCATCTAGCGCTTCAATCACCCGAACTTGTTCTCCCAACCCCGAAATCTGAAAATCTGTGGGAGTTTTGAGTGAAGTAGAAAACTTGTTGATCACCTCATTTTTGGTTCTTGGGATCAGAGACTTTCCATTTTCAGCCACTTTTTGTCCTTGGATGTAAGTGGCTAGGACCTCAAAATTTTCCAGGTCTTTGACCAAAATGAAATCTGCCCCATCTCCCTCTCGAAGCTGGCCAACGGGAAGGGAGTAGTGGATTATGGGATTGATACAAGCTGCCCTCAATACATCAAAGGTATTTTTTCCTTTGGCTACCGCACGGCGGACGAGCTCGTTGATGTGACTCAAGGCCAGATTGTCCGGATGCTTGTCATCCGAGCAAAAGAGCAGCATCTCGGGATAATCGTCGATGAGGTTAATTAAGGCCTCAAAGTTTTTGGCGGCGGAACCTTCACGAATGGAGATTTTCATGCCGAGGTTGATTTTTTCCAAGGCTTCCTCGAAGGTAAAGCATTCGTGGTCGGTGCTTGGACCTGCGGACACGTACTTTTGCGCGAGTTCCCCACGAAGTCCTGGAGCATGTCCATCGATGGGCTTGCACTGCTGCTGGGCAATTTGAATTTTCTCCATGACTAGTGGATCCCGATTTACTGTTCCAGGCCAGTTCATCATTTCAGCGAGGTATAGGATCTCTGGGCGAGCCATCAGTTCCTGTATGTCTGCAGGAGAGATTTCTCCTCCGGCAGTTTCAAATGGAGTGGCAGGTACGCAGGAAGGAGCTCCAAAGAAAAAGTGAAAGGGCACCTGTTTCCCGTTATCAATCATGTATTCTACGCCTTGCATGCCACAGACATTGGCGATTTCATGAGGGTCTGAGATGGTTCCCACTGTGCCGTGAACCACTGCTAGCCGAGCGAATTCCGAAGGAACTAGCATCGAGGACTCCACATGCACGTGTGCATCGATAAACCCGGGAAGCAAAAAGGGTAAACTCGGGTCGGAAGTTATTTTTTGGATGCGTTGGATTTTTTGTTCGACTACTTCTAGGGCTACCGTATAAATCTGCCGAAGGTGTAGGTCAACGAGGTTGGCATGGAGAATCATAGCATCTAGGATAAGCTTTTCAGTACTTTGTATTTCAAGGCCGAGGATCTTTGGCTTTTTTGAAATTAGGTACTGCTAAAACTACTATATTTGCGCAACTTTAAGGCAGGAAAACAAGACTGGTTTTTTGATGAACAAAATTGTCATCGCTATTGATGGATTTTCGGGTTGTGGAAAAAGTTCGACTGCCAAGGAGGTAGCCAGACAATTGGGATACACCTTCATCGACTCGGGCGCCATGTACCGTGCCACTGCCCTACATTTTTTAAATCTTAATCTCTCACCACTTCGTCCAGAAGATGTAGAGGTTGGCTTGAAAAGCCTTCAAATATCTTTTCAGCTCAATCCAGAAACAGGTAAACAAGAGACGTACCTGAATGGGGTCAATGTGGAAAAAGAAATTCGAACCATGCGTGTATCTGAACGTGTAAGTGAAGTAGCCACAGTGAAGGCAATTCGTGCGGAATTAGTAGCACAGCAGCAGCAATTGGGTCGAAAAAAAGGTGTAGTAATGGATGGGCGAGACATTGGTTCGGTAGTATTTCCATCCGCGGAACTAAAGCTTTTCATGACTGCAGATGTGGAGACTCGAGCCAAGCGTAGGCAACTTGAATTGCAGGAAAAAGGAGAAAGCGTTTCCTTGGAAGAAATTAAATTAAATTTGGAAAATAGGGATCAAGTGGATTCTACTCGAACTGAAAGCCCTTTGATCAAGGTAGCTGACGCGATAGAAATTGATACCAGTAACTTGAGTTTTTCCCAGCAAGTGGATCAAATCCTTGATTTAGTGAAGAAAGCAACGATTAACTAACGAGCTATGCAAGTTAACATAGATAAGAATTCAGGATATTGTTTCGGAGTGGAGTTTGCCATCAAGATGGCAGAGGACGAAATGGAAAACATGGAGCCGCTCTATTGTCTTGGTGACATTGTTCACAACGATATGGAAGTGAAGCGATTGAGTGCGAAGGGATTGGTGGTGATCGACCGGGAGCAGCTTCAGGAATTGAGTAATTGTAAAGTGTTGATTCGTGCGCATGGGGAGCCACCTGAGACGTACAAGTTGGCGATTGAAAACAACATTGAACTAATTGATGCTTCCTGCCCAGTGGTACTCAAGCTTCAACATCGGGTCAAAAATGCCTTTGATAAGATGGAGCGCGAAAATGGGCAGATTGTGATCTATGGTAAAAAAGGTCATGCGGAAGTGATTGGCTTGACTGGACAGACTCTAGAAAAAGCGATTGTCGTGACAGACGATTCGGATTTGGATCACCTCGATTACAATCGTCCAATTACCCTTTTTAGCCAGACTACGAAAAGCACGAAAGGCTTTTATGCCTTATCTGAAAAAATTGAAGGTCGAATCAAGGAATCCAAAGGGGAGCTTACCGAGATTGATTTTAACTCCAATGATTCCATTTGTAGACAGGTATCCAATCGTGAGCCTCAGCTGCAACGCTTTGCACAGGAAAACGACGTGATTTTGTTTGTGTCGGGAAAGAAAAGTTCCAATGGTAAAGCCTTGTATCAAGTCTGTCTCTCCGAAAATCCAAGAAGCTATTTCATTGAGAATGAAGAAGAAATCGATTCGGCCTGGTTTCATCAAGCGGATCGAGTAGGAATTTGTGGAGCTACCTCTACACCAATGTGGCTAATGGAGCAAGTAAAAGAGTATGTAGGTGGAATTTCAGAGCGCATCCTACAGGCATAAATTGCCATTCTTCCCATGTATTTCTATCTAATAAAAGTTCCAATAATTAATGCCGCTTAGACTCACATCTCAAAAGGTTTTTCCTTAGATTTGTGGCGTTTTTAAAGGCTCATAGTTCCAAACAGATATGTCAAAAATAGTGAAGCTTAAAAAAGGGTTTGATCTGAAGCTGGTGGGTAAGGCTCCTTTGGAGTTGATCCAAGCGGCGTCGGCGACCACTTTTGCCATTAAACCCACGGATTTTCCGGGGATTCAGCGTCCCAAAGTGCTCGTAAACGAGGGAGACACTGTGAAAGCAGGTACTCCAATTCTCTTAGACAAAGCTATGGATCTGGTGATCTACGCTTCTCCTGTTTCTGGGGAGATTGTGGAGATCAAGCGTGGCGACAAGAGAAAACTTTTGGAAATCAAAATTCTTGCGGA
>CAJBER010000233.1 GCA_903952135.1 uncultured Algoriphagus sp.
AAAGGAGGACTTGAAGCCTTGGTTCGCGCCAAATACCTACTATTCCTGAGTATTTCAGGCGTTTGCTTTTTGGCATCCGTGCCCTATGTATACTTTGGCTGGGAGATTTTACTGGTGCATTTGGCCACCTTCCTATTCAACTGTGGGGTTTTGATTCATGTGATCATTTATGTGGCCTTGTGGAAGCCCAAGCCTATGGATCTCAACAAGGGGGCCATGTTTAATTACGAGGGGGTAGGCGCCGCCCAATTTTTGATCATTATCCCCTTGATGGCGGGGCCTTATTTGGTGTACCTCCCTTTTTCTTACCTAATCAATGACTATGCAGGCTTGCTTGCCTTGGGATTGACTGGGCTGGCAGGAATCCTTGCTTTCCGCCCACTTTCACAAATCATCATTAATCGGCTTCTGGCCAACCGTTACGAAATCTCTTCTTCCTTCAGACAAGAACTATGATACAGGTCTCTCAACTCAAAAAACAATACAAAGAAGCCGTAGTGCTGGACATTCCCGAATTGCTGATCTCCAAGGGGGAATGCTTTGGGCTGGTAGGCAACAATGGTGCGGGCAAAACCACCTTGTTCCGTATCCTGTTGGACCTGGTGCGTGCGACGTCCGGGCAGGTGACTTTTCAGGGGGAAGATGTGAGCAAAACCGAGTCTTGGAAATCCCAGGTGGGCGCCTACTTGGATGAGCAGATGCTCTTGGCATTTTTGACTCCTGATGAGTACTTCGAAACCTTGCGTAAGATCTATGGACTTTCTACAGCGGACCTTGAATTGCATTTGAGCAAGTTCGAGGAGCTGTTTAATGGAGAGGTGCTGGGTAAGAAAAAATACATCCGGGACTTGTCCAAAGGAAACCTGAAGAAGGTGGGCATTGCAGCAGCCCTGCTAGGCCACCCACAGGTGGTGCTATTGGATGAGCCTTTTGAAAACTTGGATCCCAGTTCCCAGATTCGCTTGAAGAAGTTGATCTTGTCCGAGTTGGAAGCTTCCAAAATCACCTTTTTGATCTCCAGTCACGACCTAAACCATGTCACCGAGATCTGCGATCGCATCGTGCTGCTAGAAAAGGGAAAGGTCATCCGAGATTTGCGTGAGAAAGGGGAGATGCTGAAGGAGCTGGAAGCGTATTTTGTGGGTTGAAAGCTAGGTGGTTGAGCAGGAAAGCGAATTGAGAATAATTTTTTTAACTGAACCTCATAAACTAAAATTTTGGTTTAGTTTTGGGCATGTGGCCGGCATTGTCAATTCTGTCTTTTTTTGTGGGGGGAGTATTGCTTTTGCTCGTTTCCGTTTCCCTCTTTGACACGAAGAGAGACCTCAAATCAAGTTTCTTCTTTTTAGCGATTCTGTTGATCTCCGGTAGTCAACGCGTCATCTTTGGGCTATCCAGTTTTAAGATCCTCGGCACCTTTGAAAACCCTTTTGAGCAGTCTCTCCTTTTTGCCTTTTTCATTCCGCCGATTTATTACCTGTTTTTTGAAGGGCTATTGCAGCAACAAATTTCAAAAAGACATCTTTTAGCTCATTTTGGGCTTTCCATTCTGATTGTGTCCCTTAGCGTAGGATTGGATTGGAACAAAGCGATCAATCAATCCGTGTTTTTGGTCTACTCCTCAGGATACAGTATTCGCTTGATTTATTTGGTGTGGACCTATTTTTCGAAGCGGAAAAGTCAGCGGGAGCAGCTCTATTTCAAGTCCATCCGCGTTTGGGCGTACTTGATGATGGTTGCTTTTTTGTTAATCTATGCCTTCGCAAATTTTAGCTACGGAAAAGGGCTAGAGGGTACCCAAGATCAAGTGTTGGCGGAATTCTATGGCGTCACTTCCCTGCTCTGGTTGTTTATTTGTTTTTACCTCTTGCGAAACCCGCGCATTCTGTACGGGGAGCTGCGCTTGTTGGAACACATTAATGAAGTTGTCCCGGAAGAGATTGCCATCTGGAGGTCCAAGAAAAGGGGACAAACTAGCGCTCAGGACTTGGCAGTGGAGAAGCAGATCGCTCCTCGGGTGGAATCCCTTCTTTTTACCTTAAAAAATCTGGAACAAGCCTGGTCTGAGGAGCTCCTGGAAGTTCCTAGTCTTAAATCCCTCTCCTTCCAGTTGGACTGTCCCCAAAGTCATGTGAAGTACCTATTCAAGTACTATGGAAATTTTAGTTTTGGGGAGTATGTCAATGTGTTGCGAATCAATTACTCCATTACGCTGATTCGCAAAGGGTACCTATTGACGCATACCATCGATTCCCTGTCCAAGAAGACCTTGTTTGTAAGTGGCAATACCTTTTACCTCAATTTCAAAAAGTTGACAGGCGAATCTCCTTCCGAATACCATGCGCACCTGCAATTGGAAAAGCGCAGTCCTGGAGCATCTTGAGATTTTCCAAGAAATTTAGGCCTATTTTGCTGGGCAAAGGGTCCCTAAACTTACTTTTTTGCGCCAGTGCCCTTGACAAACTGGCCTGGAAATTCGCCGGTATGCTCCCCATTGAGTAGTACTTGGGTACCGTTGACCCATACCTGATCTATCCCCTCGGCAAACTGCAAGGGGTTGTCAAAGGTGGCCTTGTCCTTCAATGCTTTGGGATCGAAGAGCACCAAGTCTGCCCAGTAGCCTTCTTTGATCAGCCCACGCTCGGTTAGGCCCAAGTTTGTGGCGGGTAATCCAGTTAAGCGATGTATCGCAGACTCCAGCGTGAGCAAACCTTCCTTGATTGAGAATTCACTGAGTACGCGGATGAAACTCCCAAAGGCACGCGGATGGGTTCGGAAGTCCGGTTCCCAGCTGGAGTAGCTGCCTGCATCGGAGCAAAAAGATACCCAGGGGATTTGCATTTTTTTGCGGAGATTCTCCTCCGACATGCTGAAGTAAATGCACTGGATGCGGCTATCGTCCTCTAAAATCAAGTCGATGACTGTTTCTTCGGGGGATTGCCCACGCATGACTGCCGCTTCGGCGATGGTCTTTCCCCTGTAAATTTGTCCCAAGGAATCATTTTTAAAGCCCACCATCAGGATGTCCTTCGGAGGTTGTTGGCTGAGTTCAACCCGCAAGTCTTCGAGTAGGCGTTTTCTTGCCACTGGGTCACGCATCCGGTTCATCCATGCCTCATGCCCTCCTTCTTGCACCCAGGTAGGCACTACACCCGTCAGGCCGGTGGACGAGGCATTGTAGGTATAGATATCGGCTGTGATCGCTAGTCCGGCCGCTCGCGCCGAGTCCACCTTGGCGATTACCTGATCGAGCTTGTGAAAATTGGCTGGTCGGGAGGCTTTCAGGTGGTAGATCTCTGCGGGCACGCCTGCGGTTTTGGAGATGTAGATCAACTCATTGACCGACTCCAGGAGTCGCTGGTCCTCGTTGCGGATATGCGAGATGTAGCGCCCGCCGTAGGGGGCGGATGCCGCACAGAGGGCTACAAGTTCCTCCGTAGGTGCATAATCCGCAGGGGCATAGATCAAGGAAGAGCCGATGCCCAAGGCACCCTCTTCCATGGATTGGATGACCAGCTGCTTCATGGCTTCCAGTTCCTCAGGTGTAGCAGGTCGATTGTCATAGCCTACCGTTTGAATGCGTACCGTGGTGGCGCCCAGGTAGGAGGCAATGTTGGGAGTCACCCCTTGGGTGGCGAGCTTGTTCATCGCCTCCCCGAAGGTCTCGTAGTTAGTGCTGTCTTTCTTTCCGGATGGGCCTGGGGAGGTGCCCTCGCCAAATACCTCCAAGGTTACCCCTTGCTTGAGGTCAGAGAGTGAGCGCCCATCTTTGAGCAAGTTGTCGTAGCCCCAAGAGAGCATGTTGATGAATCCCGGGGTAAGGGCTTTTCCTTCTGCATCCAGGGTCTTGTCGGCAGATAGGGGCTTTTCCTCGCCCACATAGACGATTTTCCCATCTTTGACTCCCACTTGCCCCAGGAAAGGGGCTGCGCCCGTGCCATCGTAGATCAGGGCATTGTGAATGAGTAGGTCTACCTCATTTTCTGGAGCGCAGCTCTGGAAGAGAAGGGCGAGGGCAAGGCAAAGGATGGGGAATACAGATTTCATCGGGTTGGGTTTGGGATGAATAGGAGGAGTTCGGCGATGGATTGTCCAAGAACTAGGGATGAAAATAGCGATTCTTGGTCCAAATCTCAACTGGATTTTTGAAAATGGTACTATGGATTGTACTGGGATATTTGAGTTGTAAATTGTACCAAGTACCAAGTACAAAGTAGGGATTCTGATTAGGACCTGGATTCTCCTCCCAAAAGATCTTGCCTGCCTG
>CAJBER010000234.1 GCA_903952135.1 uncultured Algoriphagus sp.
CAGATCTAGTTCCTGTAGGTCGAACTTTCTACCACCAACTACTTAGTGGTATTCGAAAAATAGGAAGCTTAGGGGATTAAATCCACAACAAGCTGCTATCCCCATAGCTTAAAAATCGGTAGTCGGAATCCAGGGCCTCCTGATATATTTTTTCCCAATCGGCCCCCACAAGCGCAGCAATTAATAAAACGAGCGTGGATCCAGGTTGGTGAAAGTTGGTAATCAACCCATCCACCAATTGGAATTTGTATGCTGGAAAAATAAAGATCGAGGTGGTTCCAAAGAGGGTGTCTGAGCCACTTTTATCTAACTCTTTCAGGATGGCTTGCAAGGCCTCTTTTCGGTTGGGTAAGTAGGCCCTTTTTGCATAGGGGGCAAGTTTTTCAATTTCAAATTGATTTCCTCGATTTTCAATTAATTGAACCCCATACCAATACATACTTTCTAGCGTCCTTACGGAAGTAGTGCCTACGGCAACTATTTTTTCAGAGTGGCTGAGGAGCTTTTCGATGGTTTCCCGTTTGATTTCTAATTGCTCGCTGTGCATGGGATGTTCTTCCACCGTTTGCACTTTGATAGGCTGGAAGGTTCCCGCACTCACATGAAGCGTCAATGCGGCTTCCTGGATTCCTTTTTTTCGTAAAGCCGCAAATACCTCGTCTGTAAAATGAAGCCCTGCAGTTGGTGCCGCTACCGCTCCTTCTTTTTCAGAGTAGACCGTTTGGTACCGAGATTTATCGTTTTCTTCTGCTTTTCGATTCAAGTAAGGCGGGAGGGGAGTTTCGCCGCAGGCTTCCACGAGGTCTACAAATGCGATTTCCGCATCATTCCATGAGAATTCAACCTGCATCAATTCCTTGCTCACCAATCGCGCATTAAGGATGACTTCTTTTGCATCTATCTGAATGATCCCTTGAAGGGTTTCTTCTTCTTTCCACTTTTTAAGGTTGCCAATCATGGTTTCCCAGATCACGGGCTTTTTGGAAGTCATGATCTCGGACATGATCCGCGAGGGAGCGGTTGGATGCAATAAAAACACCTCAATCCGTGCCCCAGTTTGCCGTTGGAAGATTAAGCGAGCAGGAATTACCTTGGTATTGTTGTAAACCAGGAGGCTATCCGCATCCAAAAGTTTGGGAAGATCAAAAAAATGTCGTTGATGTATCGTTCCTCTTTTGTATTCCAAAAGCTTGGAGCTATCCCGTTTTTCTAAAGGGAATTTAGCAATTCGTTCTTCTGGTAAAGTATATTCGTACGCTTTAAGATCAATACTCGGTATTTCCATAACTAGAGGCAATTGGTCGGCAAATATAGTCAACTCGTTTAACCCTTTTCGTTTACTTTTGGTTACACTTCCATGACTTTACCTGTGAGCCTTGAATTTTCATACCTGAAACGAACCCTTCAATTCCGATTTGAGGCGGGCACCTCTCGTGGGGTGATGCGGACTCGGGATGTTTATTGGATTAAGGTGCATCGAAAAGGAGACTTGGATCAGGTGGGCTGGGGTGAAGCAGCTCCTTTATCGGGTTTGAGCCCAGATTTTGGGCCTGATTTTGAAGGCCAGTTAAAAGGTGTCTTGCAGCAAGCAAGTGCTCGAACCTGGGATTTTGCGGAGGAAAATTGCTTGCAACAGGTTAGCGAACTGGTTCCTTTTTCCCTTCCATCCATTCGATTTGGATTGGAAACCGCCCTTCTTGATTTGGCAAATGGCGGAGTTAAACGCATCCTTGACAATGCATTTTTTGATCAAGGCACCCCAATTCCGATCAATGGGCTGATTTGGATGGGAACGAGGGAATTTATGCTCCAGCAAATTCACCAAAAATTGGGAGAAGGATATTCCTGCCTAAAAATGAAAATTGGAGCCATTGATTTTGACCAGGAACTTGAATTGCTTCAGTTCATTCGCCAACAAAAAAATGCGGATAAACTTACCCTGCGAGTAGATGCCAATGGTGCCTTTTCTGTGCAAGAAGCACTTTCTAAACTGGAGCAGCTGCAGGATTGTGACCTTCATAGCATCGAGCAACCCATCCGAGTAGGGCAGTGGGAAGCCATGCGTGAGTTAGCCAAGCAAAGCCCCATCCCCATTGCCTTAGATGAGGAATTAATTGGTAGATCTAACAAAGAGGAGGTACTGAATTTTATTCAACCCCAGTTTATCATTTTGAAGCCTAGCCTGGTAGGTGGGATTTTAGAAACCCGGGAATGGATTCGTTTGGCCGAGGAAATGGGAATTGGTTGGTGGATGACTTCCGCATTGGAAAGTTCCATTGGACTCAATGCCATCTCCCAACTTACTTCCACTTATCTGCCTAGCCTTCCGCAGGGATTGGGTACGGGTAAATTGTATCACAACAACCTTGAATCCCCATTGCTAGTGCAATCTGGAGAAATTCAATACCAGCAGGAAGGAACTTGGGAAACACCCAGCTAATTTTTTCTAAGATTCTTCTTCTTATTCGAGGACCTTTTTCACGATTTTCCTCTTGATTACGACCACGCAAAACCAGGAAAAGTAAGCTGTAAGCACGCCTACTACAGCGCCAAAAAACAGATCTAAGGGATAGTGGACGCCGAGGTAAATTCGGGTATAACTCACTACTAGGGAATAGAGAAACAACCAAGCGATGGCCTTTTGCTTTTTACCCAATTTGAGGGTTAAGAAGGTAGCTAAGCCAAAAGTATTTGCAGCATGGGAAGATGCGAAGCCATACAATCCACCACATCGCCCATACAAGTGGAGCATTCCTTCCCAGCGTGGATCGTGGCAGGGGCGCAGTCGCTCAAAGTAGGGTTTCATCAAGCCTGAACTCACCTGATCAGCCAAGAGAATAGTGAGCATGACACCGCCAAGGATCCATGCCGTATTTTTCGGATCAGTCCGGTAGATCTTGTAGAGAACCAAGAGGTACAAAGGAATCCAGGTGATTGTCTGGGTAAGTTGCAGAACAATCGGATCTAAGGCCTCCGAATGAAAGGAATTTAGCCAAAGAAAGGCTGCCTCATCCCATTTTGCGATAATCTCTATCATGCGGTATAGGAAAGCCAATCGATTTCTTTCTTCAAGTGCGCCTGCGTAAATGCTTCAGCACTGTCTGGATGGGGTTCATGTTGGTAGGCCCATTCTGCTAGAGGAGGCATGCTCATCAAAATGCTTTCTGTTCGCCCATTGGTATCCAAACCAAACTTGGTACCCGCATCCCATACCAAGTTGAATTCCACGTAACGCCCTCGGCGAAGCCCCTGCCAAGCTTTTTGCTCAGGACCATAGGGGAGAAGTGAATTCTTTTTCATGAAGTAGGTATACAACTCGGGAAATAACCTACCCAAGGCGAGGCTGAAGTCCAAAATTTCTTGAAAATGGGTATCGGAAGTAGCGCTCAAACGATCGTAGAATATTCCTCCAATGCCTCGGGTCTCTTGGCGATGTTTGATGAAAAAATAGTCGTCTGCCCAATTCTTGAACTTGGGATAGTAGCTGGAATCAAAGGCATCGCAGGTTTCCTTTAGGCGTCTATGAAAGTAGGCCGCATCCTCTGGGACGATGTAATGGGGCGTAAGATCAATGCCCCCACCAAACCAATGCGTCCCGTCTTCCATTTCGAAGTAACGGATATTCATGTGAATGATGGGCACCCTAGGACTGAAGGGGTGCAACACAATGGATACGCCTGTGGCAAAGAAGTTTCCAGATTCTAGGTTAAGTTTATCGGCAATCTTTTGGGGTGTAGGCCCATGCACCGCCGAAAAAGCAACTCCCCCCTTTTCAATGATGGCTCCATTTTCAAAAATACGGGTTTCCCCACCGCCACCTTCTGCTCGAGTCCACGGATCTTCTTTAAATATCCCTTTTCCATCCCCAGCTTCAAGCGCTTTGCAAATGTATTCCTGCATTTGCTTGTAGATCAGGGCAATTTCTTCTTTTGATTTTCTAGGCATAGGTTGCTTGGATTTAGAAGGGATATCCAATTCCAAAATTAAAAACGGTTTGCCCTTTTTCGCCAAAGGGTCTATTGAATCGAATGTTGTCAAGTACCCATCTTTCCCCCTCGATGCGTGCAGGATCGAGCGCCTTGGTAGCCAGGTCAAGTCGGATCACCAAAAAGTCAAAGTCCATTCGAAGACCTACGCCAGTACCGATTGCAATCTCCTTGTAAAAGCGATCGTATCGAAAATCTGCTCCAGGTCGGGCCTCGTCTCTGCCAATCATCCAGGAGTTACCTGCATCTAGGAAAACAGCCATGTCGAAGTAGCTGAACAACTTTCTTCGGTATTCCAACATGCTTTCTAGAATCATTTCCGCAGGCTGCTCATTCGTATAATCGTAAATTCCACCTGAGCCTGTCAATGGAGTTGAACTCCCAGGACCAAGTCTTCGTGCTTGCCAAGCCCTGATACTGGTACCGCCACCGGCAAAGAAGTATTTCTCATAAGGCAAGATACCCACGCTGACTCCATAAGGACGTGCCATCCCAAAGTTGAGTCGGTAGGCGATGGTTTGTTTTTTGTTGATGGGGTAATACCGTCTAAAATCAATTTGACCTTTGAGCCATTGGAAATTGGCATAGCTGATCTCTGGAGAATCGTTTCTTCGCACGTTGGTGAAATTGAGAGTTGTACCCCCACTTTCTCCAAATATTCGCAATAACGATGCTTTTCGCATCGAGAAATCCCCGTACCGATTGAAATTGATCAAAGTTTGTCCTGAAAAACTGCTGATCAAGGAAGGAAGGAAAGACCAGATCAAGTTGTTTCCATCCGTTTGCAAATTTTCAAGAATACTCAAAAATTCATCTTGAATATAGGGCGTACGGATGTAACTGATGTCCGCTGCATTGATGGTAAAGGACTGTCGATTGTTGCGTGTGGCCCAGGTATAGCCTAGTTGTCCATTGATAGCATTTCGCTTGTACTCAGGACGGTTGGTACTCAAATACCCAAATTGAACGCGCGTATTGGGATTGTATTTTCCAAATTGCTGAAGCGTCTTGGGTGCAAAAGGAATTAAGAATCTGGGAAAAATTACAGAAAGTGAGGTATTGATCTCACTACTTTGGTACACGCCTTGTCCCGTAGCCGATGCAACCCCCTCCAAGCCTGCTCTAAAATTGAGTTCTAGAAGTTCTCCGGCTCTGAAGAAATTACGATTTCGCAAAGCCGTACTAAAGAATGGTCCGGGAAGTTGTTCGGTAATGGTCATCCCCAACTGATTGGTCAATTGGTATTTCTGGTTGGGCTGTGTGAAAACCTGTGCAGTCAAGGAGGTTCCTAGCGTATCAAAGGTGATGTTGACAAACCGAAAAAGGTCCAGACTATTGATCAAGCGCTGGGTCTCCAGTGCATCGGTTCTGCTGTATGGCTTTCCCTTTTGCAATTGAATTCGGGAAGCCAAGATTTTTGGGGAATAGCGATCTCTGTAAAAGGAAAAATCAATCCCTTGGTGCTGGGTTTGAATTTGTCGATCAGCGTATTCATCGGTAGGAGGATTGATCCGGAATCGGATGGTGTCTAAGGTGTAAACTTGGTGACTCTCTGTAAATGTTGGTTTCTGAATTACCTGTTCCAGCCGAATGGATTTCGCCGCAGTATCTTGGTAGGCAATGTAATTCACGTAAGACTTGGAAAACATGTAATACCCCTTGTTTTTCAAGAGTTCTTCCAGCCGATTTCGCTCCGCCCCAACGTCGTCCTGGTTGTAAATCTGTCCCTGCTTTAGAAAGGAGTTGGATGAAAAATCCGAAATCAGACCCTGAATGGCAGGATTATCCGTACGGGTAAATACAGAATCCAAGATATAAGGCTCTTTTTCATCAATTTGATAGGCGATAAAGGCTTTCTTATTTTTTGTAGCGATGCTGAAATTTACGTCTGCATCAAAAAATCCATGATTGATCAGGTAGCCCTTCATGTTTTTTCTGGACTTTTCAACCAAGGTGCTATCCAATAACACGACAGGATTTCCTGTTCGCATCAGCGTATTTCCGTACTCTAATTTTTTGTCTAGACCTTCGAGACGAAGTTTTAATTTTTCTTCTTTTCGCTTGTAAATCAACTCATTGCCTGCGGAATCTCTGGTAGATTGGAGCGAAATAAGTCTATCGTTTGTTTCCTTTCGTTTATCGGCTACTTTGCTGCTGTCGTAGAATTGATTTCCAAATCGATAGAGCATGACGCCCAATGAGGTTCCTAAAAATCGAGTATTGGGTTCCTGCTCTAAAAGTAGTGTAAGTGCATCGGCATCTGCTTGTTTTACTCCGACCAACTCATTGTCATAGACCACATAGCTGCCTTCTTCCAAATTTCTGGTCAAAGAGCAGCTAAGGCAAAACCAGAGTAGACTGAGAAAAAGTATATATTTGAAAGATTTCAAGTTCGAATTGGAGGAGGAATGCTAAGCAAAAATACGGTTAAGTTTATAAAATCCTTACATCAAAAAAAATACCGCGTTGAGTCGGGTAAATTCTTTGTGGAAGGTGAAAAAAGTGTGGTTGAAGTTCTTCAATCCGATTTCAAGGTGGATTTACTTTTGGTTACCCAGGAGTTTACAAGCAAATATGCACAACTAGTGGATGGGGCTGGAGTGGAAGTGCTCCAGGTGACGCCTAATCAATTGGAGCAGGTAGGGCAGTATCAAAGCAACGATGCTGCGTTGGCGGTGGTTCACATGAAACCAAATCAAGCCTTTGTTCCTGGTAAAGAAGAACTTATCCTAGCATTGGATGAGGTGCGCGATCCGGGAAATCTGGGTACCATCATCCGAATTGCAGATTGGTATGGGATCCAGAAATTGATTTTTTCTCCTCATACTGCAGACTTTTACAATCCAAAAGTGATTCAAGCCTCCATGGGTTCCTTTACACGGGTGCAATTCTACTATGGGGAACTCGCAGAGGCTTTTCAAAATTGGAAGATGCCCGTCTATGGTGCTTTTCTAGAGGGAACCTCCATTCATCAACTCACTGATCCAAAACCAGGTGTGCTCTTGTTGGGAAATGAATCCCAAGGGATATCGAAAGAAGTGGAAAAATGGGTAACCAATAAAGTCACCATTCCCAGCTTTGGTGGAGCGGAATCCCTCAATGTCGCCATTGCTACGGCTATTTTCTGTGATAATTTCAAACGGCTCCTGAGTAAATGAAAACCAAACTGGCTTCACTGTTGGCTCGTGTCGGCCTCAATGGATTTTTGCTAGGTATTCTAGCAGCCATTGGATTGGCAGCCCTTTTGCCAGAATTCGGTTCCTCGGAATCCAATATTCCCTGGAAGCCATTTATTCAAGTAGGTATCGCCTTGCTCTTCTTTTTTTATGGTCTGAAGTTAGATCCTAACCAACTTCGTACAGGCTTGAGCAATTGGAAACTCCATGCCTTAATCCAACTGACCACCTTTTTGGGCTTTCCCTTGTTGGTAATGGGGGTTGTCTCTTTATTTCCTGGATTGGATCCAAATTTTGCTTTGGGGATCAGTTACCTAGGTGCTTTGCCATCCACAGTCAGTGCCTCGGTGGTGTTGGTATCAATTGCGGGTGGAAATGTAGCTGCAGCAATCTTTAATGCCAGTATTTCAAGTTTGTTAGGGGTGGTGCTGACCCCACTGTGGATGCGTTTGGCAGGAGGGGAAGTAGCGGGTGAACTGGATCTTTGGTCTTCCATCCTAGATTTGTCCTTCAAAGTGGTCCTCCCGGTGCTCTTGGGATTGTTTCTGCATCGATCTTTGTTTCCCAAGATCAAGCCCTACTTGAACCGCTTGAAATACTTGGATCAAACCGTGATTCTTTCCATTGTATTCACCACTTTTTCGGAGTCCTTTTCACAAAAATTATTTGCTTCCTTTTCCTGGCTGAGTTTGGGAGGATTAGCGCTGTTCATGCTGTGCATCCTATTGCTGGTCTTTGGCATCCTATTTATTCTGGTTCGGTTGCTCTCCTTTTCACGAGAGGATCGGATTGCTGCACTTTTTTGCGGATCGACCAAGTCCTTGGTACATGGGGTAGCCATGGGGAAAGTATTGTTTCCAAGTTCCGCGATCTTGGGACTTGTCTTGCTCCCCGTCATGCTGTACCACTTGCAGCAATTGATCTTAGGAAGTATTTTGGCCAAATACTTTGAAAAAAAGAAGCCCTGAAATTGCTTCAGGGCTGAGTGAGATTTAGAGGTATTTCCCGGATAGTTCGGTGACCAATTCGATGTAGGCTGTGCTGGCTTCCTCCTTTGACTTCCCTTTGAGCATCAGCCAAGCATTGTATTTGGCGGCAGCCTTAAAATCAAATCCTCCAGGCCGTTCTTCTTCATTGTCTCCTTCAGTGGCTTGCTTGTACAATCCGTACAGGCGAAGTAGTTCCTCGTTGGAAGGGCGTGAGGTGAATTTTTGGGTGAGTGCTACTGCTTCCTCAAGTGTTGCTGGTTTCATAGTATTAGAAAGTCTTAGGGTATATTTTCTGTTAGGTAAAAAAACAGCGCCTTTTCTTTCGATTCAGTCAGTTTGACAGAGAAAAGAAAAAAAGGCGCTGCTTTAAATTGCCAATGAGTTGGCTTATCGCTTAGGCATAGCCACGTAATCTCGTTCTGTAGCTCCAGTGTATACCTGACGAGGTCTTCCGATAGGCTCGCCTTTTTCAGTCATTTCTTTCCACTGAGCGATCCAGCCTGGGAGACGACCCAAGGCAAACATGACCGTAAACATGTCGGTAGGGATACCCAATGCACGGTAGATGATACCAGAATAGAAGTCCACGTTAGGATAAAGCTTTTTGTCTACAAAGTATGGATCATTCAAGGCTGCAAATTCAAGTTCCTTCGCGATATCAAGGATTGGATCTTTCACGCCAAGTTTGGCTAGAACATCGTCTGCTGCTTTCTTGATGATTTTAGCTCTAGGGTCAAAGTTTTTGTACACCCGGTGTCCAAAGCCCATCAATCGGAATGGATCGTTCTTGTCTTTGGCCTTATCCAAATATTTCTTCGTATTTCCACCATCTGCTTTGATGGCTTCAAGCATTTCAATTACAGATTGGTTGGCACCACCATGAAGTGGTCCCCAAAGCGCATTGATCCCTGCAGAGATGGATGCATAAATAGGTCCTTGAGAGGAGCCTACCATACGTACGGTAGAGGTGGAGCAGTTTTGCTCGTGGTCTGCGTGAAGAATTAAGAGTGCGTCCAAGGCTTTGGCCACTACTGGGTCTACTTCGTAGCGCTCAGCAGGAAGTGCAAACATCATTTTCAAGAAGTTGGAACAGTAATCCAAAGAGTTGTCTGGATAGTTAACTGGGTGACCCACCTTGTTTTTGTATGCCCAAGCCGCAAAAGTTGGCATTTTAGCCAATAGGCGAATCATGCTCAAATTAACCTCTTCAGGAGTGCTGTTTGGATTAAGTGAATCTGGATAAAATGCAGATAGTGAACAGATTAATGAGGAAAGAACGCCCATTGGGTGCGCGTTGGAAGGGAAACCATCCAAAATCTTTTTAATATCCTCATGCACTAGGGTATGGTACGTGATCTGCTTGGTGAAATCATTGAACTGTGCTTGCGTAGGAAGCTCTCCATAAATAAGGAGGTAAGCCACTTCCATGAAACTTGATTTTTCTGCAAGATCCTCGATTCGGTATCCTCTGTATCTCAATATGCCCTCTTCACCATCCAAAAAGGTGATTGAACTAGTCGTAGAACCTGTGTTTTTGAACCCGGAATCAAGGGTGATTAGACCGGTATCACTTCTAAGTTTTGCAATGTCAATCGCAGGCTCGTTTTCAGTACCTACGATAACAGGAAATTCAAATTCTTGTCCTTTGTAGAACAGTTTGGCAGAATCAGACATGATGTAATTGTTTGTGGCTTATTTTGGATGTGAACTCTAAAATCGGCCTTAAGTTACTAAAATCGGCCATTTTTTAAATAAATTATTCTAATGGTATGCTTATTCTTGGGGCTATCAAATTTGGCGTCTCTAAACTATTGATAACCAGCAGGTTTTGGAATCTAAATTCAATAAACCCCTTTTATGGATTGTATAACCCTATTTTGGAAGCAAACAAAAAAGTCCCGAAGGACTTTTCTTACTCGCAAAAATGTTCAAATACTTCCACCAAATGCTCTCCAATCATTTTAGCATTTCTTCCTTCGATATGGTGTCTTTCGATAAAGTGAACAAGTTCACCATCCTTAAACAAGGCCATCGCAGGAGAGGAGGGAGGGTAAGGCAATACCAATTCGCGGACTTTAGCGACAGCATCGCGGTCATTGCCTGCAAAAACGGTAGCCAAGGTAGTCGGCTTTTTGCCTGCCTGTTCCAATGCCATCCGTACTCCAGGTCTTGCTGCACCAGCAGCACAACCGCAAACGGAGTTGACTACCACGAAAGTAGTTCCTTTATGATTTGGTCCGAGGTGAGCCGCAACTTGCTCTGCCGTACGAAATTCTTCGAATCCAACGGCAGACAATTCAGTGCGCATGGGGGCAATTAATTCTTCAGGATACATAGTTCTGCGTGTTTATTTTTCGTTTTAAAGAAATCCTAATTCTAGTTTAGCAACTTCAGACATCATGTCTTGGGTGTAAGGTGGTTCAAAGGTAACCTCTACTTCCACATGATTGATGCCTTGAATCTGTTGTATTTTTTCCTTCACCTCCGAAGGAATAAATTCTGCCGAAGGGCAATTGGGGGAGGTAAGCGTCATCAATACAAAAACATTGTTGACAGGGTATACGCTAATCTCATAAATCAATCCGAGTTCATACACATCCACAGGGATTTCAGGGTCATAGACCAACTTAATTGCAGTGACCACCTTGTCCCGAAGGTTCTCAATTTGGATGCTATTTTCAGAGGATTCGTCGACGTTCATGTTAGGCGTTTTGCTTAGTTTGAAAGGCTAGGGCATAGCGCTTCATTTGATTCATCATGGCAGCCAATCCATTGGATCGTTGACTGCCTAGGATATTTCCCATGCCAATACGCGGGATAAAATCTAGGTTGGCCTCCAGAATCTCCTTTGGACTCCGGTGATTCAATACCCGTATCAGTAAGGAAATCAAGCCTTTGGTAATGTCAGTATTGCTATCGGCTCGGTAGTGTACCTTGCCTTCTTTCTCCTCTGCGACCAACCAAACTTTGGATTGGCATCCTTGGATGATGTATTCTTCCTTACGAAAGTCCTCTGGGAAGGGTTCTAGGTTTCCACCCAATTCCATGATGTAGAAAATGGTGGATTCTCGGTCTTCGCCCAAAATCTCGAATTCGGCTACGATTTCATTCTGTATGTCTGCGATCGTGCTCATTTGTTCTTTAGGCTAGCAATTTTGGTGACCGCTTGGGCAAATACTTCTACTTCTGCTCGGCTATTGTAGACGGCAAAAGAAGCACGAACAGTGCCTTCAATTCCCAATCTCCGCATCAAGGGCTGGGTGCAATGGTGTCCAGTACGTACAGCAATGCCTTTGGCATCCAACAACTGTCCCACATCAAAGGGGTGCATGGATTGAATGTTGAAGGAGAAGACGGCTATTTTTTCAGCAGCAGTACCCACAGGGATGACTCCTTTGACATCCTGAAGCAATTCTACTGCGTACTGCAGTAAGTCATGCTCATGACGATGAATGTTTGCCTTGCCTGTAGACGTAATGAAATCTAAGGCAGGCTTAAATGCAATCACTTCAGCAATACTCGGAGTGCCCGCTTCAAATTTGAAGGGGATGGTATTGTAGGTGGTTTTTTCAAAAGTTACTTCACGAATCATTTCTCCACCTCCAAGGAAGGGTGGCATTGCTTCTAAGAGTTCTCGTTTGCCATACAAGACGCCAAGTCCAGTAGGTCCATAGAGTTTGTGTGCAGAAAAAGTCAGAAAGTCACAATCAAGAGCCTGTACATCCACGTCCAAATGGGAGGTGGATTGTGCTCCATCCAACAAAACCTTCGCGCCAACGGCATGGGCCGCATCGATCATTCGTTTTACCGGGTTGATGGTGCCGAGTGCATTGGAAGCATGGACTACACTGACCAACTTGGTTTTTGGACTCAAGAATTTTTCAAACTCTTCCCATACCAATTCTCCGGCATCCGTAATCGGGATAACTCGGAGGATGGCTCCATTTTGCTCGCAGAGCATCTGCCATGGCACAATGTTGCTGTGATGCTCTAGGGTAGAAATGATAATTTCATCGCCCTTTTGAATGAATGTAGACCCAAAAGTTTTGGCTACCAAGTTGATACTTTCAGTAGTGCCTCGGGTAAAAATGATTTCTGCGGATTCTCTAGCTCCGATAAATGCGCGTATGCTTTCGCGGGTCTCCTCAAACTGTCGCGTAGCACGATCAGCCAAGGTATGTGCACCCCGGTGAATGTTGGAGTTGTCTACTTCGTAATAGTTCTGAATAGCATCTAGGACCACTTTTGGCTTTTGCGTGGTCGCGGCATTGTCAAAATAAATCAAGGGATTTCCGTTTACCTCTTGATGAAGTATGGGGAATTCACTCCTGATGGAATTGACTTGGATGGCCATGGATTAGAATTTACTTCCGAGTCGTTCTTGGATTTGCGCAACAATGAAATTACGGAGGGAATCCACTTCGATTTTGTCCAAAACCTCACCCGCAAAAGCATAGAGCAACAAGCCCTTTGCGGTTGTTTTGTCAATGCCTCGGGCTTGAAGATAGAATTGGGCCTCTTCGTCCAATTGCCCAACGGTACATCCGTGAGAGCACTTTACGTCATCTGCCCAAATTTCAAGTTGAGGCTTGGTATTGATGATTGCATCTTCCGAAAGGATGATGTTGTTGTTTTGCTGGAAGGCATTCGTCTTTTGTGCGATTTGACGAACGAAAATTTTACCGTTAAATACGCCACGGCTTTGATCCGCAAGAATGCCTTTGTAGAGTTCATTGGATTCCGCATGCGGAATGGTGTGGTCTACATTGGTGTGGTTGTCGACATGGGTTTTGCCGTTGAGCAAGTAGATGCCATACATGTTGCCCACAGAATTACTTCCCAATAGATTGAGCGTCAGGTTATTTCGAACCATGTCGCCCGAAAGGGTGATTTGGGTAGAAGTAAACTGGGAATCTTTTTGGATATCCGTCACCAAGTTGCTCACTTCGATCACTTGGTTGTGCTCTTGTTGGAGACTATGGTAAGTTAGGACAGTATTGATTCCCCCTTTGATTTCCACTACCTTATTCACAAAGTAGGGGGCATCATCTAAGGAGATGTGGTAATCGATGAAGGTTGCTTTGGAAAAATCCCCTGCTTCGATCCAAATACGTGGTGAAATCACTTGGCCTCCCTGTGCTTGGTGAAACTGGAGCAATAAAATTGGGCTGTCAACCTCCTTATTTTTCTCAATGGTAATGTGAAGACCATCCGAGAATGTAGCCTGGTTTAAGGCTACAAATGGGTCTTTGTCTGCTTTGGCAATGCTTCCTAGTGGGGTAGTTTCATTTTCAGAAAGTAAACGCACTGAAATACCATCCACAGAAGTGGAATGTTCTGGCAAATACTGTCCATTGGAAAAAACCAATACTGCTCCTTCAAAACCAGCAAATACAGCCGATTTTACCTGTTCAGCGCTAATTTTTACCGGTTTTGCCGGAGAAAAATCAGTTAGGCTTGTCTCCAATTTCTTGGAGATTGGAGTAAACTTATATTCTTCGGCTTTCAGGGCAGGCAATCCTTGCGCATAGAAATTCTCTTTGCCCAATTGGCGCAAAGAAGAATAGGTAGCGGGTGCTGCTTCAAAAAGACCAAGAACGAATTCCTGTTGGGTCAAGGTACTCATGGGTGTTGCGGTTGGGATCAGACGGTGGCAGTAGAATCAACTTCTTCTTTGATCCAATCGTAGCCTTTTTCTTCTAGTTCTAGAGCAAGTTCTTTGGTGCCGGACTTCACGATTCTTCCTTTGTACAGTACATGCACAAAATCAGGAACAATGTAATCCAGCAATCGCTGGTAGTGGGTCACCACGATGGTGGCAGTCTTTTCAGACTTCAATTTGTTGACCCCATTGGATACAATGCGAAGCGCATCGATGTCAAGGCCAGAGTCAGTTTCATCCAAAATGGAAAGCACTGGCTCGAGCATTGCCATTTGGAAGATTTCGTTTCGCTTTTTTTCTCCACCAGAGAAGCCCTCATTCAAGGATCTGCTCAATAATTTCTGATCAATTTCTACCAAGGCCATTTTTTCCTTCATCAAGGAAAGAAATTTGACCGCGTCCAAAGGTTCTAGACCTCTGTATTCGCGAACCTGGTTGAGTGCTGTTCTTAAGAAATTGGTGGTGGATACCCCTGGTATTTCAATTGGGTACTGAAATGCCAAAAACACGCCTTCACGAGCACGGTCTTCAGGAGAGAGTTCAAGGAGTTCTTTTCCTTGAAAGATGACTTCTCCTTCGGTCACATCATATTCTTCTCGTCCCGCAAGTACGGAGGCTAGGGTAGATTTGCCCGAGCCATTTGGACCCATGATGGCATGTACTTCGCCTGCTTTTACTTCCAGGTTGATTCCTCTAAGGATAGGAGTGCCTTCAATGGAGGCATGTAGATTTTTTATAGAAAGCATGATCTAGTATTTCTAAGGTACGCGTTTGATTTTCGGTAGGTTAACCTACCGCGGCAGGTTATCCTACCGAACCCTCAAGGGTAAGTGCTAATAATTTCTGAGCCTCTACTGCAAACTCCATAGGGAGTTGGTTCAATACTTCTTTGGCATAACCGTTGACGATCAAGGCCACCGCATCTTCAGTGGCAATGCCTCGTTGGTTGCAATAGAAGATTTGATCTTCCCCGATTTTTGAGGTAGTTGCTTCGTGTTCCACCTTCGCGGAAGGATTGGCAATGTCTATGTAAGGAAAAGTATGCGCCCCACATTGGTCGCCCATTAAAAGAGAATCGCATTGGGAGAAGTTACGGGCATTGTGTGCACGCTTCATCACCTGCACTTGGCCTCGGTAAGAGTTTTGTGATTTTCCTGCAGAGATTCCTTTGGATACAATTCTTGACTTGGTGTTTTTACCGATGTGGATCATTTTAGTTCCCGTATCGGCTTGCTGGTAGTTGTTGGTGACTGCTACCGAGTAAAATTCCCCGATGGAATAATCTCCTTTAAGTATGCAAGAAGGGTATTTCCAAGTGACGGCCGAACCCGTTTCCACCTGTGTCCAGGAAATTTTGGAATGGTCACCCGCGCAAATTCCTCGCTTGGTTACGAAATTGAAAATTCCTCCTTTTCCATCTTTGTCACCTGGAAACCAGTTTTGAACGGTAGAATACTTCACTTCTGCATGAGCGCCGGCGTAGATTTCTACTACTGCAGCATGCAATTGGTTTTCATCTCGTTGAGGGGCAGTACAGCCTTCAAGGTAGGATACATAGGAAGAATCATCTGCTACGATCAAGGTTCGTTCAAACTGACCCGTGTTGGCAGCATTGATTCGGAAATAAGTAGACAATTCCATAGGGCAGCGTACTCCTTTGGGGATGTAGCAAAATGAGCCATCGGAAAATACTGCAGCATTTAATGCAGCATAATAGTTATCTGTCATGGGTACTACCGAACCCAAGTATTTTTGAATCAATTCAGGGTGCTCTTTTACTGCTTCGCTGAAGGAGCAAAAAATGATTCCAAGCTTACCTAAAGTTTCTTTGAAGGTAGTCGCGACGGATACAGAGTCAAGCACTACATCAATCGCAATCCCTTGAAGCCTTTTTTGTTCGTTGAGCGAAATTCCTAATCTCTCGTAAATGGCAATCAATTCAGGATCTACCTCGTTTATGTTTTTCGGCTTTTTACTTTGCTTGGGAGCAGAGTAATATCTTAAAGCCTGTAAATCCATTTTTGCGTAATGGACATTTGCCCATTCGGGCTCTTTCATGGCTTGCCAAGTTTTGAAAGCCTTCAAACGCCACTCTAGCAACCAGGTTGGCTCCTCTTTTTTGGTTGAGATCCAACGAATAATATCTTCATTTAAGCCCAGTGGGGCCTCATCAGTTTCGAAATTAACAGACCACCCATGCTCGTATTCCTTTGAGTTAAGGTCTTCTAAAATCTGATTGTCTTTGCTCATGAACTGAGTTGTTTAGACTAATTATAGTTTGATCGTAAAAGTACAACATTCAAACAAAAAAATATGTTCGTGAGCCCATTAAAAATCATTCAGGACCAAAAGTGTTTTTTAATCTATTCAATTCAAACCTCTGAAAAGCAGATGAATATGTGTAAAAAAAAATGTGAAGTTTTTTCTTCACATTTTCCTGTTGAAATAAGGGCTTTCGACTTCTTATTTATCTAGATTTAATCTAAATAGATTTATTTCTCTTTATCGAAGAATTGGATTGGTCTGTTGATGCTTTCCTCCAAAACAATGAGCGTCTCTGTACGATCGATCCCATCCACTTTCTGGATTTTGTCTAGCACAAGACGAAGGTGATTCGTGTCTCTGCAAATGATTTTTGCGAAAATAGAATAGTTACCTGTGGTGTAGTAAGCACTTACTACTTCAGAAATGCCTTTCAATTTTTCAATGACTGAATCATACAAGGAGCTTTTTTCGAGGTAGATCCCTAAAAAAGCAGAGATATCGTAACCAAGTTTAGAGAAATCAATTGTTAGGGTAGCACTTTTTACTACGCCCATGTCCTCTAATTTCTTCATTCGGACATGGACTGTACCTGAGGAAACGAATACTTTTTTAGCTATTTCCGTGTATGGCGTCTTCGCATCTTCGTTGAGTAAAGAGATAATCTTTAGATCAACATTATCGATATCTAAAATTTTGTCCATTTTTCGGGGTGTGATTTAAATGATTTTTAATAAAGAACGTCTAAAATTATTGATTGTTTAAAATATTACAAAATTATTTTTTCAATTTGCAATTTTGTACAAAATATATTTCCTTTGGGAATCAATTCTAAAGCCAAATTTAATTTTGGGAATTTGAATTACTAATTCAAAAAATAATAGTCCAACTGAATTAGGCCGAAGAATTGAAATTGAAAAAGAACTTTTAATCTCTAAAGTTATATTTGGGTTTATATTCTGAAAAGGGTCTTGTCTATGACGAGACCTTTTTGTTTTTACAGGTTTTTGCCCCCATTTTTTTTTGAGCGGCAATCAATTCTCTCGTTCTCTTCCCTATTTTTAGCTAGTCAACGACCCTATCCATGAAAAAACAACTCTTCTTTTTACCCGCCCTGTTCCTTTCAACTGCGCTATTAGCACAGGTAAGGCCTTTTGTACCCGAACAAGTGTTTCCAGAGAAAAACACAAAAAGCAAGCATTACCTCGTTTCCGGGGAACGCCACGGCACTTCTTTTTTCAAGAAGTTCGAATTCCCGGAAGTAGAGTATCGTCCTGGCACCACCCTTGACTTTACGAAATACCACACCGTCGATGTGATGTACCATTGGTACGAGACTTGGGCTCAGCAGTATCCCGAATTGGTGGATCTTTACGTAGTTGAAAAATCTTTTGAAGGACGGCCCATTTACCAAATGACGCTGACCAATAAAAAAACAGGCAAGGATACCGACAAGCCAGCGGCTTACTTTGAAGGGGGGCGCCATTCCGGTGAAATCACCTCAAGTGAGTCCATCCTATGGTTGACCCAGCATCTGTTGGAGAATTATGGAAAAGACCCTGAAATCACTGCGCTGTTGGATTCCAAGGTGATTTACCTACGTCCACAAAACAATCCGGATGGCTCCAACATGTACTTATACACTGCGCAGCGCAATCGCAGTACCGTTAAGCCTCAGGATACGGATCGAGACGGAATGCTGGATGAAGATCCAGAGGAGGATTTGGATGGTGATGGCATCCTCTATCAAGTCCGAAAAAAGGCAGTCACTCCAGAAGAAAAAGAAAAAGCCAACTACATCATTGACCCAAAAGATCCCAAGGGAAGACTGATGGAGCAAACTTTTCCTGGAAAGGGAGAATACCTGATGTATAGCGAAGGGATAGATAACGATGGAGATGGGCGATACAACGAAGATGGAATTGGAGGCTTGGACCTGCACCGGAACTATCCTGAAAACTGGAGACCCAATACCGGTGGAGACCTTACGGGTAGGGGATACACACAATTTGGTGCAGGAGAGTACCCACTCAGCGAAATTGAATCCAGAGCCACCGTCTTGTGGATGATGAGTCACCCCAATATTTCGGTGGTCAATTCCATGGACACCCGAGTGCCTATGCACCTTCGTCCACCTTCCACTTCCAAAAGTGAGGAACGCATGTATCCACAGGATTTGGCGATTTACAAAGAGATGGATCAATTGGGACTTTCCTTCACCGCCTACCCTTGGGCTGGGGATGTATACGAAACCTACGCCACGCGCTACAAGGTCAATTCCATGACTGGAGACCCACTCAAGCCAGAACCGCTTTTCGGTCACGGCCCAGACTTCGGCTACTTTTATTACGGTAGCATTTGGTACGGGGATGAGCTATGGAACAATGGCGCCATGAAGGATTACGACAACGACGGAATCTATGACGATTACGACGGTCTGATGTGGGATGACGAGGCCAATGGAAGTAAAGGATACAAGGTTTGGACTGCTTTTACCCATCCTGAACTGGGTGAGGTAGAATTGGGTGGTTTCCATCCCAAATTCTTTGGACAAAATGGTCCTCCCTGGCAGTTGGAAAGTTGGGCGAAGAAACAAGCGCTCTTCAACCTTGCCATGGCAAAAAGACTTCCTCAGATCACTGTCAATGACTTGAAAGTGAAAAAACTAACCGCAGGAGAATACCAAGTGACATTAACCTGGACCAATTCCGGAAAGTTGCCGGTGGCTTTGGAACAAGCGAAACTGGTGAAAATCGTGCAAGAGGATCGCATAACCTTGGATTTTGACAAGGAATTGCTCAAAGGAGCCCAAGATGCTACTGTACGCATTGTCACGCCTACTTTGTATGACAAAACCATCTACGCGGGCTACACCGGGGTGGGAGAGAAGAAGACAGCCACGTTTGTAGTCAAAGTGAAGGGCGATGCCCCTGTCAAAGGAAAAATCAAACTATCCTCCACCCGAGGAGGATTTATCGAAAAAGAATTTACGTTATCCAATTAAACCCTAGCATGAGAAATTTACGAAGTGCTTTCGGATGGGTATTTACCCTTCTGCTTATCTCCCAATCCCTGTTTGCCCAGCAAAAACGATCCCTAACCCATGCCGATTACGACGGTTGGGAGAGCCTTTCTTCGGATAAAATCACCAAGAATGGCCTCTTTGTGGGTTACCAGATTTCCCCTCAAGATGGGGATGGTCGATTGGAGATATTTCCATACAAGACTCCCACCAAAAAGGTTCTAATTCCACGCGGAAATGGGTTTTTGTTTACCCCGGACGATGCCTATGCAGTGGGGAAAATTGCTGCGCAAAAGGATTCAGTCTATGCTTTGAAATTGAAGAAAAAGAAAGGGGACGACTTGCCAAAAGACAGCCTCTTTATTCTTCATTTGGCTTCTGGCAAGTTGGAGAAATTGGCTCGAGTAAAGTCTTTTGCCACCCCTACGGAAAAAGGCAGTTGGATTGCCATCCACTTTGAGAAAGAGGTTGCCCCAAAGGAAAGTCCAAAGGGTACTGCTGCTTCGGATTCGACCAAGAAAGTGGAAAAACCCAAGAAAACAGATGGAACCAAATTACTCGTTCGATCCTTGGATGGGGCGGTTTCTTGGGAACTGAATCGGGTAAAGTCATTTAGCTTCTCTCCGAATGGAGATTTCTTGTACTACCTGCTTGCTGAAGAAGAAAAACAGGACAATGCAGCCTTGCATGTACTTGAATTGGCAACTGGAGCGCAGCGTTTGGTGCACGAAAAGATGACTACCTACACTCGCATGGCATTTTCTCCCCAGTCGGCCTACTTATCTTTCGTAGCCAGTGACGACTCCCTAAAAGCCAAAAAGCCAAGCCACAAACTGCTCTTGTACGATGTCAAGAAGCAGGCAATGGCTGTTGAACTTGATAAATCGGCTCTTAAAATGGAAGACAGTCGAATCAGCCCAGATGCATCCTTACGCTTCTCCGAAGATGAATCCCGCTTATTTTTTGGGGTCACCAAGGAATACCAGGACTATGCCTATGAAAATGACAGTACGCTGCTCGATGAGGATCGCGTGAGTCTTGATATCTGGGGCTGGCAGGAAGCGGAGATTCAGCCCATGCAATTGAAAAACAAGTCTCAAGAAGAAAAGAAGAGTTACTTGGCAGTCCTTTCCTTGAAAGATCAGCAGGTCGTTCAATTGGGAACTCCAGAGGTGGATGAGGTACAGCTGGAAAACAAAATCACCAAAAGCATCGCTTTGGCTTGGACAGATGCTCCATATAGACGGAATTACAGTTGGGACATCCAATTGGGTAGAGATTTGTATCTCTTGGATATGGCCACAGGCAAGAAAGAATTGATTGAAAAGAATGCCTCTGGGTCCGCAAGACTTTCCCCAGCGGGAAATTATGCCTATTGGTACGATGCAAAGGACAGCTCCTGGGTGGCCTATGATCTAAAAGCCAAAGCTAAAATCAATCTGACCGCAGCACTTCCTGTAGCCTTTTACGACGAAATCCACGATTCCCCATCCTTGCCTAGCAGCTATGGCGCAGCGGGCTGGTTAGAAGGGGATGCTTCTTTTCTGATCTATGACCGTTTTGATCTATGGAATGTAGATCCTCGCAATCCTGCAGCCGCCCAAAACATTACAAAAGGAGAGGGACGGAGAACACAAAACTCATTCCGTAGAGAACGTTTGAAAATCGATGAGGTAGCCATCGATCCTAAGGAGCCACTCCTCCTTTCGGGTTTTGATGAAGTAACTAAGAAAAGCGGCTTTTTTTCTGCAAACATTCAGGGCAAAAGCCTCCCGAAAGAATTGTTGTTTAGCGATCACCTCAATTATGGGATTCGAAAAGCAGAAAATTCTTCTCATCTACTGCTACGTCGATCTACCTATAAGGAAAGTCCTGATCTTTACCTGAGTGACATGAGCTTCGCTTCCTTAGTGAAAGCCTCTTCCTTGAACCCTCAGCAGGCCAACGTCAAGTGGGGAAATGTCAAACTAGTGTCCTATTTGGCACAGGATGGCACGCCCTTGCAAGGACTTTTGTTTACGCCAGAAGGATTTGATGGGGTAAAGAAATTCCCAATGATGGTGTATTTCTACGAACGAAACAGTGAAACACTCCACAACTACCGTCCACCTGCACCTAGCCGATCTACGATCAACATCCCGTATTTCGTGAGCAATGACTACGTGGTATTTGTACCAGACATCAAGTACGATTTAGGCCTACCAGGACCAAGTGCTTACGACTGTATCCTTCCAGGTGTACAGGCAGTACTGGCCCAAGGGGGAGTGGATGCAGCCAATATGGCGATTCAAGGCCAAAGTTGGGGAGGGTATCAGGTAGCTTATTTGATGACTCGAACCAATTTATTTAAAGCGGCAGGAGCAGGGGCTCCGGTGGTAAACATGACCTCCGCTTACGGTGGAATTCGCTGGGGAACAGGCATGAGCCGCATGTTTCAATACGAGCAAACCCAGTCTCGAATCGGTGGTACCCTTTGGGAAAAGCCGCTGTACTACTTGGAAAACTCTCCCTTATTCACCTTGGACCGCGTGAATACTCCAGTCTTGATCATGCACAACGATGCCGATGGGTCAGTGCCTTGGTACCAAGGAATAGAGATGTTTATGGGTCTCAAGCGCCTCAACAAGCCTGCTTGGCTTCTTCAATACAATGGAGAAGATCACAACTTGGTGCAGCGCAAAAATGCCAAAGACCTTTCCATCCGTTTGAGTCAGTTCTTTGACCATTACTTGAAGGGGGCTCCAGCACCGCTTTGGATGACCGAAGGACTTCCAGCAGTGGAAAAGGGTCGAACGCTCAAGTATGAATTGGGCAACTAAATCTTCCAGCCCTATGCATGCAAAAAGCGCCTCCAGAAATTCTGGAGGCGCTTTTTTTAGTGATCTATTCAAAAAGGCAAGGTGAACCTGTGGGTTAAATCAAATGGCTACGGGTGCTTTGATGTGTGGGTGAGGATCATAGTTGACCAATTCAAAATCTTCGTAGGTAAAGGCAAAGATGTCTTTCACCGCAGGATTGATTTTCATGGTAGGTAGCGGTCTACACTCCCTGCTCAGTTGCAATTCGGTTTGCTCCAAGTGATTTGAATACAAGTGTGCATCGCCAAAAGTGTGTACAAACTCCCCAAGCTCCAGATCACAAACTTGCGCAACCATCATGGTGAAGAGCGCATAGGAGGCAATGTTGAAAGGTACTCCAAGGAATACATCGGCACTTCGTTGGTAGAGTTGGCAGGAAAGCTTGCCATCTGCCACATAAAATTGGAAAAGGGTATGGCAGGGAGGGAGCGCCATTTCATCGACATTGGCCACATTCCAAGCGCTTACGAGGTGTCTTCTGCTATCGGGTTTGGTTTTGATCTGGTGGATCAGGTTTTTGATCTGATCGATTTCTCCCCCTTTTCCATCGGGCCAATGTCTCCATTGGTACCCATAGACTGGTCCGAGATCGCCGTTTTCATCCGCCCATTCGTCCCAAATCGAACAGCCATTTTCTTTCAACCAGGTGATATTGGACTCGCCCCTCAAAAACCAAAGCAATTCGATGATGATGGAGCGAAGATGTAGTTTTTTGGTTGTCACTACCGGAAATCCATCTGCTAGGTTAAACCGCATTTGATGCCCAAACACACTGATTGTACCTGTTCCGGTTCTGTCAGTTTTTTTCACTCCTTCGGATAGGATGCGCTTCATCAAATCGTGGTATTGCTGCATAAGGGCTGAGTTTTTTACTAAGGATGCAAGTTAGGAAATTGACCTATTTTTTCTGCTAGGCTAACCTGTAGTTTTGGTTCAAATTTGGAAGTGAGCGTCAAAAAAGACGATTCAAGTTTAAAAAGCCATTTAAGGCTCAAATCCATCCCAAGTAAATGTGGCCGCTACGGGGTAATGATCCGAATAATCCACTTCACTATGGGTTTTAAACTGCATGGGTGTCAGGCTTGAGGAGGCGAAAATATGATCTATTCTCAAGAAAAACAGGATGCGATTGAAGGTAAAGCCAAAGCCTCTGCCCGCGTATTCAAATGCATTTTGAAGAGATTCGCTTAGCCTAAAATACGCATTGGAATAGGGGATTTCATTCAAGTCGCCCATCAAGATGACTGGGTAGGGGCTATTCTTGTAATGCTCCTCCAGAATATTCATTTGCTGAGCGCGCTTCAAGCTGCCCAGGTGAAGTTTGCCTAGGGTTTGCTTGTACACTTGCTTGGCGCTGTCGTAATTTTCAAATGCTTCAGCCTCAATGGACATGGATGCCAAGTGGACATTGTAGATTCTAAGGGTGTCTTTGCCAACCTCGATATCGGCAAAAATGGCTCCGTTGTTGTTTTTTTCATCAAATACGATCCCTTCGTTGACAATGGGGTACTTGGAAAAAATAGCCATTCCGTAAGATCGCTGCTTGGGTTCTCCGCGAAGGGGATGGTAAGTGTAGTTCAATTCTCCGTCTTTGCTCAGAAACTTTAGCGCATCCTTACTTTCAATTGTAAAGTCTTGGTAAAATTCCTGAATGACTTTGATGTCTGCAGGTTGTTCATTGAGCCAGGAAAATACAGTTGGGTCTTCTGCACCTGTTGGGGGATTCTTGTAATTGAAGAGGTGAGCATTGTAGCTCAGCACCTTTAGTCCTTCCGCTTCTTCGTTTTTGGGATGAAATTGGAAGGTAATGAGGATAAATTTATAGCCAATAGCTAGGCAAAGCAGGGGAAAAAAGGCCAGCCTTCTCCAGGCCAAAGCAAGCATGAAGAATAAAAAGGCATTCGCAATAAGTGCTAGAGGAACCAAAAAGGGCAATAACCCAGCATACGGGAACACCTCTGGTGAAATGAAGACGCTACCAAAAACTAGCAGGCTCAAAACAAAGATTAGCCCAGTAATAAATTTCATTTGTATAAATCAGCGGTGATGTACTCGGTTTGGCTTTCAAAAATGAGAAAAATTTATCCAAAAAAAACGAAAACTAGTTCTTTTCAGATGGGCTTTGATCTTTAGGCGATTTTTGGTTTTTGCGCTAGGCTAAACTTTTCAACCTTTGCGTAATTGAAACGTATAAAAACCTACTGTTTTTTAATTCCTTCTATTAAATTTACTTAATCAAAGTACCTCTAAAATTTTAAACTATGAAGAAGCACTACTTAGGTTTGATCTTGGTTGGATCCCTTACTTTAACTCTAGCTTGTCAGCCAAAATCAGAAGAATCGACCGCTACCGAGACGCAGGAACAGACGGCCGAAGAGACTCCAGAGAAGCGACCAAGTCCATTGGTAACCAAAGAAGGACAAGTTGCTGGAAAGACTATCAAAGTGCAATACGGATCACCTGCTGTCAAAGGAAGAACGGTTTGGGGTGACTTGGTTCCTTACAATGTTGTTTGGAGAACAGGTGCCAATGAGGCTTCCTACATCGATTTAGCTCAAGGTATTACTGTTGAAGGAAAAGCTTTAGCCGCAGGTAAATACTCCATTTTTACTATCCCTAAAGAGAAAGGTACTTGGACCGTGATATTCAATTCAGATTGGAACTTAGAGCATGGACATTTTCAATACAATGAGAAAAACGATGTGCTTCGCGTGGAGGTTCAGCCCCAGTGGGAAGAAACAAGCCAGGAAAGTTTGGCCATCGAAGTGGAAAGCCCAGGGTTAGTGATCCGTTGGGAAAAACTCAAACTCCCAATTACTATTCAATAAACTCCTCAAATCCCCGACCACCCGGTCGGGGATTTTTTTTGATTTTAAAATTCCCTAAGTTTCCGATACAATTAGTAACCCAAGCAATTAACCTTCCCAGGATTTGGCCATGAAATACCTTTCCTTCATCAGTACGCTTGTTATTACCTGTGCCTTAGGGGTATTGGTAGCACTGCCTTTTGGACAGATTCCGCCTATCGCGCCCTTGCTCGATCCCAATCATGGATTTTGGCAAAACTCCTTCTCAGAGGATCAATTGGCAGAGGAATCCTTGGATCTCGAAAATTTGAATGCTCCAGTGGAGGTGGTTTATGACGAACAATTGATTCCCCACATCTATGCGGAGAATGAATTAGATCTTTACCGCGCTCAAGGCTACATCACAGCGAAGCACCGACTTTGGCAGATGGAGTTCCAAACTCGCGCAGCAGCAGGTAGACTATCGGAATTGGTAGGGCCAATGGCTCTGGAATTAGATCGAATGACCCGTCGAAAAGGCCTGGCTTATGGAGCGGAATTGGGAATTTCGTATTTGAAAGAAAAAGACCCGGCCACTTTGGCTTTGGTGGAGGCCTATTCCGATGGAGTCAACCAATACATCAATCAATTGACCGATGCAAGGTTACCAGTAGAATACAAGATTTTGAACTACAAGCCTGAGGCTTGGTCTGCCTACAAATCATTGCTTTTGCTCAAGTACATGTCGGACATGTTGGTTGGGGATCGGGATTTGGAGTATAGCAACCTGAAGAAAATCTTGGGCAAGGCAAATTTGGATCGTCTGTATCCCGACTTCCCTCGCGATAATGATCCCGTAATCGAAAAAGAACGGGTTTGGGATTTTCAATCCTTGTATCCCGCCAAGCCGGATAGTTTGACTTATCCAGAAGAGACGCTTCAATTGGAAGCATTGGCGCAGCCTACAGAGGGTACAGGATCCAACAACTGGGCGGTGAGTGGTAAGAAAACCAAAAATGGGCATCCCATTCTTGCCAACGACCCCCACTTAAGTTTGAATTTACCTTCACTCTGGTATTCCATGCAGTTGAGCACCCCGCAACATACGGTAAAGGGGGCCACCCTTCCAGGGGCCCTAGGTGTGATCTCCGGTTTCAACGAGCATATTGCTTGGGGGGTAACCAATGCCACCAAGGATACGCGGGATTGGTACAAGATCACTTTCCAAGATGCGTCCCGAAAAGCCTATAAGTATGGAGAAGAATGGAAAAACTCAGAATTTAGAATTGAGGAAATCAAGGTAAAGGGGGAGGAAGCATTCTTGGATACGGTGGTGTATACACACTATGGACCGGTGGTTTACGACAAATCCTTTAAATCAGATCGGCAGGATGTCAATTTTGCGCTTCGTTGGATTGTGCATCAAGGCACCTCCAATGAGCAGAAAACTTTCCTGCAAATGAATAAGGCCACCAACCATGCGGGTTACACGGAAGCCCTAAAGGACTATGCTGCTCCTGCTCAAAACTTCGTATTTGCTTCCAAAACAGGGGATATCGCCATGCGCATTCAAGGAAAATTCCCCTTGAAGTGGAAGGAGCAAGGCAAATTCTTCATGGATGGTGCCGACCCAAGAATGGAGTGGCAAGGATATATTCCTTTCGAACACAATGCGAATACCCTCAATCCTGAACGTGGGTTTGTTTCTTCTGCCAACCAACATCCGGTAGACAGTACCTATCCTTACTATACCTTCGATCACTCTTTCGAGCATTACCGCAACCGTAGATTGAATAGCAAGTTGACAGCAATGGATCAGATTACGGTGGAGGATATGAAGGCCTTGCAGTACGATTCCTACAACTTGCAAGCCGCGGAATCTTTACCCGTCCTACTCAACTTATTGGCAGGGTATGGAGCATCCTCCAAGGAAGCTCAGAAATACCTAGCGGACTTGAAAGGCTGGGATTATTTTGCGGATCCTGCCAAAAAAGGACAAACGCTCTATTCCATTTGGTTTGCGGAAACAGCAGAAAGTATCTGGAGAGAATTGATGGACCAAGGAGCCCCAGTGGTACGTCCAAACAACTACCAAACGATTGCTTTGATGCGTGATACGCCAGAGGATGCGGTTTTTGACGTCCACATGGCAGCGGGTATCCAAACAGCCCAGTACCACGTACAGGTTGGCTTTGATTCCCTACTTGTGGCCATGAAAAAATGGGAGACTGAAGAGGGAGATTACGGATGGGCGGACTACAAGAAAACGACTATTCAGCACCTTGTACCTACTTTCAAAGCCTTCTCTGTACCGGATGTGTATACTGGCGGAGGGGTTGGTATCCTCAATGCCACCGGTAGTAGACATGGAGCTAGCTGGAGAATGGTGGTGGAGTTGGGTCCTACAATCAAGGCTTTCGGCATTTATCCAGGAGGTCAATCTGGGAATCCTGGAAGTAGATTCTACGATAACTTTATTCCCATTTGGGCCAAAGGGGATTATGTGGATTTTGGATTGAAGAAGAAGGAAGATCAAAAAGGAGTATTATTCAAAACGATTTTAAACTAAGCCTACCATGAAATTTCTATTATTCACGCTGCTGAGCACCTTAGTTGTGGTTTTTCTAAATAGTGTAGCGCCTTATTGGGTCGTGATGATTGCCGTTACCGTGCTGGCTGCCTTGATGCGTCCAAGCAACTGGGGGGGATTTCTTGGTGGAGGCTTGGGGATGGGTGTGGCCTGGTTGGGTCAGACGCTCTACATTTCTGCTGTGACTTCCAGTACACTTCCTGACAAGATGGGGGCGATAATGGGCCTTGGCTCAGGACTTACATTGATGGTATTGACGGCAGTATTGGGCTTTATCCTTGGAGGTTGCTCAGGACTTTTGGGAGTACTATTTCGCAACCTGGTTCAAAAGAAGCCTACAGACGTGTATTTAGGTTGAGCGACTTTCCTGTCCGTCTCGCTAATTATCCTAGAGGTAAATAAAATGCGGCCCTTTCTTATCCCAAATGGATATAAAAGGGCCGCATCTCTTTTAATCCAATAAATTAGGGGTGAAGCGCAGTGTCTTGATCAGGTCCTTTGGGAGCCACTAGGATCACTTTTTCCTTATCTACCACCACCGATCCGGGCGCGGATCCTTTTACTTTTCTAACAAACTTGGCTTCGGTCACGATTACCGGACTCAGGGAGTCAGTTTTGAGTTTGGAGTAAAATGCGGCCAGGGAAGCTGCCCGTTCCACCACCTGCTGAGGTACAGTAGGCATGCCTTTTCTCCGGATGATCACATGGGAACCAGGCACTTGTCGGGCATGGAGCCAAAGATCGTCCTTGTGCACAAAGTTGCGCAGCATCTCGTCGTTGTCTTTGGCGGATTTTCCCACCCAGATGGTATATCCTTCCACCTCAAATACTTTGAATGGGCTACTCACTTCCGTTTTGGATGCTGGAAGGTCCTCCTTGTGTTCCTTTTTGAATTCTTTAAATGCCCTAAAATCCTGTGCTTCATGGAGTCGATCAAGCAAGGATTGAAGGGACTGGGCCTGTGCTTTTTTAGCGGCCAAGGTTTTTTCCAATTGATCAATTTCCAATTGCCGATTTTTTGATTTCCGATAAAGGGAAGCAGCGAGGTCCTGGGGTTTTTGATTGGGTTTGAGGCTTACTTTCACCTTTTCTCCTGTGTAAAAATTATCCAGTTCTGCCTCACGGGTAGACTCTCCAAATACGTGAAGGTTTGCCATCAGTACATCCGCAAGCTGAGAAGGGGGAGGAGAATCTTTTAGTTCTTGGAGTTTTTCTCCTGATTTCTTGAGGTAGGCTTCAGTTCTTTTAAGTTGATCCTGATAAGATTTGAGGAGGCTGTTTTTTTCTTTTTCAAAACTTCCCAGCACCAAGGCTTGGTAAAACAGTTCATTGCAGGCTTGAATGGGGTCTGAATAAGTAGCCTTCGCCTCAGGCTCAGGCATTAAGCTAAGAAGAAGTTCTCCCTCTTTTTCGATCAAAGCATACAAAGGACTATCCAAGAGGTCTAGTAGTTCTTGAATCAACTCCCACTTTGCATTCAGATCTAGGTCTAGATACCCTTTTTCCTTAAGCCAAGCCCGAGGTACAGGACCTAGGGTAGGTAAAAATTGAGAAACATTCCCTTCCAATTCAATGAAATGCTCTAAACTCAGGTCAAGCTGTCGATCCAAGGTTCTCCAATCCAGGGTTTTATCTTCGGAAATGACATTTCTAAACCAGACTTCAGGTTCAGTTGCCTCAGGGAGGTAAAGCAGGCAGTTACTTCGATTGCCATGGAGTTTGAAGACCAGCACTTTCCCAGTTGAAAGTTCAAACTTTAAGGCTCTTTCATTGGAAAACACCCTGCAAGATCGAATCTGATCCCCAATCAGGCTTTCAAAAAGACTGACTGAATTCCGTTTGGCTCGGTGAAACTGGCTCGGAAAGGAAAGGTAAACTTGGGGAGGGAGTAGATGGGCGCGGATAAACCGTGTTCCCCCAGTACCCTCAGTCTCGAATACTAGTTCATCCTTACTTTGAGAAAAGCAGGCCACAATCGTATTACCCGCAAATGAATCCGATAGTACCGGAGCGAGGAACCGTAGAAAATGGTAGGTTAAGTGCATGGCTAGACGTGCAACTTAAGTCCATCATACCCCAAATACATTCCTTCTGGAAGTTCCTTTTCTACTTCAGCATGAAGTCCAAGTCGATGTGCGATATGCGTAAAGTAGGTTTTTTTTGCACCAATGCGCTGGGCCTGTTCGATGGCTTGATCTAAGGTGAAGTGGGAGATATGGGGCTCTCTTTGCAAGGCATTGAGCACCAAAACTTCTGATCCTTCCAGAAGTGGATAGGTCTCCTCCGGGATGGAGTTGGCATCGGTGATGTAACTAAAGTCCCCAATTCGAAATCCCAAAACTGGGAGTTTGTAATGGAGAACTGGAAGAGGGGTGATGCTTACTCCGTTAATTTGAAAAGGGAGGTGATCAATTTCTACGCAAGCCACTTGTGGGACGCCAGGGTATTTTTTATCATTAAAGATGTAGGCGTACTCCCGTTGAAGTTGCTCAAGGACGGCAGCTCTACCAAAAATGGGAATATCGGCTTGCTGGTAAAAATTAAAAGGGCGAATGTCATCCAAGCCAGCCGTATGGTCCTTGTGCTCGTGGGTAAACAGTACTGCATCTAACTGTTTGATGCCTTCCCGGAGCATTTGCATCCGGAAATCCGGCCCTGTATCAATGACAAAGGATTGTCCTTGAACATCCAAGTGAATGGCTGTTCGAAATCTTTTGTCTCTAAAATCTAGGGATTGACAGACTGGGCAAGGGCAACCTATCACCGGTACCCCTTGGGAGGTACCTGTTCCCAAAAAGGTGATGGTCAAAATTTTAGCGTGGTTTGGCGTAATTCGGAAAGAAAATCTTGGTTTGCTTTCTCTTTGAATTCTTTAGGGTCAAGATCTAATTCGACTAGAATATCAATGAGGGCATTTATTTTTCCTTCCAAAGGAAAGTACTTATTGATGATGACTACTTTGGTCTCTTTTAGCAGGCAGTATCCCGACTTAAAATTTCCCTTTTCGTAGCGGAGGTGGTAAGAGGAGGCAGCAAACAAATTTTCCAATTTGTCTAAAAAATGTTTGGTGTATTTAATTGCCATGGACTAACTCAGGAATTTTTTAACCGTTGCTAATACGAGGTCGTAGTTTAAAGGTTTTTGAATAAAGTCATCAAACCCAAACTTTCGAAAATCTTCTGGGGTATGGTTGGCGGCATTACCCGAAATGGCAATGATGGGGATGCTATTCTTTTTAGGGTCCACCAACTTTCTTATTTCCTTGGTGCATTGAATTCCATCCATTTGAGGCATGGTGATGTCCATCAGAATCAGATCAAAATCTTCTTCCGCAAGCATTTCCAGCACTTGCTTCCCGTTTCGGGCCGCCTTCATGCTG
>CAJBER010000235.1 GCA_903952135.1 uncultured Algoriphagus sp.
GAACACCAAAGTAGGCACCCATAGCCAGTGCATTGGCGATATTTCCAAAATTGTATTCCCCCACGAGCGAAGAGACCTGTAGGCCCGCTATTCCAGGCACCGAGAAGGACACAAACGGATCGGCTCCATGAAATTCAACCTCGCAGAAATCATCCGGACCGGGATACAACACTGGATTTTTAAAGCGAGCAATCAGCGGCGCCAAATTCGGGTCCTGGGAATTGATAAATACGGTTCCCTGGTGGGTCTTAAGGAATTGGAACAGCTCTGTTTTGGTTTTCAAGACTCCCGCAGGACCTCCCATGCCCTCCAAGTGGGCCTTCCCAATGTTGGTGATGCATCCATGGGTGGGTTCTGCAATACCGCACAGCTCCTCAATGTCTCCCTGCTTGTTGGCTCCCATCTCGATGATTGCGATTTGATGCGCTGCAGTCATTCGAAGCAGTGTCAAGGGCACGCCGATATGGTTGTTCAGATTTCCTTGAGTCGCGAGCGTATTGAATTTTTGTTTCAGCACGCTATGCAAAAGTTCCTTGGAGGTGGTCTTTCCATTCGAACCCGTCAATCCGATGACGGGAATATCAAATTTTCGTCGGTGATACGTGGACAGCTGCTGCAAGGTGCTCAAGACATCCTCGCACAAAAAATAGCGGGCATCCCCAGCAGGAACCACTGCAGGATCATCCACGACTACGCCCGAAGCTCCCATCTCTAGGGCAGTTGGTGCAAAGGCATTTGCATCAAAGTTGGGCCCTTTCAAGGCAAAAAAGAGATTCCCCGAATCAATTTTCCGAGTATCTGTACTTACACCAGTGCTGTTGAGAAAAAGGGAGTAGAGCGTGTCCAGGTTCATTTTTTTCAAAAATTTGTCACAAAATAACGCAATCGAAGCATCTTTGCAGTGAGTGATCCGTTTTATTTTATGCGAATGCACCCCTCAACCTCACCCTCACCATGCGAAAAATTCTTGTCCTAATTTTGATGTGGATCGCCACACCACTGCTTGGGCAGCAGGTGGTGGAATTGGAACAGGGCAAAACCATTCGGATGAAGGAGAAAGTGCTGCCGAATGGGTTTTCGTTAGGGATAAACTCCGCCCAGATCCAAACGCTAGACCTTACTGGGGATGGTAAAGAGGAATGGGTGGTTTGGGACATCAATTCGCGGCAGCTCCAGGTTTTTGAGAAAAAGGGGGAGCAGTTCCTCATCCGGCCCGAAATCAGTTACTTTTTTCCTACAGATGTGAGTGGATTTTTGGTCTTGGCGGATTTTGATCGAGATGGGAAAAAGGACCTCTTTACGTCTACCGCACTCGGCCTAAAAGCCTACCGCAATACCTCTTCGGGTAGCCAGATTTCGTGGACCTTGGCCCAAAATTTCTTACGCTTGGAGGGAGCCAATAACATTCCTGCCAACAATCTAGATACGCCCCTCCTCCAAGACTTGGATGGGGATGGGGATTTGGACTTGCTCCTCTTCAACTTTGCGGTAGGGGACTACTTGGAATACTACCGCAACACCTCCATCGAGCGCAAGGGCAGTTCGGATATCGATGGCTTTGCTTTTCCGGTTCGGCACTGGGGTGGGTTTGAGTTTTGCGGTTGTGGGCAGATCAGTTTCGGGTTGACCTGTGATGGTAGAACCCTCGATACTCCCGCAACTCCCCTTGACCAAGCCCGAATGCAGCATGCGGGGGGACATAGTTTGCTGTACCGAGATTTTACGGGTGACGGCATTCCAGACCTGCTGATGGGTCGGGAAGAATGCACCACGCTCTATTTTTTGCCCAACGTGGGCACCAGTAGCAATCCGAAATTCACCTCCTTCTCCAAGGAACTCCCGGGATTCGGTTCCTTACCGGAATTTCCGCGCTTCCATGCAGGGCAGTATTTGGAGGAATCCCTGGTTGTCAGTTTGAATACGAATGAAACCGCCGCGCCTTTCGGAATTGATTTTGCGCAATCTGCAGTTCGATTGGAAAAGGGGACAGGCAAATCGCTGCCTATCCTGCAGGATCAAGTGTTAGATTTGGGTGAAAATACCCGCCCATTTTTTAGTGGTACTTCTTTTTCAGGCGAGCTCCTAGTGACTTCCAATGGAAAAAAGGGTACCAAAGTCCTCGGTCAAGCCTACCGAATGCGGTATACGGGAACGCAACTGGAACTGGTAGAAGAAGATTACTTGGGGCTTTCCGGACTCAATCTTTTGGATTTAACGATCCTGGATTACGTCTCAGTTTCCAAGGAAAAGCATTTGCTAGTTTTAGGAACCCGCACGAGTAGTACTGGCGTACCAGCTCCTGTCTTGCTCAAGCGAGTGGGGGCCAATTGGGAAGAAATTACACTTTCAGGGCTTACTTTGAGGCTTGGAGACCAGTTGACCTTGTTTGGGTACGCAGGCAAGGATCAACTTCTAGTTGCTGCGCAAAATGGTAATTTGACCCAGTACGAGGTGGACTTGACTGCGCGATCGGTTCGCCTTTTGGCGAGTAATTTTTTAGGTTTTCAAGACAATCCAGCCAATCGAAACCTGAATGTAGCCGTTCGATCTGGGGATCGCCCCGATTTGTATTCGGTAGACCAAACGGGCAGAATTTACCGAACCCGAGACTTTCTGAATGCGCCTGTTCGGGAGGAGGTGCTGGTTCGGATTCAAAATCAGGACTTGCCCCTGCGACTGGGCCGCTCCAATTGGTTGGCGGTGGTCAACTCAAGTTTAGGTGAGGAAGACGACTTGATCTTGGGTACCCGTGGAGGAGGGCTGCTCTACCTCAGTGCTGCCAGTTCGGACAGTGGTTCAGCAGGAGAATTTAGCGTGGCTACCTTCCCAAACCCAAGTTCCGGCTCCTTTCAAGTGGTATCTAGTTTGCCTGCTACTGGGCGGTTGATTTCCCCTCTGGGCCAAATACTACTTTCTGAGATAATACTTCCAGCAAGGAGAGCGGTGCTGGTGGACATCCCAAATCTAGCGCCGGGTGTGTATTTTTTGCAGTTGCAAACAGAGGACAAGCAGACGGTCGTCCTAAAAATCTTAGTGAGGTAAGGAGCGTTGATTTATTCTTGCTCTTCTGGGTTTTTTCACGCCGATTTTTGGGGAAAAATTACGCAGATTTATATCGTATGGATCCCCACTTTTTTAGCGGTCTCCAAGGAAAATAAGGCTTTTGGTTCAAGTAAGCGAGCGGTGGACCGTGGTCTGTTAGCTGTTGACTTGTTATTCTTTGAATGACTTGCCAACATAAATCAAATAAGGTAGTTTCGGTATTCAAATACCAACCCATGAAAACAATCCTCTATTCCCTTTTTGCAGTTCTCCTTCTCTGGAGTTGCCAAGCAGGTCCTGACTCTGCCGACCAAGTCTTTATCAATGGAATTGTCTACACTGTAGACGAAGCCAATCCGAAAGTGGAGGCCGTGGCGGTTAAGGATGGGCTAATTTTGGCTGTGGGCACTACCGAAGAAATCCAAAAATTTGTTGGCAGCGACACGGAGGTGATTGACCTAGCTGGCAAGACGATGACTCCTGGAATCATTGAGTCCCATGCCCACCTGATGGGAATAGGCTACAACAAACTTGAAATCGACTTGATGGGGGTGAAGACCTACGAGGAATTGATCCAAAAAGTAGGCGAGGCAGCAGCGACTGCCAAGCCAGGAGACTGGATCACCGGCAGGGGATGGCATCAGGACAAGTGGATCAAAATGCCTGAAAAGACCGTGAAAGGCTTTCAAACGCACGATGCGCTCAGTGCAGTGAGCCCCAACAATCCCGTTTACCTGGCTCATGCCTCTGGACATGCCTCTTTTGTCAATCAAAAGGCGATGGATATGGCAGGCATCACTCCTTTGCGCAGCGAAACACCCACTCAAGAAGTGGAGGGAGGCGAGGTGTTGAGAGATGAGCTCGGCAATCCTACCGGGGTATTGGTGGAGCGTGCTTCCACTTTGGTGAGCAAGTTAATTCCTGAAACTACCCCAGAAAAAGACGAAGAAGCCTTGACCTTGGCCTTGCAAGAACTTGCCGAAAAGGGCATCACTTCCTTTCACGATGCGGGTTCCGGACAGGAAGTCATCGACTTGGTTCAGAAGTTTCAAAAAGAAGGCAAACTGACCGCGCGCATGTACATCATGCTGACTGGTAGACAGCCCGACTTATTGGAAGCCTGGTATAAAAAAGGGCCGATGATAGATCCCAATCACTGGGTGACGGTGCGCTCCATCAAACTCAATTGCGATGGGGCTCTGGGACCTTGGGGCGCTTGGTTGCTGGAGGACTATTCAGATAAGCCGGGTCATCGTGGACACGAGACCTTGCCCATGTCAGTAGTCACAGAGGTGTCTGAGAGGGCTTTGCCGCTCGGGTTCCAGGTTTGTGCACATGCCATCGGCGATCGTGCCAACCAGGAGATTTTGGATCGATTTGAATCGGCTTTGGCCAAAAACCCAAAAGCTACCGACCATCGTTTCCGCATCGAGCATGCGCAGCACTTACACCCGGATGATATTCCTCGCTTTGGAAAGTTGGGTGTGATTGCCGCCATGCAGGCGATTCACTTGAGTTCCGACCGCCCTTGGGCCATCGACCGCTTGGGTGAGAAGCGCATCATCGATGGGGCTTACGTGTGGCAGAGTCTGTTTAAGACTGGTGCACGCATTGCCAACGGCACCGATGCTCCTGTAGAGCCCGTAGATCCCCTTCCTTCTTTTTATGCTTCCGTGACCCGCAAAACCCTCCAAGGATTACCGGAAGGGGGCTATGAAGGAGACCAGAAAATGACTCGGGATCAGGCGCTCAAATCCTATACCTTGGATGGGGCTTATGCGGAGTTTGAGGAAAATTTCAAGGGCTCCATTGAGGTGGGCAAAGCTGCTGACTTTACGGTTTATGATAAGAATATCATGGAAATCTCGGAAGATGAAATTCTTCAAGCCAAGGTGCAGCTCACCGTGGTAGGAGGAAAAGTGGTGTATAAAAAGCAGTAAATTCGCAAATCGAATTGAAATAAGGCCTGTCACGTTTTCCGCTGAC
>CAJBER010000236.1 GCA_903952135.1 uncultured Algoriphagus sp.
GGCAAGGGCTTGATGATTGGTTTAGACCTCAATCAAGATGCAGGCCCCATCCGTTCGCTTTTGGTATCCAAATACAAAATGTTTACCGGTTCGGCTGCAGGCAAGGAAACGATCCGTTTGCTCCCTCCTTTGACCATAGAATGGAATCAACTAAATTCGTTTATAGTCGCTTTAAAGGAACTATTGAGTGGCGAAACCCATTAACTTCTCCTACCTATGAATCATTTTACCCAATTTGAATCCAAAGAACTCGGTCAAGAATTACTGGATCTTGCTGCTGCTTACAAAGCAAACCCAAGCCTACATGCCCGAAAAGGTGAAGGAAAAAGAATTGGTTGTATTTTTTTGAATCCCTCCCTCCGTACCCGCGTATCTACGCAGATTGCTGCTCAGCAGCTGGGTATGGAAGCCATCGTACTCAATATGGATAAGGAAGGCTGGGCACTTGAAATGCAGGAAGGCGCTATCATGAATAAAGGCACCGTGGAGCACATCAAAGATGCTGCAGGGGTGTTGGGTTCTTATTTTGATATTCTGGCCCTTCGTGCCTTTCCTTCGTTGACGCAAAAGGAAGAGGATGTCACTGACTTCGTTCTTCATCAATTTATCAAATACAGCGGTATCCCTGTAGTCAGTTTGGAATCCGCCATCCGTCACCCACTTCAAAGTTTGGCCGACCAGCTCACCATTCAGGAATTATCCAAAGGCGATAAAAAGCCCAAAGTAGTTCTTACCTGGGCTCCACATATCAAAGCTATCCCCCATGCTGTGGCCAATAGCTTTGCCGAATGGACCTTAGGAATGGGACATGATTTGACCATTTGCCATCCAGAAGGTTATGAATTGGATTCAGAATTTACGCATGGCGCTAGAATAACCAATGATCAAAGTGAAGCCTTGCAAAATGCTGATTTTGTGTATGTTAAAAATTGGTCAGCTTTCAATGAGTATGGAAAAATTCTATCCACAGATGAGCGCTGGATGCTCACTGAAGCCCACTTGAAGAATGCCCCAGAAGCCAAGGTCATGCACTGCTTACCAGTCCGTAGAAATGTAGAGCTATCTGATGAGATTTTGGATTGTCCTCGCTCCTTGGTACAGCAGCAGGCATACAATCGAATCTTTGCTGCACAAGCTGTGCTTAGTAAACTTCTCGGTTAATTTTTTTTACTTTGAGAAACCTATGAAAATCTCTATCATCAAAATCGGCGGAAATGTAATAGACTATCCAGAGAAACTGGATGAGTTTTTGAGCATTTTTGCCAAAGTTCCAGGACCAAAAATCTTGGTACATGGTGGTGGTGTAATGGCTTCTCGATTTGGTGAAAGCATGGGCATCATGCCCGAAATGGTGGATGGACGTCGAATTACGGACAAGGACACCTTGGATATCGTGACCATGGTCTATGCCGGCTTGATCAACAAGACCGTGGTAGCCAAGCTTCAAGCCCTCAAAGTAAATGCATTAGGATTGACTGGAGCAGATGGAAACCTCATTCGGTCCATAAAGCGGCCTGTCAAAGGGATTGATTACGGTTTTGTGGGAGATATCCAAGAAATCAATACCGAGCTTCTCCAACAATTGCTACAGGTGGGACTTCTTCCAGTGATCAATGCGATCACCCATGACCAAAAAGGTCAGCTACTCAATACGAATGCTGATTCCATAGCCTCTGCCCTAGCCACGGGCTTGGCTCTTGAGCACCATGTGGATTTGTATTTCTGCTTCAACAAACCCGGGGTTTTGGTAGATGAAAAAAATGAGCAATCCATCATTCCCTTGATCAACGAGGACATTTACAAAGAACTCCGCAAGGAAAATGTGATTCATTCCGGTATGATTCCCAAGTTGGACAATGCCTTTGAAGCCTTGAAACAAGGGGTGCAGCGTGTTTGGATCGGCAAAGCAGAAAACTTGCTGATGGCTGTAAAAGGCAAGAAAGCGGGAACTATTATCGAACGACAACGATACGATTTGTATTGATGGAAGCGCTCAAAAATGAAGCTATAGCGCTTCTCAAGCAGTTGATCGCTATTCCATCCTTTTCCAAGGAGGAAGACAGAACCGCTGAAGTAATCGAACAATTTTTGTCCTCTAAAGGAGCATCTCCGCATCGTCATGGAAACAATGTATGGGCGTTTGCTTCAACCTATCAAGCTAATCTTCCCACTATTTGGCTCAATTCCCATCACGATACGGTGAAGCCAAATACAGGCTATACCCAAGATCCCTTTTCACCCATCGAAAGAGATGGAAAGTTATTCGGGTTGGGCTCCAATGATGCGGGAGGTCCCTTGGTAGCCATGATCGCTTCCTTCTGCTACTTTTTGGGAAAAGAATTACCCTTCAATTTGCTACTTGTAGCCTCAGCAGAGGAAGAAATATCTGGACCGAATGGAATCAGTAGCCTCTTAAAAATACTGCCTCCTGCTGAACTAGTAGTGGTGGGAGAACCCACCCAGCTCCGATTGGCAATTGCAGAAAAAGGATTGCTCGTGATTGACGGATCAGTAACCGGCAAGGCTGGACATGCCGCACGGGAAGAAGGTATCAATGCTATTTATTTGGCCTTGGCTGATTTGGAAAAAGTCAAAAACTTCAAGTTTGCCAAAGTATCCCCCTTTCTAGGTCCTACCAAAGTATCCTGTACGGTGATCCAGGCTGGGGATCAACACAATATGGTACCCGAACTTTGTCGGTACGTTTTGGATGTGCGGGTCAATGAATTGTATACGCATGAGGAGGTTTTGGAGGAATTGAAAGCTGTACTTTCAGCAAATCTTATTCCCCGATCCATGCGTTTGCGTTCCTCCTGCTTACCAGAAGGACATGTATTGCATGAAGTAGGAAAAATCTTGGACCTAGAAACCTTCGGTAGCCCTACGCTATCCGACCAAGCCTTGATTCCCTATCCATCTGCAAAGATTGGCCCTGGAGATTCCGCTCGGTCACATACGGCAGATGAGTTTATTTACATTCACGAAATTCAGGATGGCATCGCTAGATACATTTCTATTTTAGAAACGTACGCCAGTCATTCTTTAGATACCTAACTTACGCTATGAAACTTTGGCAAAAAGCTACTGCAAGCAAAATAGAAGTAGAACAATTTACTGTAGGTAGAGATCCTGAATTTGACATCCTTTTGGCTCCCTACGATGTGCTAGGTTCCATGGCCCATGCGACAATGCTTTCTACTATTGGGTTGTTGACCAAAGAAGAAAATGCCTTACTTCAACGAGGATTAAAAGAGATTTACGATGAGATTGAGCAAGGGAAATTTGTCATTGAACCTGGAGTCGAAGATGTTCATTCTCAAGTAGAATTGCTCCTAACCCAACGCTTTGGAGAGGTTGGGAAAAAACTACACAGTGGGAGAAGCCGAAATGACCAGGTTTTGGTGGATTTAAAATTGTTTTACCGGGATGCCATTCGTGAGCTAGTTGATGAAGCGAGTACCTTGGCTACACAACTAATCCAGTTGGCAGAGAATCACAAGCAAGATTTGATGCCAGGCTATACGCATACCCAACTGGCCATGCCTTCTTCCTTTGGCTTGTGGTTTGGTTCGTTTGCAGAAAGTTTAAGTGAAGATTTGGCTTTACTTCAGGTAGCCTTTGACTTGAGCAACAAAAACCCACTGGGATCAGCTGCCGGTTATGGATCAAGCTTCCCCCTCAATCGCACCATGACTACTGAGTTGTTGGGATTCGGGGACTTACACCACAATGTCATCAATGCCCAAAACAGCAGAGGAAAGACCGAGCGTACGCTCGCATTTGCACTCGCGGGCATAGCGGGTACCTTAAATAAACTGTCCTCGGATGTGTGCTTATTTTGCAATCAGCATTTTGCATTTATCTCCTTCCCGGATGACCTGACCACGGGTAGTAGCATCATGCCGCACAAGAAGAATCCGGATGTATTTGAATTGATCCGTGCCAAAACCAACCAGATTCAAGGACTTCCATCCACCATTGGGCAGCTTTTAGGAAATTTGACTACGGGTTACCATCGTGACATGCAGTTGCTAAAAGAGGAGATTTTTCCGGCGCTAGGCACACTTAGATCTTGCCTTCAAATGAGCAAGTTTATGTTACAATCCATCCAGGTAAGAAAAAATATATTGGACGATCCTTTTTACATGCATCTATTTTCTGTGGAAGTGGTCAATGAATTGGTGCTTCAGGGTATACCATTTCGAGATGCTTACAAGCAGGTAGGTGGAGATATTGAAGCCAATCGCTTTGTTCCCAACCAACAGAAGGTGGTTCACACACATGAAGGAAGTATTGGAAACTTATGTCTCCCTGAGATTCAATCCAAGTTAGACCAAGCCCGTTCTAAATTTGATTTTCAAAAAATAGATCAGGCGATTGACTCACTTTTAAATTCTAATTTCTAAATCCAAACTGTTTTGCATAAATTGAGTTTAACTAGTACAGAATAAAAACTTATAGTATCGAATTCTTTTAGGTAGACTTTTTATGAAAAATAGGATTGGTGAACACCTCAGTGGTGATTTTAGGTCCAGTTTAGTCGTTTTTTTAGTGGCTCTTCCCCTTTGCTTGGGTATTGCCATAGCAAGTGGAGCACCTCCGATGGCTGGCTTACTTGCTGGAATTATTGGAGGAATTGTTGTAGGTGGCTTTTCTAAATCAGCAGTTTCGGTAAGCGGTCCAGCTGCAGGGTTGACTGTGATTGTTTTGGACTCCATTTCTAGTTTAGGGTCTTTCCCTTTGTTTCTAGGTGCCTTGGTAGCTGCTGGGATTATCCAATTTTTATTAGGACTTGCAAAAGCAGGTGTACTTGGATATTATTTTCCAAATGCAGTAATAAAGGGTATGTTGACAGCCATTGGGATAATTTTGGTACTGAAGCAAATCCCACATGCCTTGGGCTATGACAAGGATTTTTTAGGTGATTTTGCATTTGCTCAAGCAGATCAACACAATACTTTCTCTGAGATTTATTATGCAATACTTTTTTACAGTCCAGGTGCCATTCCAATTGTGTTAACCGCATTAGGATTAATCCTATTTTTCGAACGGCCTGCCCTAAAAAGAAATCCGATATTAGGACTAGTACC
>CAJBER010000237.1 GCA_903952135.1 uncultured Algoriphagus sp.
ACCCAAATTTCCAATGCCCGCCATTTGGCATTTTGTGCTGGATTACGCGCTGCTTAGTTCCCGCGAAGACTTGCGTCAAGCTGTATTTTTCACCCTCCAAAAAATGGGGATGGGAGGGATCTACGATCACCTGCGCGGAGGCTTTGCCCGCTACTCCGTGGATGGGGAATGGTTTGCTCCCCATTTTGAGAAGATGGGCTACGACAATGGGCAATTGCTTGAACTTTATGCCAAAGCCTACCAGGTGAGTAAGGATCCCTTTTACTTGGAAAAAGTGCGGGAAACCAAGGATTGGCTGGTTTCAGAAATGACGCAGGAGGAGGGAGGCTTTCATGCTGCTCAAGATGCGGACAGCGAAGGTGTGGAAGGAAAATTCTACACCTGGACCTATGCCGAATTGGAAGCACTTCCGGGCTCGGATTTGGCTTGGTTTTCTGACCTGTATTCCTTGACGCCAGCCGGCAACTGGGAGGAGGGTGTCAATATTCTCTTTCAAGTGGAATCCTACGAAATGGTGGCAAAGCGACAAGGTATTCCTTTACCTACTTTCCTGGAGAAGCTGGCCGATCAAAAAGCAAAGTTGCTCAATATCCGTAACCTTCGCATCTACCCAGGCAAGGATGACAAGGTGCTGGCTGGCTGGAATGGCCTAATCGACGCAGGCTTGATTCAAGGCTACCTGGCGACAGGAGACCAAGAATTTTTGGATATGGCCCTGCGGAATTTAGATTTTGTGCAAGTCCAGCTCTTTCGAGAAGGAACCTTGAACCGCAGTTACAAGAATGGACAGGCCTACACCCCCGCCTTCCTAGAGGACTATGCAGCACTGATCAAGGCCTCCTTGATGGCATTTTCTGCAAGCGGATTGTCTCGCCACTTGGCATTTGCCCAAACGCTAGCTGAGGTGGTTTTGGCACGTTTTTACGATCCCGAGGACGGCTATTTTTATTTCAGTGATCCGAGTGCGGAAAAATTGATTGCCAATAAAAAAGAACTCTTTGACAACGTCATTCCTGCCTCCAATTCCATCCTTGCACGCAGTTTTCATCAACTTTCCCTGCTCACTTACGAGGAGAATTATGGAAAAATCGCCGCGCGCATGCTGGGAGGGATGAAGGAACTGATCTTGAAAGAACCTGGATTTTTGTGCAATTGGGCTAACTTCTACTTGGAGAGCCTACTGCCGACCGCAGAAATTGCCATTGTAGGTACCGGAGCAAAGGAAAAAGCGCTGGCGCTGCTAGCCAAGTACCTTCCGAATGCGGTGGTGGCCTGGTCGGAATCTCCGACAGCTAGCGTCCCTCTTCTGGAAGGAAAGCTGGGGGATGCCGAAGGAAATGCCTTAATTTACGTATGTGTAAATCGCAGTTGCCGCAGACCTGTGGCCACCGTAGAGGAAGCACGCGCATTGGTACCTCAGTTGAACTAATAGAGTGGATACGCTATTTCCGGAACATGATTTTTCAGATGCTGTGGGCGAAAATCAATTCGTCGATGTCATCTTGCCGGTACCCATTCCTCGAATGTTTACCTACAAGGTACCCAAAGCCCTTCAGTCCCTACTTCAGATTGGCTGCCGGGTCCTAGTTCAGTTTGGAAAGAAAAAGGTGCTCACCGGCATCATCGGCCGTGTACACAATAGCCCTCCCCAAGCCTACGAGGCCAAGCCGGTCCTGGATGTACTCGAAGAGCAGCCCTCTGTCAATCCCTTACAAATTCGCTTTTGGGTCTGGATGGCTTCCTACTATTGTTGCCATATCGGAGAGGTGATGGGCGCTGCCCTTCCTTCGGGTTTGCGTCTATCTTCCGAAAGCAAAATCCAACTCCATCCTGAATTTGATCTGGAGAATTCTCCCTACCCCTTGGATGTACGGGAGGAGAAAATATTGGAAGCTTTTGCTACTAAAGAGGAACTGAGTTACGAGGATTGCGAGCAGCTCCTTGGCGTGAAAGCCATCCATCCCATTCTCAAGAGTTTGGTAGCCAAAGAGGCCATCTTGATTTTTGAAAAGGTTCAAGAAAAATACAGCCCCAAACTAGAAACAAGGCTGCGGCTTCATGCAGATTACTTGAGCAATTCGGCTTTGGAGGTTCTTTTTGGAGATTTGCAATCCAAGCCCAAGCAGGAAGCAATTTTGCTCAAATTTTTGCGAGACCTGCCTGTGCATCAGCGTCCCGAGTTAAATGTCAAAGGGCTGCCTAAGTCCAGTTTACTGGAAGATGGAGATTCCGAAAGTTCCTTAAAAACCCTGATCAAAAACGGGGTGCTGGAATCCTACACCCAACTCGTGGATCGCATCCCAGAGGAAGCTGCTGAGCGAGAAGCTTCAGGGCTATCGGAAGCCCAACAGGAGGCCATGGATCAAATCAAGGTGCATTTTGAAAGCAAGCAGACCGTTCTCCTTCAGGGTATTACCGGTGCTGGCAAAACCGAGATCTACATCAAATTGATTCAAGAGGCACTAGGCAGTGGCTCTCAAGTGCTGCTATTGCTTCCAGAGATTGCACTCACCACGCAGTTGGTGGGAAGGTTGAAGCAGGTCTTCGGGTCCAGCATGGGCGTCTACCATTCCAAATACTCGGACAACGAACGCGTGGAAGTGTGGAATGGGGTATTGAATGGGCGTTTCTCCTTTGTGGTCGGCGTACGTTCCTCCCTGTTTTTGCCATTTGACAGCCTGGGGTTGGTGATTGTGGATGAAGAGCACGAACCCAGCTACAAGCAGTTTGATCCTGCACCTCGCTACCATGCGCGCGATGCCGCGATTATGCTGGCCTATGTACACCAAGCGCGCACGCTTTTGGGATCTGCAACGCCTTCTTTTGAATCCTATTTCAATGCCAGCCAGGGCAAGTATGGATTGGTGCAGCTTTCGGAGCGCTTTGGGAAGGCCACCTTGCCCGAATACCAGTTGGCGGATATGGGTGTGGACCGGAAGAAAAACTTACTCAAATTGGATACCACACGGGTGCTCCGGGAGCAGATCCAACGTGCACTCGAAAATCAAGAACAGGTACTCATTTTTCAAAATCGGCGTGGCTATGCTCCCGTCATGCAATGCGAGGATTGCGGTTGGACAGGGCAATGCGTGCAATGCGACGTGAGTTTGACCTACCACCAGTTTGCATCCGAACTCCGCTGCCACTACTGTGGCTACAAGGAAAAAATCCCTTCAGGCTGTCCGGCTTGTGGCAGCACACAACTCAATACCCAGGGCATGGGTACCGAGCAAATCGAAGAATCCTTGGCCTTGCTTTTCCCCGAAGCACGGATGGGTAGAATGGATTTGGATACCACCCGATCCAAGTATGGGTACCAAAGGGTCCTAGATGAGTTTGCCGCAGGCCAAATCGACATCCTCGTAGGCACCCAAATGATCACCAAAGGCTTGGATTTTGGGAGAGTGACCGTAGTCGGCATTTGGGATGGGGACCGAATTCTGAATTTCCCGGATTTTCGATCGGGTGAGCGGGCCTTTCAGCAGATCACTCAAGTGGCAGGTAGGGCAGGTCGGAGAGCGGCCCAAGGTCATGTGGTGATCCAAACCCGCAATCCAGACATTGAGTTGTACCAAAGCGTGATCCAGGGGAATTATGCGGATTTTTACGAGCAGGAGTTGAAGGACCGCAAAACCTTCTACTACCCACCTTTTGTGAAGTTGGTGAAGATCACCACGCGGCATGCCGTCTATGGGACTGCAGAGAAAGCGGCGCATGCCTTGCATCGGGAAATAGCCAATCTACCCCTCAAAAAAATAGTGCTGGGCCCAGAAAAGGGGAGTATTGCCCGCATCAAAAACTTGTACCAGTTGGAGTCCTTGATCAAACTGGATCGGCAGGGAGATGCCCAGACCGTATTCAAGGACCGACTAGCCAAGATTTTGGAAGACCTGCAGGCCATTCCAGAATTTCGATCCGTGCGCTGGATCGTGGATGTGGATCCGAATTAATTTTTTTTGGGTGTAGCGTTTTGGATGGAACTTCCGTTTCACAACTAGCAAACCCTAAATCCCGTACATCAGAAAGCGTGTGAACCTTAGCCTAACTTATTGAATCTAACTGATCCTGAACTTATCGATGGGTGCAAACGTCGATCAAAGATGCACGAGGAGTATTTTTTTAAAAAATACTATGGGTTTGTCATGGGCATTGGAAGGACCTATGTCAAAAGCGAGGACTTGGCTCAGGAGATTACGCAAGATACTTTTCTTAAGTTTTTCGACACCGTTGGAAAACTGCAGGAGGATGCTTTACTAAAACCTTGGCTGCGCAGGATTGCGGTGAATACCGCAATTGACTACTACCGAAAAAATCAAAAATTCCGTTTCCATGAGGAGGTAGATGGGCACAGTCTCTTGCAAGTGAACGTGGATGCGATTGGGCAAATGAGTTACGAAGAAATCTTGAAGTTACTTCACCAACTCCCGGAAGACCAGCATTTGATATTTACATTGTACGAAGTGGAGGGCTACAGCCACAAAGAAATAGCCGAAAAATTAACGATTACAGAAAGTTCCTCACGCGTGTACCTGACTCGAGCAAAGCATAAGCTGCGCCAACTGATACACCTTTACCATACCGTATATGCAGGAAGATAAGTGGAGTGCCCGACTGGGGGAGCTGCTGCGCAAAAAGCAGGAGGAAGCCCCGCTACCTTATGCTCCAGGAGCATGGGAGGCCTTTGAAGCCCGTCGAAATCAAAAACGTGGCATCCCACCCTTTTGGTGGTGGTCAGGAGGCATTGCTGCTTCACTTGCTTTGATCCTATTCCTAGGCTTGCAGTGGACTGGGGAAAATCAGGAGAATCAAGTGGCTGTAGAAACGCAAACCATCCAAGAAGTAGCACCTAACCAATCTGTGCAAAGTCAAGGCAATCCCGAATCAAAGGAGCGTGAAGAAGTTCCGAAGGTCTTGGCTGAGCAGACTTTGGAGAAAAGTAGCCGTACTGGTACAAATCCTTTACAAGCCGCCCGACAAGAATCTACTCGTTTGTTGGATACCGACCTAGGGGTACAAAAAGGCCTTATTTCCTCGGCTGAATCCGCTCCCGAAAAGCTAGTGGAGACAACCTCGCAGCAGGCACAGGCGCTTGCTTCAACCACGCAAGCAGCTCCACCAATTGCCAGCCTTGAGGCCGCAAGTCTTCAGGCCAGCCTTCAGGAAGGAAAAAGTTCAACCCCAACAACAACTACAACTACAACTCCAAGCTACGCGGAAATTGTACCTGCTGAAGCAGCAGAACTGCTGGCACAGCAAAAAGATCCTTTATCCTTTTCCTTAGGACTTGGACCTGGGTTTGGAAATAGTTCTGAGGCCAGTCAGGTGACTTCAGGATCCCGAATAGGTCTAGGAATGCAGGTGGACAAGGCTTTGGCCGGTAAGCTTCGCGTGGGTTCAGGGCTAGGGGTCAACTACCTCAGTCAGGCTACCGAGGGGCCATCAGGGATGAAGTTGGCGGGTGTGAATTCTCCCATTGAACGAACCACACAGGTGCAACAAGTGCAGGTAGATTTGCCGGTATACCTCCGTTATTCCGTGACGCCTTCCAAGTCCATTTCGGTGCAGGCAGGTTTTTCCAACCTCCTGACTTTCAATCAAGCGGCAGAACAGGAATTAGTCTATACCAGGCAGGTTGCGGCGCCAGCAGATGGTACGGCCAACTCCCTTGTTACCCTGAAAAGTGCTCAGGTGGTGGAGACTTCTCCCTTGGCTGGACCTAACTCTCGATTTCTTCCCTTCGCCCAGGCCAACTTAGGGGTGAATTTCCGCCTATACGAAACCAAGAAATCCAATTACCTGCTGATGCCCTTCTATTCCTATCCCTTGCAGGATATTTCTGGAACAGGCCAAAACCCAGCGGTAGTGGGTGCTGCATTTAAAATTACCTTCGGCACCCTCAAAAAATAGTACCCTTTTTGAATACCAAACCAACGCTACCCCAGCCCAAGAATTTCTTGGGCTGTTTTTTTAAGCTGAAGGCTAGTTAGGATGAATATCTATTAAAAAAAGCCACCCCTTGAATGGAGGCAGCTTTTTCTTGTATCAAACTAGTTGTTTTATTTTTTACATCTTCAAATTTTCCATTTCCAACTGAGGAGCAAAGGGCTGCTGGTAGTAGCGTTTGCCTGTGGCTTTGTAGAGGGAATTGGCTAGTGCAGCGAAGACCGGTGGGAAATAGGGTTCACCCAAGCCCGTAGGTTCTTCCTTGCTATCCACAAAGTGGACCTCAATCGCCTTTGGGGCATCCTGCTGGCGAATCATGCGGTAGGTATGGAAGTTATTTTTATTAGGTACTCCATCCTTGAAGGTCAATTCCCCAAAGAAGGCATTGCCAATACCATCAACGATGGCACCTTCACCCATGTTGATGGCAGCATCCTTGTTGACCACAATGCCGCAATCCACGGCTGCATACACTTTTTCAACTACCGGCTTGGCGTCTACAATCTTGGTGTCCACTACTTCAGCCACATAGGAATTGTGGCAAAAATAGGCGGATACCCCACGATGCAGGCCTGCTGCTGGAGTGGCCCACTTGGATTTTTCTCGAACCAATTCCAATACTCCAGCATAGCGCTTGGCATCGTAATCGTTTTTTTCACCTACCGGGTTGGTTTCGGCTCGCTTGAGTAGTTCCAATCGGAAGTCGATAGGATCTTTACCCATCACTTCGGCTAGCTCATCCAAGAAACTTTGTTCCGCTGCTGCGATAAAGTTGGAACCAGGGGCGCGGAAGGCACCGATGGTGATATTGGATTCAATTTGCCAGCCTTCAGCTAGGTAGTTGTCGATCGCCCCTGCGGGAAATCGATCGGCATGGATGGGAGTTTCAGGGATACCCCCTGCTTTTACATGAAGGGCCAAGAGCTTGTTATTGGCATCCAGGGCCGCTCGATAGGTAGCAGAGTAGCTTGGTCGGTAGATACCATAGGTCATGTCATCCTCTCGGCTATACACCATTTTGATGGGAACGCCAGCCTTTTGAGAAATCAAGGCTGCTTCTACCAGGTGGTGACTGTAGGCTCTCAATCCAAATCCTCCGCCCATTCGGGCCAGCTTGATGCTGATTTTCTCTTTGGGAAGCCCAAGGGCAGACGCGATCGTTCCTATTATAAATTCCGGTGCCTGAGTAGGGCCATAGATTTCTGCTTTGTCGGCTGACACATGGGCAAAGCAATTGACCGGCTCCATGGTATTGTGCGCCAGAAAGGGAGCGGTGTATGTTTTTTCAATGATTTTGGCAGCCTTTTTAAAAGCTCCTTCAGGGTCCCCGTCTCTGCGGAGAACATTTCCAGGTTTGGTGATGTATTCGGCCATCTTAGCCTGATGGGTTTCGGTACTTTCTAATCCCGAAGGCACCTTGAATTGGTATGGGGGTCCTCCAAATCCTGTCATGGAGAAGCTCGATTCTGGAGCCTTTTCCCAAGTGGCTTTGAGGGATTTTTTGGCTTGCAAGACCTCCCAAGTGGAATTGCCTACGATGGCTACCAGTTCTGGAAAGGTAGCCGTATCAAAGAAGTTGCGAACGTAATCCTCCTTGAAAAGCTGAATGGCAAAGGCGTCTTGAATTCCGGGTAGGGAAGTCACCGAAGATGCATCAAAAGAGGCTAACTTCATACCAAAGGCAGGAGGATGTACGATGGCGGCATATTTCATGCCCTCTACCTGGTTATCAATACCAAAGAGTGGGGTGCCGCTGATGATTTTTTCCAAGTCTACATTCTTCTTGGAAGTACCGATGAGTTTAAAGTCTTTTGGATCTTTGAGAGGGACTTCTTCTGGGACGGGTAGGGTAGCGGCCAAGGATGCAAATTCCCCATAGCCTCCTTTTTTTCCAGAGGCCTTGTGTTCGAGCTGACCTGCTCCAGCCGTAATTTCAGAGGCAGGAACCTTCCAGGTTTGTGCAGCGGCAGTAATCAGCAGTTGCTTCGCTGTAGCTCCTGCGGTACGCAATGGAGTCCATCCTTGGCGTATGCCTTGGCTTCCTCCAGTAAACTGGCGCTCGAAGCGCTCTGGCCAGAAGTCCGCTTGTTCTACAAGGACCATTTTCCAATCCACGTCCAGTTCTTCTGCCAATATCATCGGCATGGATGTTTTGATGTTGGAGCCAAATTCTGGATTGGCAGAGTACAGAGTGACTACCCCATTCTCTCCAATTTTGATATAGCTATTCAATTCAAACCATTCCTTGGGGAGCGTCAAGGCTTGTTCAGGGGTAGGTTTGCAGCCAGCAAGCCAGCTAAAACTGAGCACCAAACCTCCACCTGCCAAGGCGGAGACTTTCAAAAATGACCTGCGGTCTAATTTAGTAGTTGAAGTTGCCATGGAATAGAATTTAGAGGTTTTGAGATGCGGTTTTGATGGCTGCCTTGATGCGGAGGTAGGTGCCGCAACGGCAGAGATTGCCCTGCATGGCACTTTCTATTTCTTCATCGGTTGGACTTGGATTTTCTCGAAGCAAAGCAGCCGCAGACATGATCTGACCTGCTTGGCAGTAGCCGCACTGAGGTACGTCGTGTTCGATCCAGGCTAGCTGCACAGGATGGTCGGCTTTTTCAGCAAGACCTTCGATGGTGGTGATTTCGGAACTCCCCACACTAGATACAGGAAGGGAGCAGGAGCGAATTGCTGCGCCATCCAAGTGAATGGTGCAAGCCCCGCACTGGGCCATCCCACAACCAAATTTGGTGCCCACCAAACTCAAGTGATCGCGCAAGACCCAGAGGATTGGGGTATTCGGGTCCACTTCCACTTGCATGGAGGATCCGTTGATGTTGAGGGTAAATGTTGCCATGGTGAGGAAATTTTAATGAATTAGGAAGGACTCAAAACAATATAACTTACTCAGTATAAATAAACTAAAAGAGAGTTTAATCTAACTTATTTTGTAAGTTGATGGGTGTCTCGTACGCTGCTAAAGGTTAGGGCCAGCAATTGCCAAGCAGTACTTTCTCGTTGATACACCTCGGTCACTGTAAATTCGGTAGATACCTCATTACCACCCACCACGGCATGTAAGGTGATGCGGTTCCAAACCAAGGCGGTATTGCCTACGATTTCGATGGCGGTGTCTTTTACATCCGCTTTCTTATACCAAATGCTTCCAGATTGGATGATTTCAAGTTCCCGAGGGGTGTTCCAAGTACCGCTCATGTGCACAAACTTGGCCTGAGCGTGGAATAGGGGCGTGAGTTTGGCAATGTCTTTGTCAGCCATCCACTGCCACTTGGCTAGGGAAAGGGCCTTGATTTCGTTTGCTACCGACACCTCTTGACTGAAGCCTAGTTGGATGAAACCAACTAGTAAAAACAAGAATAGGATTAGCTTTTTCATAAATTTTGATTTATAACTGAATTTAGTTCAAAACTCCTTATTAGCAGTTGATTTTACCAATCGAAATCAAACCAAGAGTTGAATAAATCAAACATGGGTGTTCAAGTTCTTTTGGTTGAAGAAAATAATGTTCCTCAAACTGTGATTTTGAGCTAAGTTAATCCTCTAACGAACTAATTTTTAAATTTTTAAAAAATCCTTCTGTCCCAATATCTACCCAAAGTCCAATGGATCCAAAAGTGGTCGAACCCAAGAGTTCCTTGACCAAAAAAGCAGGAGCCAGTTGATCATTGAGGTAGAGGGTGGCCGACCTATCTTTTACTACAATTTTCATCCGAATCCATTCGTCAAGCCCGATATCGGCATAGGTTTCGTACTCCCCTTTGGTAGTGGCTCGGAGTTTATCGAATTTGTAATCGGGGTAGGAAAAGTATTGCAGTGTATGATTTCTGCGAAACTGGTCATCTGCACGACCATTGGTAGGACGAAGGTAAATGGATTCAAAGGCCGATTGGGTGGGATGGATGCGAAATGCGATCCCAATAAAACCTCTTGCCAGGGTTGGAGCATTAGGAAGTAGTCGACTCAAAACCTCCACCTCAATGACGGTATTGTCTAGGTCTAGCCCATTTACTTTGACAAAGGTGGCCTCGTCTACAGTTGAACCCATGCGATTGGGGTCAAAAGGTAGGGAATTCAAATCCCGTTCTATTCTAAGTACTTCCTCTCCATTCAGGGGTACTACCGAAGCCTTGACATGGGAAAGTGAAAATTCCCTTCCTTCAAAATGAATGGTTTGGGCCTTTCCTACTTGGAAAAAGGAAGAAACAAAAAACACCAAGAGTGAGACGAAAATTTTAGAAAAGTTCGAGGGCATAATTTCTTTTCGGTTTGAGCTAGTAAGGTAAATCAAAGAAAAGGGATGGATTGAAAACAAAAAAACATAATTGGATTTGTCTGGTCTGATTTCAATTGAATTTTTGTCCTCTCACCAAAGAATTACTAGCCTTAATTGTTTGAAAAACATAAATTTTCATTTGATGAATGGTTAAGAAAATTTATTCCTAAGTCCCATCTTTGTATTCTTAACTACATGTTCTCATGCAACTACAGCCTATTTGGTCAAATTTTTCAGCCAAGAAATCAAATTTTCAACAGTTCCGCAGAGCAATCTGTGTATTGATTTTTACAAGTTTGGGGTGGTCTCACTCCCTTACCGCGCAAGAAGCTACTTCGGCAACTCCTACGGGTCAGTTTGGGGGAGTGATCACAGCCACCAACAATGGAGTTTCTATTATTCCCTCCTTCACCCTAGGTAGACCGGCGCTCTTGTTTGATTTGAGCTTGTCCGGAGAGCGCTTCTCCTTTGACCCCATGCTTCGATTTGGGATGGATGGCAAGCCTTGGTCCTTCGTATTTTGGGGTCGTTACAAGGCCATCAAAGACAAGCCTTTTACCCTTACCGTAGGAGCACACCCTGCCTTTATCTTTGCAGAGCGAATAGTGAAGGTCAATGGAAGAGAAGAAAAAATGTTTGTCAGCCAGCGATTTCTAGCCATGGAGGTGGCACCTATGTACAAGTTCTCCAATCGCCTAAGTATGGGCCTCTACTACTTGCGAGGGCATGGTTTCAATCCCATTCCTCCGGATAACTCCAATTTTATTGCTTTAAATACGGTCATTTCTGGTGTTCCTGTGGGTGGAGGGTTTAACATGCGGATTAACCCCCAGCTTTTTTACCTCAAGGTGGATGACACTTCGGGGACCTACATCACTTCCAATTTTACGGTAACCAAACCCGGATTTCCAATCGGTTTTCAAGGTTTGGTCAACCAAAAAATCGAGTCCAGCATTCCTGGTGATGATTTCATATGGAATGTAGGCTTGCTCTACATTTTTTCCACCCCCTACCACAAAGCGAAGTAAGTGCCGTGGAAAAGATCGAAACGCTAGAGGAATTTTACCAAAGGAAGTTCAATTGGATTCCTGAAAGCTTAAAAAACGATTTGGGCCATTTTAACCTATTTAGCCTAAAACCTTACTTAGAAGGAAAACTCAAGGCGGTTCCCTACCGAAGACGCGACTTTTACAAAATCATGCTCTTCAAAGGGAGCAGTACGGTACATTTTGCCGATCGGGTCTACGAAGTCAAAAAACAAGCCCTTTCCTTCTCGAATCCCTTGGTTCCCTACAAATGGGATCATTTGGATGCCGAGAGCTCAGGGATGTATTGCATCTTCAATTCTCACTTTTTCTCCAATTTTGGAAATATCCAACAATACGAGGTATTTCAACCCTCAGGTACCCATGTCTTTGAACTTGGCGATGAGGAGGCCGATCAGGTAGCACAGCTATTTGCTCGAATGGAAACTGAGTTTAATTCTGAATACAAGTATAAATACGATGCGCTTCGAAATCTGGTCTTTGAGTTGATTCACTTTGGCATGAAGCTGGAGCCAGCAGGAGTCAAGCAAACTCAGCAGGGAATTGCCGCCTTGCGGATTGCCTCAATTTTCTTAGAATTATTGGAACGGCAATTTCCCATTGACGAAAGCCATTCGGCCATTCAACTTCGCAGTGCCTCAGACTTTGCTCAGCAATTGAATATCCATGTCAATCACCTCAATCGGGCGGTCAAGGAAATGACAGGAAAGACCACCACCCAATTGATTGGGGAACGCATTCTGCAGGAAGCCAAAGTGTTGCTAACCCACAGTACCTGGAATGTATCGGAAATTGGGTATGCTCTTGGATTTTCGGAAGTAACCCACTTTACGAATTTCTTCAAAAAACAAGCGGGCCTGAGCCCAAGTTTGTACAGAAAGAGGTGATTGGAAAAAGAAGCAAGAGGCAAGAAATAAGAGCCAAGAAGCAAGAGCCAAGAAATTAGATCTTAGTAGAAATACAATTTGTCTAATCTCTTATTTCTAATCTCTTGTTTCTGATAGTCTTCACATTCAGTTCCATTAATCCCTAATTTTCCCTAACATAGCACTATGCTTCACGATAGTTTTGGCCGTATTCACGATTACCTGCGCATTTCGCTCACGGACCACTGCAATTTCCGTTGCAGCTACTGCATGCCTGTGGAGGAAATGGAGTGGATGCCACAGTCCAAGCTGATGAGTGCTCAGGAGATTATCAAACTGGCCCAAGTTTTTGTGGGATTGGGCGTAAAAAAAATACGCTTGACAGGAGGAGAGCCTTTGGCACGGAAGGAATTCCCAGAGATTCTGGAGCAGCTTTCCTCGCTACCCGTGGAACTCACCCTCACTACCAATGGGGTCCTCATTCACAAGCACTTGGAGGCCCTCAAAAAAGCAGGGGTTCGCTCCATCAACGTCAGTTTGGATACCTTGCAGCCGGAGAAGTTTTTCAAACTAACCCGTCGGGATCAGTTTTCTCAGGTGTGGGACAACATCCAACTCCTGCTTCAATCCGGT
>CAJBER010000238.1 GCA_903952135.1 uncultured Algoriphagus sp.
AGTACTAAGTACCTGCCTGCGGCAGGCAGGCCAGTACTCAGTACGGATTACGGTACATCTTGCTACTTGATACTGGCTACTTGATACTTTTCATAATGTCGAATGCTGAACTCCGATTGAAGAATAAAGAAGTAGGGATTCGTAAATCATTTGAATTTGTCTTGATACTTGATACTAACTACTTACTACTTTTTTTAATGTCGAATGCTGAACTCCGATTGAAGAATAAAGAAGTAGGGATGCGAAGTAGGACTTGAATGCTGCTCCTGATGCGTCTTGATACTATTTACTTGATACTTGATACTAACAACTCTTGCCTCCAAAAAAATGAACCCCACCCCACTAGCCGAACGCATGCGCCCAAGCCGATTGGAGGAACTGATCGGCCAGGAGCATTTATCCTCACCTTCCTCTTTTCTCTACAAGGCCATCAAATCGGGAAATGTGCCCTCCCTAATCCTTTGGGGCCCTCCTGGGGTTGGTAAAACCACCATTGCCAACATCATTGCCAACGAGATCAAGGCTCCCTTCTATCCTTTGTCTGCAATCAATGCTGGAGTCAAAGACATCCGTGAGATCATCGACAAAGCAAAATTTCAAACCGGAGTCGTCCTTTTTATCGACGAGATCCATCGCTTCAATAAATCCCAGCAGGATGCGCTGTTGGGTGCTGTGGAAAAGGGTACTGTTAGACTCATCGGCGCCACGACCGAAAACCCGTCTTTTGAAGTCAATTCGGCCCTCCTTTCCCGCTGCCAGGTATTCACCTTAAATCCCCTGGGCAAAGTCGAGATGCTAGCCATGGTCCAGCAGGCCTTGGAAAGAGACGCTGACCTGAAAAAAATCCAAGTAGAACTACAGGAAACGGACGCCTTACTGCGGATTTCGGGAGGAGACGGACGGAAGCTACTCAACCTCCTGGAAATCGTCATCGATGGAATCCAGGAAAATCCTTGTGTGGTCACTGACGAGAAGGTCATGCAGATCGCCCAACAGAAGGTGGCCTTGTACGACAAATCTGGCGAGCAGCACTACGATATCATCTCGGCCTTTATCAAATCCATCCGGGGATCCGATCCCAACGCTGCGGTGTATTGGCTAGCCCGAATGATTGAGGGCGGGGAAGACGTCAAATTCATTGCCCGTAGACTTGTGATTTTGGCTTCCGAAGACATCGGAAATGCCAATCCAAATGCGCTGCTTTTAGCTACCAACTCCTTTGAAGCGGTAAAAATTATCGGTTACCCCGAAGCGCGGATTATCCTCTCCCAGTGCGTCACTTACTTGGCGAGTTCGCCAAAGAGTAATGCCGCCTACCTAGCCATCAACCAAGCCCAGGCCTTGGTGAAAGAAACAGGCAACCTATCCGTCCCCATCCCCTTACGCAATGCACCAACGAAGCTGATGAAAGACCTAGCCTATGGCAAGGGCTACAAGTACTCACATGATTACCCAGACAATTTTGTTGCCCAGGAATTCCTACCCGAGGAGATCAAAGGCAAGCTACTCTACGACCCCGGAGACAATGCCCGCGAAAAAGAACTCCGAAGCTTCCTTTCGAAAAGATGGAAAGGGAAGTATGGGTATTGAGGGAGTGAAGAGCTCCTCAAACCGGGTATTTTTAATTCATAGTTTTAAACGATTTATAAACAGCCCGAATTTTAGGGGCAATTACCTAATCTCTTTTTCCATTAGGGACTAATTCACAAAAAAAGTAGATTTACATATGCCAAAATTAGACCGAACAAGCAGCTCTTCAGAAAATCTATTTGAACAGAAGCCCGAGGTTGTGCACTACAAGGGAATGTCAGCAGAAGAATTAGGAAAAGTCTTCGCTTACCTGAATAGTGTTTCTTTTAACTATCCAATTGGATTTCCCCCAAGAATGGATAAAACCACGGGCTCTTCCCGGAAACTTTAAGACATGGGGAATATTTTTAACCAGGATTTTCAAGAATTTTTATTGGCGTTGAATGAAAAAAAAGTCAGCTATTTTTTGATAGAAAATCTAGAGTGGGAGCCATCAGGTAGTTCAAAAAACAGATAGTTGTGGACCTTTAGTTTGTAACCACCTTTCATCTCTACAGCGGTGAAGATTTTATCCATTAGGATAAGCAATGGCAATCGGTTCTCACTGATTTCAGAAAAATAGGATTCGAATGAATCATTCCGCCTCAGAAAAACCTCATTGTCATTTATCTCTTCGACTGATGCAACCTTAATCTCATTAGATTCGAAACCTTTTAGAAGAATTTGAGAAATGTTAGACCTATTTAATATAGTGATTTTATTTCGGCGATTTTAGTTTCAATATGATTAACATCTGATAAAATAATTTCGAAAATCTCACTAAGTTTAAAATCTGTCCCAAGCTTAACTGATTTATAAAAAAAAGTATCACCATATTTATTGAATTCTTTCTTGCCCTTAGGATGAATAGTTAGTCCGGGAAAGGATTTTGAAAAATCAAACCATAATCCAGAATCTAACTTTTCTTTAATATTTTTTGCAACCTTCCCATTAGCATCTTCAACAACCATCCTATAATTATCACCTTGGATTTGAATTCCCAATACGAGATTACTCGATATCAAATATTTTAAATCTATAAATCCTTGGGCTCGAGTCATTCCATGTCCAATAAAAATAGTGGAGTTTTTAGATTCCCAGTCAAAGGGTGAACCAAAATCGAACAAACTCTTATCCTTTGCTTTTAGCATATTAAAAAGCTCGAATGCAATCAATTCATATTTCTTTTTTAAATAAAAATCATGAAGTCTGATTTCTTGGAGATCTTCATAAATTTGATTTTCACCAATCGAATGAAAATCAAAAAAATCTTCCCTTTTAAGCTTACAAAGCTCATTCACCTCTACCAAACCCTCAATGAAAAAACAATAATCCTCAATTATTTTTTTATGGTATTCTTCGGAGAGTTTACAAGACAAACTTTTTAATTTAATTCTTAAATCCACATAACTTAAATAATGCCAAGTTACCCCGTTAATCATTAGCTTATCTTTAGACTGAAAAAATGAAGGGTAAGACAATGAAAGTAAAATGTAATTTTTATTGGAATTATGATTCTCAGAGTACTTTTCAAGTTGTTGGATATATGGAATACTTTTAACTTTATTCTCAATTAAAACTTCTTGTCCATTTGAATACTTGAAGGATAAATCAATGTTTTCTTTTTCTCTAAAAACTTCATTCGGATTTAGATATAAATCTTCTGATGAAACAGAGAGAAATTCAATAAAGAGCTCGCCAAATTCCAATGGATAATTTTTTGCTATCCAGTATAAAAAATTACTATGGAACAATTCCTTGGAGCTTAAGGACAAATTAAAAAGTGGGGACCTCCTAAGTGAATTAATTACATTTTCCATAGATCGATTTTAAATTAAACTTTCTCAAATTTCAAAAATCAATAATTAATAACCAGCATTTTTAATTGAAACCTCTTTGCCAATTCAATCATATTGGCAGTTCCTTTACTCACTCCATCCCAAAACACAATACAAGCATTGGCTGATTTTGCCATTTCCTGGTTTCGCTTTGGACCAGCACCTCGACCTAATTTCCAATTCGCTGGGAATTCCTCCACTTTATACCCTTTTTGTTTGGCATACCGTACTCCCAAAAGGTCTGCCCCTTTTGCCAAACCAGATATGATAAGTACCCCTGGATCGGGATCGCCAATCGAATGAAATTCGATGAATTCATTCAAAGTTGACTCAAGTAAGTCATAATCATCAAAATTCCTCGAACCTGCAATTACAAGTCTCAGCATGGGTTAAAATATTTTCATTAATGAGATTACAAGCATCCTCATTCTACCAGTTTTAATCATAAAATCCAATTACCTCAAACGATAGTTCTTCCTGCTTACAGACGGGACAGGTATACATTTTATCTTCCAATTCATAACTTGACGAAGTTTCAAAATCTATTCCCCACTCAAATACTAAAGGGTTTGGAGAGGGGATGGATGATATTTCTCCGTAGGGAGTACCTTTTCTACTACAGGTTGGACAGAGGTGTTTTTTATTGAAAATGTTTAATCCAAAAACATTCTTACAATTGAAACATGGTGATGGGACAAGACAAGATGATCTAAAATCAGAAAACCCCCCACCTAAGTTCAAATTCTCGAACTCATGGTTACACTTACATTTTGGTTGCACCATAGTCCCCATATCAATCTACCATCTTATTTTTTTAGGTGTTAGTTTAGTATCTAATTCAATTCGAATTTTACCAATTCGCATCAGGTTTTTTTCTCTCTTTTAACAAAAGAATATCAGAATAGAATTTGTCTAAAATTTCAAATCCTACCTGATTCCTTGTTCTAACCTCGTTTTTGTTTGTAAATGAAAAATCTCCATCGTAAGTGATGAAATCCCCTTTTGTATTCACACCCTGTGCCAATTCAGAAACAACACCATTGTCAATATACCCCATTTCAGATAAAGAAACGCGGTATTTTCCTTCCTTAACTTCAACAAGGACATTGAATTTTTGGTCTACATCTAAAAGAAATATTGGGGTATTCATTCTTTTGTATCCATATTTTTGAATGTCGATGGGTTTGGGGATTAACATTCCTCTTAAAATTGATGAATCCCCTTCCATAATCTCTAAAACATTATTTTCAGTAAAATACCTCTTCAGTGTTTCAATATCAAAAGCCAAAGTAGGCTCAAAGACCTTTATCCAATAGACCTTTCTTCCAACCTTGTCATAGGAGAAATTATTTGACCCGACATTTTTCTCTTGTGAAAATGCTGAGTGGAAAAGGAAAAAAACAATTGTCACTGAAAAAAATCTTTTTGCTAATCTCTTCATAAAATTATTATTTGAATTTTAAGTGAATTTCAATCAGTCAATCCCAAAACAATTTATAAAAACCTTCCCCATCATATTTTTTGAACCCACACCTGTATCGAAAGGAATAAATGCATATTCTCCATTCCCGATGGGGTCTACGATAATTATTTCGTAAAAATTTTCACCAAGTTTTTTGAAATCAATTTGGATGAACTGATTATCAACTTCTTTTGACTTACCAAGCATGGACATTTTAGTTGCTAAAAATCGTCTTCTTTTCGAGTTTGACTCAAATACTTTTGAAAGATACACAACTTCGGAAGGGTCTTGATTGGGCTCAGTTTTAATTACAAATCTTGGCATATTCGACAATGGGAATCTAACCTGAGACCTCGCAGGGGTTACGGTGTAGAATATTTCGCTACCACCATATCCCATTCCTTTTATTTTTATATCAACCACTGCTACAAGCCTTTCAAAATCTACAAGGGCATTTTCAGCACCCACTATAAAAGGTCTTTTAGCAAAGTCAGGCATAGGAATCTCTTGGGAATAAATTGAGAAGTGAATACCCAAGGCAATCAATAAAACAAGAAATTTCTTCATGATACAAATAAGGATTAGAGGTAAGTTTTCGAAAAAGGGATTTTAATCAACACGAATAAAAATTGAATCCGTAACTCAATCTGTAAAGATAAAAGAAATGGGATTTCTCACATAAAAAACATGTGATTTCCCACCTATTCTCAAACAAGAATTCAATCTAAAAAGGAAACAATTTTAACACTAAATGGGTAAAAATTTGATGATTAGAATAACATTTAATCGAACCCAATTTTGCAAATTCCTTCTATTTATTTCCAGATTTTTTTGCAAATTTTTTGCAAGTGGATTTGACGAACGAAAACAGGTCTAAAAATTTGAAGAATTTGTAAGGGTTTTGACTAGAAAAAATACTCCCTTAGAACCCGATATTTCCGAATTCTAAAAACCTAAAAACATCAAAATTTGAGTTTTTAAGAGGTTTTTGATTGATTTTGCTGGATAATCCTTACGGTTTTTTAGACAAAAAAAAATCCCGAATATTTCGGGATTTGATGTGGGAGTTGAGGGATTCGAACCCCCGACCCTCTGCTTGTAAGGCAGATGCTCTGAACCAGCTGAGCTAAACTCCCCTAGACTTTCTTTTCAGAAGGGATTGCAAAGGTAATCTGAATCAGATTTTATGCAATAGCCTTTCCTGTTTTTTTTCTCCATCTCTTTTTAAATTATTGAAAATGAGAAGAAAAAAAGAAATCCCTCACCCAAATTCAACAAAATACCTGCCCAAAACCCCCATAAAACAAGTTTCAAGGAACCCTTCCCCCCTCCTTCACGTAAAAAAATTCGTCAAAAGCAGTTTTGTTCGTATTTTGAACGCAAATACATTCCAATCATGAAAAGAATACTCCAACTAGGCGGACTTTTGTCCCTCTTTATTCTGAATGCTCCTTTCCCTACTTTTTCCCAACAAGGAAAGGACAACAACCAAAAAAACTTCACCGAAGTCCTCGACCGCAGAGGAAACAGCTACCGCTCTGCCTCTGGTAAGCCCGGTGAAGCCTACTGGCAAAATGCCGCAGACTACCAAATCGAAGTTGCACTAGATGAGGCTAGCCACAGCCTATCGGGCAAGGTAAGCATCACCTACACCAACAATAGCCCCGAGCCCCTGGAGTTTATCTGGCTCCAATTGGAGCAAAACCGATTTACCTCCACGTCCCGCGGTACCCTCACCACTCCCGTGCAGGGCAACCGATACAATGGGGACGTAGACGGTGGCTACCAAATTGCCAATGTACAAGCCAAATTAGGCCCAAAAGGAGCTAACTCAAACAAACACCTCATCGACGATACCCGCATGCAGGTATGGTTTGCTGAACCCATCCCCGCCAAAGGGGGAAAAGCAACCGTGTCCATGGACTTTTCCTTTAAGGTTCCTCAAAAAGGTATGGACCGCATGGGACGACTCAAAGTAAAAGACGGTTGGATCTATGCCTTTGCGCAATGGTATCCCAAAGTGGCGGTATTTGACGAAACCGAAGGTTGGAATATCGAGCCCTACCTAGGCGCCGGTGAATTCTACTTGGAGTATGGCAACTTTGACTACAAGGTCACTGTGCCCTACAACCACATCGTTGTGGGATCAGGTAAATTGATGAACCCTACCGAAGTACTCAGCAAGGAATTGCAAACCCGCTATGCGAAAGCAGCACAAAGCGAAGAAACAGTCTACTTGGTGTCTCCTGAAGAAATCAAAAACACCGCACTCACCCGCCCTAAGCAGAGCGGAATGGTTACCTGGCATTTCCGCATTCAAAATGCGCGCGACGTGGCCTTCGGTACCTCAGACTCTTTCATCTGGGATGCTTCCCGCATCAACCTGCCTAGCGGAAAAAAAGCCCTCGCGCAGTCTGCCTACCCCATCGAAAGCAATGGACAAGATGCCTGGACCCGATCTACAGAATACAGCAAGGCCTCCATCGAATACTACTCCAAGCAGTGGTATGAGTTCCCTTACGAAACTGCGACTAACGTGGCTGCAGAAATCGGCGGTATGGAATACCCAGGACTCAACTTCTGCCACTACCAATCCAAAGGAGAATCGCTTTGGGGCGTGACCGACCACGAGTTTGGACACAACTGGTTTCCAATGATCGTCGGCACCAACGAGCGCCGCTACGCCTGGATGGATGAGGGCTTCAATACCTTCATCAACCACTACAGTTCCAACGCCTTCAATAAGGGAGAATACCCTTCTACCCTGCAGCAAACCCGCAACTTCAACAACTACTTCACCAGCGACAACCGCGAAGGAATTGACAACTATCCAGATGTGGTAGATACCCGCAACCTAGGCATGGTAGCCTACATGAAGCCAGCTGTTGGATTGGTGATGCTTCGCGAATACATTCTCGGTCCAGAGCGCTTTGACAATGCCTTCCGTTCGTACATCAAGACCTGGGCCTACAAGCACCCGCAGCCAGGTGACTTCTTCAATCACATGGAAAATGTGGCAGGGGAAAATCTGTCCTGGTTCTGGAAGGGCTGGTTTTACGGCAATGGTAACATTGACCTCGGCATCAACGCTGTGCAGCCTTATGGAGAAAACCAGGTGATCAGCCTGGTGAATAAAGGGGATTTCCCAATGCCGGTTACCCTTGAAATCACCTATGCAGACAATGCGACGGAACGAGTAAACCTACCCGTGGAAATCTGGCAGCGTGGAGACACCTGGACGTACCTCCACAAAGGAAGCAAGAAGATCAAGCAGGTAGTCATCGACCCAGATAAGGTCACTACAGACATCAACTTGGGTAACGACAGCTGGCCTGTCCAAATCTACAAGTAAACAAAAAGGCCCCGTACGTACGGGGCCTTTCTTTTTAAAATGCTTTTTCACCTTTCACCAAATAAAATAAACTTTGCAGTACAATTGGATGGGCTGTGGACCGTGGACTGCCTGTGGGCCGTGGCCTATCAACCGTTGGCGAATATTATCCAAGCGCCTGCTTCATATCGGCTATCAAATCATCGATATGCTCCAAGCCTACCGATACACGTAGAAGATTAGGAGGCGTAGTTGTATTTGGACCCTCCACAGCAGCCCTACGCTCGATCAAACTTTCTACCCCGCCCAAACTCGTCGCATTGGCGAAGAATCGAAGTTTGGATACCAGTCGATCCGCTGCTTCTGCCCCACCCTTAACCATAAAGGAAACCATCCCTCCAAAGCCATGCATCTGCTTGGCTGCCACCGCGTGATTGGCATGGGTAGCCAATCCTGGGTAGAACACTTTTTCTACTTGAGGATGATTTACTAAAAATTCTGCCAAGGCCTTCGCATTGCTTGCATGACCTTTCATTCGGTAGGCTAGCGTGCGGATGCTGCGCGTCAAATAATAGCAGTCTGTAGGGGAAGGAACTGCGCCACCGATGCGCTGCACATTTCTTATTTTTTCCCAAAAGGCATCTTTTTTTGCCGTGATTAAGGCTCCTCCGAGGATATCGGAATGTCCACCAAAGTATTTGGTGCTGCTGTGCATGACCAAGTCTGCACCCAGGTCAATGGGATTTTGAAATACTGGTGTAGCAAAGGTACTGTCGCAAGCCAAAATTGCTCCCTGAGCTTTTGCCAAAGCAGAAATTTCGCGAACGTCCGTGATCTTCAAAAGCGGGTTGGAAGGCGATTCCACCCAAAAAAGTGCGGTATTGGGACGGATAGCATTTTTCACCGCTTCGAGATTGCTCATGTCCACAAAGGTCACCTCATGAATGCCCGCAAAGAGCTGCACCATGGAATTGTGCAGGCCGTGGTACATGTCATCCGGAGCCACGATATGAGATCCTGGAGCAAGGGCCTGGTAGACGGCCGTGCCGGCAGCATTTCCTGAAGAAAAGGCTGCCGCATCTTCTCCCTTTTCCATGGCTGCCAAGACCTGTTCCAAGGAATGTCGGTTGGGATTGTTGGCGCGGGAATAAAGCATCCCTCCTTCGTTTCCATGTTCAAAGGTGGTGCTTAAGGTGATGGGCTGCACCACGGCGCCGTGACTCTCATGAGTCCCATTGCTAAGGTGAATGGTGAGGGTTTCAAATTTCATAAGTACAAGTTCAACTGCAACAAGTTAGAAAAGTCTAGGACAGGAGGGAAATCCTACCTAAAAAAAAAGCCCTGCAATCTCGCAAGGCTTCCAATTAACGAATTCGATCTACCGAACGGACCAGCGCCTCATCCTTTTTGATAAAGCGGTTGGCAAGCATGTTCATGACCATGGACACCAATATCGACCAAAATCCAATGCCGTAATCACCGCCGTCCTGGGCTTTAATAGCTTCATTTACTCCGCTAGTGGTCAAGAAGGTCCCCGCTACCAGAGACACCATCACGAGCGAATTGATCATGTTGAGCAAAAGCTGACGGGAACGAAGTTTGTATTGGAAGATAGAAATCAAGGCCAACAGTGCAGCAAGCGAAGCTAGTGCCCCAAGGTACCACTTCGAAGAGGATTGGATCACCTTACCCGTTTCGTCCAAGTTGTCCATGAGAAAAGCAGAAAGATTCCAAGAATCCCCTGCGGCACCACCCTGGCTCCAAAGTTGAGTACTCAAGGTGATACCCATGCCTACTGCAATGAGAAAAAGAAAAATTGTTTGAACGCGCTGAATCATACGGATTATTTTTTCAACAAAGAAAACGGCTTCATCCGGGAATATCAAGTATCGGTGGATTTCATTCGGAATCGTATCTTTGCGCCGGCATGAACGACACGACAACCCGGTATTTTCTAGAACTCAGCTACAAGGGCAGCGCATTTCATGGCTGGCAGATCCAGAGTAATGCCTTCACTGTTCAGGAGTGCCTTGAAAAAGCATTGAGCACCTACTTTCGCATGCCCATCTCCGTCATGGGAAGTGGCCGAACCGACACTGGGGTACATGCAAGCCAGCAGGTGTGTCACTTTGACCTTACGGATACCGATTTAGGAGAAAATTTCATCAAGGCCATCAACGCCATTCTTCCCAAAGACATTGCCATTTATGCGGTGCGAAAAGTACAACCGGAGGCTCATGCGCGCTTTGCTGCCACCAAGCGCTCCTATTTCTACCGGATTACCTTTTCCAAAAATCCTTTTCTTCAGGATTTCGCTTGGCAACTTTTTCAGCAGCCGGATGTTACAGCAATGAATGAAGCAGCCCAAGTCCTGCTCGGCTACGAGGATTTTGAATGCTTCAGCAAGGTGCATACCGCGGTGAGCCACTTCCGCTGCAAGATTTTCGAAGCCTATTGGGAACCAAACGGGGAAGAATTGCTTTTTCACATTACGGCCAACCGCTTTTTGCGGGGGATGGTCCGGTCCATCGTAGGCACCTTACTGGAAGTAGGCTTTGGTCATCGACCTGTCGCAGACTTACACCAGGTCATTGCTTCCAAGGACCGCACCCAAGCCGGTAAAGCAGCACCCGCAAAAGGCTTGTTTTTGAGCAAAATCGAGTACCCAACACACATTTACCTAGACTAAACAGGCTTTGAGCTTAGAAAAAGAAAAAGAATCAGCAGGAGAAATCCTAGACATGAAGGTCTTGCGGCAGCTCTACACCTATGTAAAGCCCTACCAAAAGCAATTCTATTTTCTAGTTGCACTGACCATTGCCTTGGCAATATTAGCCCCCACTCGTCCCTACCTCATCCAAATTGCCATCGATGAGCACGTAGCCATCGGCGATGCAGCAGGACTGGTTCGCATTATCTACATCCTGGTAGGGCTCATGATTATCCAGGCCCTGGCTCAATGGGCCCATACCTACTATTCGGGCTGGATCGGGCAGGTGATCATCAAAGACATTCGCGTACGCCTATACAAGCATTTACTGAAACTTCGACTCCAGTTTTTTGACAACACCCCCATCGGAAGGCTAGTTACCCGAAATGTATCGGACATCGAAACCCTCGCAGACGTGTTTAGCGAAGGCCTTGCCGCCATCATCGGTGACCTACTTCAGATCATTACGATTCTGGGAGTCATGTTTTACATCGACTGGAAACTCACGCTTGTCTCCCTCAGCACGCTGCCTCTTTTGGTGATCTCCACCTACGTATTTAAGGAAAAAATCAAAGTCACCTTCAACGACGTGCGCAATGCCGTGGCCAACCTGAATTCCTTCCTGCAGGAACACATTACTGGGATGACCATCGTGCAGCTTTTTAATCGGGAAAAAAGAGAATACGAGAAATTCAAAGAAATCAACCGAGAGCATCGTGCAGCACACATCCGTTCGGTTCTGTACTATTCCGTGTATTTTCCAGTGGCAGAGATCATCCAAGCGATCGGAATTGGCCTGGTAGTCTGGTACGGAGCGGTAGGCGTGCTCGGGATGGATCTGCAGATCGGTATTTTGATTTCCTTTATCATGTACCTGCAACTCTTTTTCCGACCGATTCGGATGATTGCAGACCGATTCAATACGCTCCAAATGGGTGTGGTGAGTTCCTCCCGAATCTTCAAACTGCTTGCCTCCAGCGAGCACATCGCCAATGAAGGCAGCTTCAGCCCAGAAAAAGTGCAAGGGAATGTCAAACTGGACCAGGTTTGGTTTGCCTACAAGGAGGAAGACTACGTGCTAAAGGACATTTCCTTTGAGGTGAAAAAAGGCCAAACCATTGCCCTAGTAGGTGCTACAGGTGCCGGCAAATCCTCCATCATCAACTTGATTTCTCGCTTTTACGAAATTAACAAGGGTGCCATCACCATCGACGGGACCAACATCCAAGAGTTTGAACTAAGTGCCCTCCGCAAACATATCGGCGTGGTGCTGCAAGATGTATTCTTGTTTTCTAGTAGCATCTACCAAAACATCACCTTGGGCAATCCAAACATTACCAGAGAGCAAGTAATGGCAGCGGCCGAATTGGTCGGCGCCTCCAAATTCATTGAGAAGCTCCCAGGCGGGTTGGATTACAACGTGATGGAACGAGGGGCCACCCTTTCGGTAGGGCAGCG
>CAJBER010000239.1 GCA_903952135.1 uncultured Algoriphagus sp.
CTAGATCTGTTCCAACCATGACCTCTTTGGTATTGGTAGATAGGATTTCTGAAACCTGAACGATGTAACTTTTGTGGATCCTTAAAAATTGGTTGGTAGGAAGCACATATTCAAAATCCTTCAAGATATTCCGTATGGAAAATATCGCTTTTTTTGTGATTAATGTCGTGTAATTCCCATCCCCTTTTAACCAGAGGATGTCGTCAAATTTCACCTTCACCAAACTCCCCTCGTGACGAACAAATACAGCATCTTTCACTAATAGCTTTGGATCCTGGAACAAGTTTTTCTTCTCACTTTTTCCATTTCCATTCGTCTTTTTTAATTCGAGGAGCTCTTTCATAGACTGGGTGTTTGGTTTGTAACTAACTGAAATAGACTATTGTTTGAAAAAAATTATCCAATTTCAATTTTCCCAAATTTATTCTTGCACAAACTTGTGATCCCCATACAAAAAATCCCTGAAGCAGCGCTTTGCTTCAAGGATTTTTGGTTTTTAAAAATAGGCTGGCCTAAATATTAGCGCATGTATTTGTAGGTATTAATTAGTCCATTCGTAGAACTGTCATGGGATTCCACTTTTACATCGTCCGTAAGTTCAGGCAAGATTCCATTCGCCAATACCTTTCCAAGTTCTACTCCCCACTGATCAAAACTGAAAATATTCCAAATTATTCCTTGAGCAGCTATTTTATGTTCATACAGTGCCACCAATTGACCTAGGGTATAAGGCGTGATTTGCTTCACTAAAATGGAATTGGTAGGTCTATTTCCTTCAAATACACGATGTGGTGCAATTCGTTGAATTTCTTCTTCCGATTTGCCTGCTTTCCGCATTTCAGCTACCACCTCAGGAAGGGATTTTCCTTTCATGAGCGCCTCGGTTTGTGCAAAAAAGTTGGATAGCAACTTCACATGGTGATCGCCAATGGGATTGTGTGAGCGCGCTGGGGCAATGAAATCACAAGGGATTAGATGGGTGCCTTGGTGAATCAGTTGGTAAAAGGCATGCTGACCATTGGTCCCTGGCTCACCCCAGATGATGGGACCCGTTGGGTAGTTCACTTTTTTTCCATCTCGACCTACGTACTTACCATTGCTCTCCATATTTCCTTGCTGGAAATAGGCGGCAAAGCGATGCAAATATTGATCGTATGGAAGAATCGCCTCGGAGCTAGCTCCCAAGAAATTGGTATTCCAAATCCCCACCAAAGCCAGGATGACTGGAATGTTTTGATCCAGTGGGGTAGTTCTAAAATGAAGATCCATGGAATGAGCTCCAGAGAGTAGCGCTTCAAAACGGTCAAAGCCTATGGCACAAGCGATGGGAAGGCCAATTGCCGACCAGAGGGAATACCTACCTCCTACCCAATCCCAAAATGCAAACATATTTTGTGGATCTATGCCAAAGGCGCGCACCGACTCAGAATTGGTCGAAAGCGCTACAAAGTGCTTAGCAATCGCTTTTTCATCTTGAGCATGCTCCAAAAACCAAGTTCTCGCAGAATGCGCATTGGTCATGGTTTCCTGTGTGGTGAAGGTTTTGGATGCAATAAAGAATAGCGTGGTTTCTGGATCTACTTCCTTCAAGGTTTCCGCAATATGGGTTCCATCCACATTCGAAACGAAGTGCAGCTTCAACTTAGGGCTTTGATAGGCCTTCAATGCCTCTGTGACCATCACTGGACCAAGGTCAGAGCCACCTATGCCAATATTGACAAGCGCAGTAATGGGCTTGCCGGTGTAACCCAACCAAGTTCCTTGGTGAATCTGGGTTGCAAAGGCTTTCATTTGGGAGAGCACCTGATTTACTTCAGGCATTACATCCTGCCCATCCACATATACGGGGGTATTGGATCGATTCCTCAAAGCAGTATGGAGTACTGCACGATTCTCGGTTTGGTTGATCGCCTTCCCAGTAAACATGCTTTCTATGGCCTGGGACAAAGCCGTTTCTTGGGCCAGTTGGAGTAGGGCTTCAAAAACTTCATCCGGAATGCGGTTCTTTGAAAAGTCAACTAAAATATCTTCCAAACTGCGGCTGTAGCGCTCAAATCTATCTTTTTGATCAAAAAGTTCTACAATGCTGAGGTTTTGATGTTTTTGTGAAAGGGCAACTAGCTTACTCCAGGCGGATGTGGTGGTTGGATTGATCGCTTGCATCGCTGTAAAAGTGAATTAAAATGTACTGAAATGAAATAAATAGAGGAAATACAACTCCCTAGAAAAGGTCGATGGGAAAGGCTACGTTTCGAACGAGAATAAATACAACTCAGCTTTCAGAGAGGGTGATTAATTCCCCCCTCCAGCTTTTGCTTTTCTTTTGAAACCCTTATTGAAAGGCCAGGTGTATTCGAGGGCCTCCATTCCTTTATTCAAATTATAAGAGGCTGAATCGGCATTCTCCATGGTTTTTTTCAAGGATTTGGCAAATTCAGGATCGTTCAAAAGCATCCCCAAGGAATTGTCTGAGGAATTGAGCTTATCTGTGATCCCCGCAAA
>CAJBER010000240.1 GCA_903952135.1 uncultured Algoriphagus sp.
AGCCCATGCAGCAATTGCATTAGGTGATTATTACTTCTATAAAAAAAGATATGCTGAAGCCATAGATGGCTATGTTTTAGCACCTCTGGGATTAGTCAATCGTGAATTAAGAGCCGATGTCACCTTTAAATTGGGATACAGCTACTTTCAGCAAAAAGAATTTGGCAAGGCTGCAATTTATTTGGATCAAGTAAAAAATGGAAGTCTCCCAGTGGCGGCCGATGCCTTGTATTACAGCGGCTTTATTGCGATGAAAGAGGGAAATAACCAGCAGGCCATTCAAGAACTGCAGCTTGCCTCGAAAAATCCTTTTTATGCCTCTAAGGTGCCTTTTCTATTGACTTCGCTCTATTATCAGGAGGGGAAGTATGCCGAAGCCATTGCTTATGCAGCTCCTTTGCTGGCCTCTCAAACACCTTTAGATCAAAAGGAAAGTATTCATTTGTACTTGGCGGAGGCCTATTATGCCTCCAAGGACTTTGCAAACGCTTCTCAGCAATACGAAGCATTTAGTTCCTTTCAAAAAGACGAGCTTTCGACTAAAGAAAACTACAAGGCTGGGATTTCCTTTTTTGAAACCAAAACTTATCCTAAAGCAAGTGAATACCTCAAATTAGCCGCTTTGGGAGAACCGGATGTGGCTCAAGCAGCAAGTTATTACTTAGGACATGCTTATGTGCTGCAGGGTAATTTTCCATTTGCACTCACTAGTTTTCAAGTGGCCGCCGCAAGTTCGGTTGATTTGGGTATACAAGAAGAAGCCTTGTTTAATTTGGCCAAGATCAATTTGCAGCGCGGAAATTTCCAATTAGCTGTCAACAGTTTAGATGAGTATTTGACTAACTATCCTCAAGGGAAAAGGGTAAGAGAAGTCGAATCTTTATTGTCTGATGCGTTGCTGAATTCATCCGACTATTTGCGAGTGTTGGACCAATTGGATAAGTTAAAAAGTAAATCTCCTCGTATTCAAGAGGCCTATCAAAAAGTGGCCTTTTACCAGGCGATTATTTATTTCCGTGATCAGAAACTGGACCAGGCTCTTGAGTTTTTGTCCAAATCTCAGACTTTTCAGATTGATAAAAACTTAATAGGAGAAACCTACTTTTGGAAAGGGGAGATCTACAGCGCACAAGAGGATTTAGGAAAGGCGATTTCTGCTTACCAAAATGCGGTGAAGCAAATTTCATCCACTTCTGAATATGTATTGAAGGCGAGCTATGGTTTAGGATATGCCTACTTTAATACCCAAGAGTATGGGTTAGCTGAAGCACAATTTGAAGCTTACCGTACTACTCAGCGAAACAAACGGGATCCTGCCTATCAAGACGCCTTACTTCGTTTGGGGGATTGTTATTTTGTACAAAAGAAGTTTTCCAAAGCGGAAGACACCTTTAGACAAGCGATTGAAGAAAAAAATGCGGGACAAGATTATGCGCATTTGCAACTGGCAGTGGTGACCAACTTCCAAGGGAAGAATCAACAAGCAATTGAGCAGCTCAATTTGTTGATTTCGGATTTCCCGACAAGTGTTTTTATAGAAGATGCGTTTTACCAAAAGGGGCAAATCTATCTCGAAGAACTCAAGTATGAGGAAGCGATTACCGCCTTTTCAGAATTGATCAATACAAGGTCAAATTCTCCATTTTTGCCTTATGCCTTGGAAGGAAGGGCCGTAGCGAATTATTCGCTTCAGCGTTACAGCCAAACTATCGCAGACTACAAATCGATTCTTGAAGATCACCCTTTGGCAGAAAACTCAGAAACGGCCCTGAAGGGGCTTCAGGAGACTTTAGCTGTACAAGAAAAGTCAGAGGAATTTGGAGAATACTTAGAATCCTTTAAGAAGGCAAATCCTGATGCAGGCTCGGTTCAAACCCTAGAGTATGAAGCAGCCAAAAATCTGTATCTCGATCAGAAATATGCGCAAGCAGCAAAAGCTTTGGAAAATTACTTGCGTGCTTACCCTGAATCAGGACAAAAAAGTGAAGCACTCTATTTCGCTGGAGATTCCTACATGCAAGTTGGAGAGATATCAAAAGCTAGAGATGTATTTATTCTGCTGGAGCAGCAACCTCCTTCACCCTATCGAATCAAAGCGTTCCAGCAACTAGGAAAAATTGAGTTAGATGCCAAAAACTTCGCAGAGGCCTTGCGCTATTTGGAACCTATTGCACAACAAACAAGAACGCAGGTAGAGGAAGCAGAAGTGTTGCAGGGAATCCTAGATGCTCATTTTGGGTTGGAAGATTACAGTCAGGCAATTGGTGCTGCTGAAAAATTGATGGCCCTAGGTGATATCCTGCCAGGCACTACCCCTAAAGCGCTTTTGATAAAGGGAAAATCACAACGAGCCCTCAATCAAAATTCAGAAGCTGAAGACAGTTTTGGATTGTTGCTTCAAGAATACACCACTGTGGAAGCTGCAGAGGCACTGCTACTATTAGCCCTTCGCTTTCAGGAAAAGGGGGATTTTGTGGGTTCCAATGAACTTATTTTTGATTACTCCGAGAGCTTCTCAGCTTACGACTATTGGTATGGAAGCATGTTTTTATTGCTTGCAGAAAACTATATTCAACTTGGAGAAATTTTTCAGGCCAAAGCTACCCTTCAATCCATCCTAGATCAGTCTACGGATGCAACGGTGAAGGAAAAAGCAGCATCTACCCTTAAAAGCCTCAACTAGATCATGCAAAGGATAGTCAAACTACTTACTTTTCTTGGGCTGTTTTGTGCAAGCATATCCACCCTTCAATCTCAAACTACCCAGAAGGGAAGTGTTCAAGATCAGGAGTTTATCATTCAAAAGGATCGAGAGATTCGTTTGCCAAAGAAACTACGAAGTTTAGAAAAAATACCTTCATTACCCCAGCCCAAAGCCTTAGGACCGCTTAGTTTTCCAGTGGCGCCATTTTTTCTTTCAATTCCAGCTGCGGAGATTACCTCAGAACCTGCTCAGAAAGAATTTGATCCACCTAAGGTGGAATCCTATCCAGGCTTGGTTCGCATTGGCTATGGCAACTATTTGTCTCCAATACTGGAAGGGAGGTATCAATCCACCCAATCTGAAGATTGGCAGTATGCGGCCAAACTTTTTCACCAGAGTTTCGGAAAAGGTCCGGTAAGCTGGATGGAAGAAGAGAGTAAAGAATCACATTCCGAATTTGCCGGGGATGGCAGCTATTTTATGGAAGGGGCTGAGTTGTATTCTTCTTTTTCTTTAAAAAGAGATGCCTACAGATACTATGGTGAAGATCTGGGTTTTGTAGTTCCACCAAATGTAGATTTTGGAGGTCCAGTTTTTGATCCAAACACGCAAATTCAGGGAAACTTTAACCTAGGAATTCGAGATAGTGAAAAAGTAGGACGCATTGGGTATGAGGGAGCTTTAGTTTTGAATGGGTTCAAGGATAGTTTTGCAGCAAGAGAACAAGAGTTAGGCTTTCAAGGAAAGGGAACCTATAGATCATCCAAAGACCTATCGGGTAGTTTGGCCCTTACCTATTTTACAACAGATACGCAGGACCGTGAATACGATTTAAACCGAAACTATTTGTCGGTACGACCAGAGGGTACTTACCGCTTGGGTGATTTTAACTTTACTGCTGGTTTTGTACTGGTAACAGAAAATGATTCGGTAGAAGCTTCAAAATCCGGAATTCGCTTGTTTCCAGTAATCAAATCTACCTACCAAATTGGGGAGAACTTAAGCGTAAATGCAGCGATCACGGGAGATGTCAAGCGGAATTCGTACCGAAGCTTTGTTCAGGAAAATCCTTTCCTTGGACCGAGTGAACAGTTGTTGAATACAGTGACTAAACTGTCTTTTGCAGTTGGCGTAGAAGGAATCGTTTCAGATAAATTAGTTTATCGGGCAGGGATTGATCTGCGTCGCCAAGCCAATCTCCATTTCTTTGTGAATTCGTATGCTGATACTTCTCGATTTGAATTGGTTTACGACCAGGAGGCTACCGTTTTTCAGTTTAATTCGAGCGCGGAACTGACTTTAACCGAAAAGTATATCCTTACTACTCAGTTTGATTTCTTCCATTACAACTTATCTAATCAACAAGTGGCTTGGCACCGTCCATCTTGGATCTTACAATTAACTAATCGGTATAGCCCATTCAAAAAGTTAAGCCTTCAGGCTAACCTTCAGGTAATGGGTGGTTTGCAAGCTAGAGGATTTGGAGTGATTGAAACCAAACC
>CAJBER010000241.1 GCA_903952135.1 uncultured Algoriphagus sp.
AACCTCCTTGCCCTTTTTGGTATCCCAGTTTTCAAGTAGAAACTGGGTCCATTTGATAAAGTATTCCGGTGTCTTGCCCGTGGGTAGACTGACCACGCCTTCGGGATTAGCTGCTACCCACTCGAGAAAGCGGCAAGCGGTGAGCAGGCCAAGCTTGGGGAAATTGTCCACCAAGAGGTAGGGGAGCTGGGTAGTCATTTTGGTGACACCAGATTCTGCCAAAAAAGCCTTTTCTACTTCGGAAAACTGAGGGGTTGCGTGCATGAGAACAGTCGTTGAAGGATAAAACGAGAACGTCCCATAAAAGGGTCTCTTTTGAGAAAAGAGAGCAGTGAATGGGTTAATCAAATCTAAAAAACTTTGGAACTAAAACCGAATACTTTAGTAAAAAAATTAAAGAAGTTTAGTTTAAAAACAAAAAATATGAATTATTCAAAACACCGCATTTGAAGGGACACAAAAAAAAATACCTCAGAGATTTCTCTGAGGTATTGAAGGGCTTTGGACCCGTATAAATTTGGATTAAGCGGTTACCCCAAGGGCTTTGGCCATGGTTGCTCCAATCTCAGCTGGAGATTCAGCTACCAAGATTCCGTTTTCGCGCATGATACGCATTTTTGCTGCAGCGGTATCGTCAGCACCACCGATGATGGCACCCGCGTGACCCATTCTACGGCCTGGAGGGGCTGTTTGTCCAGCAATAAAGCCCACTACCGGCTTCTTATTACCTGTTTCACGGATCCAACGAGCAGCTTCAGCTTCGTAATTTCCTCCAATCTCACCGATCATGATGATGGCATCCGTTTCTGGATCGTTCATCAAAAGTTCTACTGCTTGCTTGGTAGAAGTACCAATGATCGGGTCACCACCGATACCGATGGCGGTAGATACACCAAGACCAGCTTTTGCTACTTGATCCGCTGCCTCGTAGGTCAAGGTTCCTGACTTGGATACAATACCGATTCTTCCTTGCTTGAAGACAAAACCTGGCATGATGCCCACTTTCGCTTCGCCTGGAGTGATTACACCTGGACAGTTGGGACCAATCAGGATGCATCCTCTTTCTTTCATGTAAGGCTTGGCACGCATCATGTCTGCCACTGGAATTCCTTCCGTGATGGCGATGATCACTTTGATGCCTGCATCAGCTGCTTCCATGATGGCATCCGCTGCAAATGCAGGAGGCACAAAAATGATAGAGGTATCTGCACCAGTCTTTTGTACGGCATCTTCTACCGAATCAAACACGGGTCTTTCCAAATGCAGCGTTCCGCCTTTGCCTGGAGTCACGCCCCCAACAACTTGGGTGCCGTACTCGATCATTTGCTGGGCGTGAAAAGAGCCTTCAGTTCCTGTGAAGCCCTGAACGATAACTTTTGAATTTTTATTGACTAGTACACTCATGATGCGCTGATTATTGTTTCGCACAAAAATAGAAGAAAGCACCCCCCCTTCAAAAGAAAAAAGCAACATTCTACTCGATTTTTGGGTGCACCTTAGATTCGAGTACCTACACTTTCCCATTTCTCCAAATTCGAGGAATGATTTCCGCTACTTTTTGTGTCAGCAAGGGGACAAAAAGTATAATTCTTCGTTTCCGTTCAAAAAGGTCAGCAATTTGTAGTCCTAAAAAATTAACTTTGGGATGGCCGATTGGATGGATTTGTAAAACATTCTACTGCCTAGAATTTGAATTTCATGTTGCTACAAACCACATCACTGCGCTTCGCCTACCCCGGACAAGCTCCCATTTCCTTTCCGGATATTTCCCTCGCGGGAGGGGAGGCACTCCTTCTTTTAGGCCAATCTGGATCTGGGAAAACGACCCTGCTCAACCTACTTGCGGGACTACTTGCTCCGAGTCAAGGATCTGTGATGCTGGATGGGGTCAACCTATCCTCACTCAAAGGGCATCGATTGGATTTGTTTCGAGGGCAGCATATCGGAATTGTATTCCAAAAGCCGCATTTGATTGCCGCACTTTCGGTGAAGCAAAATTTAGAATTGGCGCAATTTTTTGGTAAGAAAAAAGGGCTCGCTCCATCGGACTTGCTCCAAGATTTGGGCTTGGCGGCCAAAGCAACTGCTGCCGTAGGAACACTCAGCGAAGGGGAGGCCCAGCGGGTATCCATCGCACGCGCTTTGGTCAACTCACCCAAACTGATCTTAGCCGATGAGCCTACCTCCAGTTTGGATGACCTGCATGCCCAGCGAGTGGTGCAACTCCTAAAAGCGCAAGCGGCCAAAATTGGTGCTGCCTTGGTAATCGTCACACACGATCAGCGTGTCAAATCAGAAGTATCTCAGGTCCTAGAAGTGAAAAGCGCATGAATCTCCTCACTCTCAGTTGGAAATACCTCAGTTTTCGGCCACTTTCTACCGGCCTGAATGCAATTTTATTGGCTTTTGGTCTGGCCATCATTACCGTTTTGCTTCTGGTACAGCACCAGTTTGAGCAGAAGATGACCCGAGATGCTGCAGGCATTGACCTTGTGGTCGGCGCAAAGGGAAGTCCTCTGCAATTGATCTTGGCTTCAGTCTACCACATTGATTTTCCCACGGGAAATATCAAGATGGAAGAAGCACAGCGCATCTCTCGAAATCGACTGGTGAAGCAGGTGATTCCGCTTGCCATGGGAGACAATATGCAAGGGTTTCGCATCGTAGGCACCAACCACGACTACCTCTCCTTGTATGAAGTATCTTTTGCTGCGGGTAAGGCCTGGGAATTCCCTTTTGAAGTCACCCTTGGAGCCAGCGCTGCACAGGCCCTTGGCAAGAAATTGGGAGATTCCTTTACTGGAAGTCATGGAATTAGTGTGGGGAGCCATGACCACGACCAACAGCAATTTAAAGTGACTGGCATCTTGGCACCTACCGGAAAGGTGGTCGACCGCTTGGTGCTGACCAGCATCGAGTCCGTTTGGTATACCCACGATGAGCAAGGTGAGGAGTCGATCGCTACTGAGGAAGTGGAACTGCCACTAGAAGAAGGCACTTCCCATGAAGAAGAAGCCCATGATGCGCATGCAGAAGCCATGGACCCACTCAAAGTGCCCGTTGCTGCGCAAGGTTTTCCTTCCACTGACCTAGAGCGAGAAGTCACTTCCTTATTGGTTCGCTACCGCAATCCCATGGCCGCGATCCAGTTGCCTCGAATGATCAACTCGGCTACCTCCATGCAGGCAGCCTCCCCCGCATTTGAAATGTCTCGACTCTTTGAACTGCTTGGCGTGGGCATTAGTCTCTTGCAGGGCTTGGCCATAGCCTTAGTGGTCATCGCAGGATTGAGCATCTTTATTGCCCTCTACAATTCCCTGAAAGAGCGGAAATACGACCTGGCGATTCTACGCACCTTGGGTGCTTCTCGGTTGCAATTGGTGACTTTGGTATTTCTAGAAGGGATTTCGCTCACCACTTTGGGAGCACTTTTGGGGATTGCATTGGGCCATGGCTTTTTGGCAATTATCGTGGAATTGACTACCCAAGAAGTAGTTTCCATGGTGGATCCTTGGATATTCTTACCTGAAGAAGGATTGATTTTCGGATATGCCTTGGCCGTGGGAATGCTGGCTTCCTTGATCCCAGCCTGGTCAGCCTACCAAATGAGTATTGCAAAGCAACTGACAAAGACGTAATTAGCATAAAATTTAAAGCAAGATGAAAAAAGGAGCAATCCTGATCGGTTTACTTTTGGCTGTAGCCACTTTTTCCCAGCAAACCTATGCCCAAGGGGTATGGAAAAGTTTGTCTGAGGTGACTTATAAAATCAGCAAGGATAATTTTGGAGAACTTTATGTGCCTGTTTTTTCCGAAAACATTAAAAAAATAGAAGGAAAGGTCGTAGAGGCGGATGGATACATCATCCCTTTTGAAGGCATGTTTAAGCCCAATCACATCATTCTATCCAGTCTTCCGCTTGCAGAATGCTTCTTCTGCGGATCTGGAGGGCCAGAAACAGTCATGGAAGCGATGCTCACCAAGCCCATTAAGTACACCTCCAAGCGGGTGAAGATTCGCGGCAAACTCACCCTCAATGCAAATGACCCCGAAAAGTTGATGTACATCCTCAAAGAGGCTGTACTGGTTGAAAACTAAATTGACTGGTTTTTATTTGCTGTTGAGGTAGGCTTTTTCGCGCTCGCGGAACTTTGCCATTACCTCTAAACTGACCTTACCCACTTTTCCTGAGCCTACTTTTCGATCGTCAATCTGTGTGACGGGCAATAAAATCTTCGTGGTTGCAGAGATAAAGGCTTCATCTGCTCCCCAAACTTCTTCCAAAGAAATAGGTCGGATTTGTACATCTCCTGCCACTGCCAGCAAATTTTTTCGTGTAATCCCCATCAGAATGTGTTTATCTGGCGTATGGATGACTCCATCTTTGACGATGAAGAAATTGCTTCGCGAACTCTCACTCACCCAACCATCCCAGTGGTACAAGACGTCTTCAGCCCCTTGTTCCTTCCACCGCATGCTATGCCATACGGGTAAGGTGTAGTTGGTGGTTTTGATGTCTGCTATCGCACGTACATGTTCCACAGTCAGTAATTTGACGCCCTGCTGGTATTTTTCTTCGGATGGGAAACTCAGTTCCTCCCCAAACATAAACAGGGTGCCGGTTGCAGGAGAAAAATGATTTTCGGAGACGCCCCCAGTCAAGACCATACGAATTCCGCCATGCTTCAAGTCATTTTTAGCAATCAATTCGGTAATGATGGCACGTAATTCTTCACGTGAATAAGGCAAAGGCAAAAAGGTTTTCGCCGCGGATGCTGTAAATCGATCCAAGTAATCTTCTAAAAACACAGGTTGATACTGCTCGGTTCGGAAAAAATCAAAAATCCCGTAGCCACGAATAACGGCCAAATCAGCGGGATGAAGGCGAGCATCTTGAGTTGGGATAATGTTCCCATCGGCAAAACAGAATGGTTTCATAGTATCAAAGTAAGTAATCAAAATTAGGACTAAAATTCACATGGGCTTCGCCGAAGGCTGTTGTTTCTTTTTTAATTTTAAAAAATTATTTACCCCAAACTAAATCCCATGAAATTATTCGCCTCTGCCTTGACCCTTTTGATCTCTTTTTTAGTCCTTGCTTGTGCCAATCCTTTGATTGAAGAAAATAAGGAAATGCGTGCGCAGATTATCGGAGTGCACGATGAGGTGATGCCCAAGATGGGAGAATTGATGTCTTTGCAAAAGAAAGCCTTAGCCCAGGCGGATAGTTTGTATGCACAAGACAGCACGGCCACTACTCAAATTGAATCCATGCGCACGCTTGCTGGGCAACTTGACCAGGCCTACGAGGGGATGTTTGTTTGGATGCGTCAGTATTCCTTAGAAGAGGAGGGGAAAACTCCAGAAGAAATCAAAACCTACTTGGATGATCAATTGCTGAAAGTCAATCAAGTGAACACGGAAATCAAAGCCGCCTTGGATCAAGCAGCGACCCAATTGAAAGACTAATTTCCTGCTGGTGGGTTTTTTAAATAGCCTTCTACTTGAGGTGCATCGATGACTCCTTCGCTCATACCCCAACTGTTATACAAGTAGGTAGCAATCTGGGCTAGGTCCAGTGGGCTCAAATTGGGATTGGCAGGCATGGCTTGGTTGTAAACTTGCCCATTGACCACAATCTCTCCTTCTTTTCCATGCTTCATGATCCATACCGTTCGGTGAATGTTGGCCTTGAAGTAATCCGCATCGCGCAGTGGGGGAATAAGTTTTCCTAAGCCTGTTCCATCTTTTTGGTGGCAGTTGGCACAATAATTTTCATATATTTCCTTTCCAGGAATCGCGAATTTTAGGACTTCAGGATCTGAAATTTGGGCAAGGGTATTGGCTTCGCTACTTGCTTTAGGGGCACAAGAAACGGCAAAAAGACCAAAAATTAGTAGGGAAAGTAGTCTCACGGTTTGAGCAGTTTGGGGATATCGGCAAGCAAACGGTCTACTTGTTCGGCTTTGGTTCCGTCATATACCCCACGGATTCTTCCCTGCTGATCGACGAGTAGAAATGCTCCACTGTGAAGAAAACCCCCAGGCTCTAGTTCATCCGCCATGGTGGTAGTCAAGTAACTGGTTTGGCCAATTTCAAAGATTTTTTCCTGATCTCCCGTCAAAAAATTCCAAGTAGCCGCATCCGGCACGCCTAGTTTGTCTGCATAATCCTGAAGCACGGCTTGCGTATCGTGGGTCGGGTCGATGGTATGACTTAGAATTCGGAAATTGGAATCTCCCTTAAACTGCTCGTACACCCGAAGCATTTCCTTTTTCATTACCGGACAGATAGTGGGGCAGGTGGTAAAAAAGAAATCGGCTACATACACCTTACCTGCCAAATCTTCCTTACGGATGGTGTCTCCCAGTTGGTTGACGAAGGCAAATTCTGCAATGCTGTGGTACACCGTATCCTGATTGTCATCCACGTAGCGCTCGCCAAGTATGGGTAATGTTAAGTTGGTTGTTTCTTCCTGTTTGGAAGGACTGCAGGCTAGGGCAAAGGCCATCAGTGCCAATAGGAAGGTAGTTTGTACCGCAGATTTCTTGTTCATTTCGTTCTGTAATTTTTATAAACCTTGATGGCGAGTAGTAGCACCACGAAAAGTCCCACTAGTCCCAACATGCCCCAAAGCATGCTGAGCGTATTTTTCAAGACGATCAGGAACACAATGGCAAAGAGCAGTAGGGTAGAAACTTCATTCCAAAGGCGCAACTGGGTAGAGGTCCAGCGGGCATCTCCGCGTTGCAGCCTAGAAAATAGTACCTGGCTGTAGCCCTGGTATACGTATAGCAAGCCCACAAAGATCAGTTTGGCTTGCATAAATTCCTGTTGGAGGTAGCCCCAGCGGTAGGTCAGCACCCAAAACCCAAAAATTAGCGTCAGGATGGCCGAGGGCCAAGTAATGATGTACCACAACCTGCGCGCCATCAAGTCGAGTTGCGGCTTCAGGATGAGGCGTTCGTGTTCGGGTTTTTCGAGAGCTTCGGTTTGGTAAATAAATAGGCGCACAATGTAAAAAAGGCCTGCAAACCAGGTGACAATAAAAATCAGGTGCAGCGCCTTGACGTATTCGAATCCCATTGTCAAAATTTTAGGCTAAATTAAGGGCTTCAGCCTACAAACCCGCGATAAATTTTTGAAAAGACCATCGACCCTCCTTATTCTACTTGGCATCACCGTTTTAATAATTCTTGGTGTGATCGTGACCGAAAGTTTTTCCGAACAGGGAATCGCTGCCTACCAAGACCAGTTTGAGGAAGTAGGTTACTACAGAAATGAAAACAATACCGGGCCCGTGCTGCGGATCTATGCCTATCAAACTCAAGTGGAGGATCCAGAAGTCTTGAAATCCTTTGCGGACTTACTTCCACACACCAAGTACGGTCGAACGCTGGTGTTTTTTGTGCATAAACCGGTGAAGACTCCAGTGGTACTCTCTCCTGAAAGTCCGCATTTTCCTGCATCCTTGAGTCCTTCCATTTTTGCGAAGTATGAAAAAACGCCGATGGGGGAACAACAACTTGAATTGGTCAAGCCATGAGAAAGAGACGATCGCTAGCAGAATTCAAAGCCGGTATTTTGGCCGGAGATCGGGTGGTACTTGCACAGGCCATTACCCTGGTAGAAAGTGAATTGCCTGAAGATCAAATCTTGGCTACGGAACTGATCCAAGAAATCTTGCCCTTTACTGGTCGCTCTTTTCGGATCGGAATTACCGGCGTGCCCGGCGTTGGCAAAAGTAGTTTCATTGAAGTTTTTGGAATCCGGCAATTGGATGCCGGCAAGAAAGTGGCGGTCTTGGCGGTAGATCCCAGCAGTTCCCTGTCCAAGGGGAGTATTCTGGGAGACAAGACCCGCATGGAACGGTTGGCTTTGGATAAGCGCGCATTTATCCGTCCCAGTCCCTCCCGAAGTACCTTGGGGGGTGTGGCAGGAAAAACCCGGGAGGCTATCCTCCTTTGTGAGGCGGCAGGTTTTGATCTAATTCTAGTGGAGACGGTAGGAGTGGGACAAAGTGAAACCGCCGTGAAAAGCATGGTTGATTTTTTCCTTTTGCTGCTGCTTGCTGGTGCTGGGGATGAATTGCAGGGGATTAAAAAAGGAATTGTAGAGATGGCCGATGGCTTTTTGGTCCATAAGGCCGATGGGGATAACCTGGATTTGGCAGCGCAAGCCAAGGTGTCTTATCAAAACGCGGTGCACCTTCTGCCTCCAAGCGAAAAGGGCTGGGCTCCCAAGTTGCTGCTTGGGTCTTCACTTACCGGCTTGGGGATGTCGGAATTGGAAGCGATTTTTACCGCTTACCAAGAACAGATGAAGGGGTCCGGATTTTGGGATGCTACTCGCGGCTTGCAGCGACTGACTTGGTTGGACGATCAGCTCCAGGAAGTCTTGGGTCGGGCATTTGTAATTCATCCCGGAGTAAAAGAAATCTTGGAAAGGGAAAGGCCGGCGGTTCAATCTGGATTGCTTAGTCCAAGTTTGCTCGCGCAACAGGCAGTGGACCTGTTTTTATCCAAAAAATAGTAGGGGTTAGGAAAGGAAAAGTTGCAACTCAATACGAGCGCATCTTGAATTTCTTCTTCAATTCATTGACCGCATTGCGGAAGGAAGTATCCGTTTCCATGATGTCATTGACCGTTTGGATGGCATGAATCACCGTGCTGTGGTCACGGCCTCCAAAATGGTAGCCAATGGATTTCAAGGAATGGTTGGTGAAATCTTTGCAAAAATACATGGCCACTTGACGGGCGATCACGATCTCCTTTTTTCTCGTTTTATCCTTCAGTTCCTCCACTTGGATGCCATAGTAATCGGCAACGGCCTTTTGGATAAAATCAATCCCCACTTCCGTTTCAATATCCTTGATGAAGTTCTTGATGATGGACTTGGCCAATTCAAGACTCACTTCCACCCGGTTGAGGGAAGCATGGGCAATGAGTGAGATCAGAATACCTTCCAATTCCCGCACATTGGTGTCCACGGTGTAGGCCAGGTATTCGATGACACTATCGGGAATGTTGATGCCTTCGGATTCCATCTTACGACGGATGATGGCCACTCTCGTTTCAAAATCTGGCATCTGCAGATCTGCAGTCAAACCCCATTTGAATCGGGAGAGCAAACGCTCTTCTAGACCCTTCAAGTCCCGAGGAGGACAGTCGGAGGTCATGATGATCTGCTTTTTATTTTGGTGGAGGTGGTTGAAAATATGGAAGAACATCTCCTGCGTTCGGTCCTTGCCTGCCAAAAACTGGATGTCGTCGATGATTAATACATCCACCTGCATGTAAAAATTGGTGAAGTTCTTCACGTTACCATCTTTGATGGAATCCATGAATTGGTTCACAAATTTTTCGGAAGACACGTAGAGAACAAATTTCTCTCCAGGTCCATTTTTAATTTCGTTGCCAATGGCTTGCACCAGGTGGGTTTTGCCCAAACCAACTCCTCCATAAACCATCAAAGGATTGAAGGAAGTGATGCCTGGCTTGCTGGCTACTGCAAATCCTGCCGATCTGGCTAGGCGATTGCAATCGCCTTCGATGTAACTGATAAAGGTATAGTTCGGATTCAGGTTACTCTGAGTAAGGAGACCTGCATCCAAGGATTGCATTTCGAAAGGAGTCTTTACCTCTTGGTTAGCTGTGCCAGGCTTTTTGTTGCTGGCGTTTCCCTGTGGGAAAGAAACCACGTAAGGTTGATTGCTTGGGTTGCCTTTATCTACTACGACTGCGTATTCGAGTCGACCAGCAGCACCCAAGGTGTTTTTGATGGCCAACTTCAATTCTTCCACGTAATTGTCTTCGAGCCACTCGTAGAAAAATTGACTTGGAACTTGAATGGTGAGGGTGGAACCTTCCAATTTTATGGGCACAATGGGCTTAAACCAGGTGGAATAGCTCTGCTCATTGACGTGTTGTTCGATCACACGCAAGCATTCACTCCATACAGCATTGGCTTCTGAACTCATTCGAAACGTATAGGATTCACTCTCCTGTCATTATGTTGACAAAGGGGGTATCAAAATTGTGGAAAATTAACTTAAATAAAAAATCCAAGGGGGAAGGATTCCTAATTTTTAAACAATTTTATTGATTTGGAATTTGGTCATTCGATTCATTAGCAAAAAAATGGAATTTAGAATTCTAAAAAAGGGTGCTAAATAGATTGAGGTTTTAGCTAAACACCAATGAAAATTCTGCAAATCAGTCTTTAGGGATCAATTGGGCCGCCTTTTCCGTATTTGTTTTCTCTCTTTCCCACATATTGGTAAGGAATGGTTAATTTTGATTTCTGGCTTTTTGCACACTCATTTTTATGGAGCAGGATTTATTTTCCGAATTTTCCAATGCGAGCAAGGAAGACTGGTTGCGCCAAGTTACCCTAGATCTTAAGGGAAAAGGACAGCCGGAAAGCCTAGGAACTAGCCTTTGGGATACCCTACCCTTACAGCCCATGTATGCGCTAGAAGATGTGCAGCATGCAGTAAAGCAGCGTCGGTTTCATGCCCCATCCGAATTTCCAGGCATGCCTCCGCGCCTCTGGACCAATGTGGTCACCGTGTTGCCAAGCGATACCAATTCGGATATTCTGCTTGCTTTAGAAAATGGAGCGGAGGGCTTGGTTTTTCCACTTCATGGAACTGAAGATCTTCAGGAAATTTTGGAGGGGGTGATGCCCCAGTACATTTCGATTTACTTACTTCCCTTGGGAAATCCTGTTGCTGCCTTCCAACTTTTCCAGGACTGGGTAGATCATACAGGAGCTGATGCATTAGCCCTTCAAGGCGGGATGTTATGGAGTCCTGCAGACCAGGTCTTCGATCAGCAGCAGGACCTAGGTCTCGGAGTCGAACTTTTGGAGGAACTCCTTGAACTAACCGAAGGCTGTCCCAATTTTAAGGCATTTTGCATCAAAACTTCCCGCTACAGCGAATCTGGAGCAAATCCGGTGGATGCACTCACTTTCGGTTTGGGGGAGTTGGTCGAGATTTTAGATCGGGTGTCTTGTGCACCTCGTATAGTATTTGAAAAGTTGTTTTTGGCAACGGCGGTAGGGGAGCACCATTTCGGAGAAGTGGGGCGTCAACTTGCTTTCAGGCAGTTGGTTCAGAATTTAGCCTTGCTCTATCAGGTAGAACTCGAGGAGCAGGAACTACTCCTCTTTTGTCAAACTGCTCACTGGTCCCAATCTGTATTGGATGCGCATACCAACACGATACGACAAACCTATCAAGCCCTTTCAGCCGTTTTGGGTGGCGCCAATGTGCTCTGGGTAAGGCCTTTGGAGGAAGAGCATGCCAGCACACAAGAGCGTCGCATCGCTCGAAATGTGTCTGCCATATTGAAGGAAGAAGCCTACCTGGATAAGGTTCAGGACCCTAGCGCAGGGGCTTACTTTTTGGAAAACTTAGTTGCTGACCTTGTTCAAGAAACGCAAATGGCCTTGACCCTGCTCGAGCAAGAAGGAGGATGGTGGGAAGCTTACCAAAGTGGATCCCTTCAGAATCGAGTCAAAACGTACCGTGCCAAAATTCAAGGAGCGCTCTTGGATAAAACCAAGGTGAAAGTAGGGGCAAATGCCTATGCTGCGCCTGCAACCTTGAGTTACAACAAACCCCTACCTCCCTTTGAGGAAGCGGCACAGGAATTAAAGCCCACTCGTGCGGCCTATTTGGTGGAAAGTTTAACCCTTGACGCCCAATGAGACCAGATTTTAAGCAGTGGAATTCAAAAAGTGCTACCGAGCCAACGAAGGTTGCTTCCAGTACTTGGGAGTCACCCGAGCAGGTCCTTGTTCCTGACCAATTTGATCCTGCGGCCATCGCTCAATTGCGCGAATTGCATTTTACCGCAGGAATTGCCCCTTTTCTTCGCGGTCCTTATGCGACCATGTACTTGCAGCGACCTTGGACGATTCGTCAATATGCTGGATTTTCTACTGCGGAGGAGTCCAATGCCTTTTACCGCCGGAATTTGGCAGGAGGTCAAAAGGGCTTGTCGGTTGCCTTTGACTTGGCTACTCACCGAGGCTACGATTCAGATCACCCTCGGGTGCAAGGGGATGTAGGCAAGGCAGGAGTGGCCATCGATACGGTGGAGGACATGAAGGTCTTGTTTGATCAGATCCCTTTGGATCAAATATCGGTTTCCATGACCATGAATGGGGCTGTTATTCCCGTTTTGGCATTTTTTATCGTTGCTGCAGAAGAGCAAGGAGTGGAGCGATCGGCGCTTTCGGGCACCATCCAAAATGACATTCTCAAGGAATTCATGGTGCGGAACACCTACATCTATCCCCCACAGGCCAGTATGCGACTGATTGGGGATATTTTCGAATTTACTTCCAAGGAGATGCCCAAGTTTAACTCCATTTCCATCTCCGGTTACCACATGCAAGAGGCCGGGGCTACCGCAGATTTGGAATTGGCCTACACCCTGGCCGATGGGTTAGAATACCTGCGCACAGGCTTGAAAGCAGGCTTGGCGATTGATGACTTTGCTCCTCGACTTTCCTTCTTCTGGGGGGTAGGAATGAATTATTTTATGGAAGTAGCCAAGTTGCGAGCGGGACGTTTGCTCTGGTCCAAGTTGGTTGCCCAGTTTGGTCCCAAGGACCCCAAATCTTTGGCTTTGCGCGCTCACTGTCAAACTTCCGGTTGGTCGCTCACTGAGCAGGATCCTTTCAATAACGTGACTCGAACAGCCATGGAGGCCTTGGCGGCAGTCATGGGGCATACCCAGTCCCTGCATACCAATTCGCTGGATGAGGCCATCGCGCTGCCTACTGATTTTTCTGCACGCATCGCTCGGAATACCCAGTTGGTGCTGCAACAAGAAACGGGGGTAACCGAGGTGGTCGACCCTTGGGGTGGATCCTATTACGTGGAGTACCTCACGGATCAGTTGGCCAAAAGAGCCTGGAGTCTGATCGAGGAAGTGGAGAAATTGGGGGGGATGGCCAAGGCTATTGAAACGGGACTTCCTAAACTCCGAATTGAAGAGGCGGCTGCAAAAAAGCAGGCGAGAATCGATGGGGGCAAGGATATCATTGTAGGTGTCAATCGCTACCGAGTGGATGAAAAAACCGAGTTGGAACTCCTGGAAGTGGACAACCACACGGTTCGAGATTCCCAAATTTTGCGTTTGAAGCAGGTGAAAAGCCAGCGAAATCAAGAAGAGGTTACGGCCATTTTGGATCAAATAAGTGCTGCAGCTGCTTCTGGGGAAGGAAATTTACTGGCCTTAGCCATCGATGCAGCAAGAAAAAGAGCTACTTTAGGAGAAATCTCCTTCGCCATGGAGCAGGCCTTTGGACGTCACAAAGCCCAAACCCAATCCATCTCGGGAGTATATGCAGCAGAAGTGAAACAACAGAAATCATTTGTAGAAGCCCAGCGCCTTTCGGATCGATTTGCCCAAGAGGAGGGTAGAAGACCTCGTATTTTGGTGGCAAAAATGGGGCAAGATGGTCACGATCGAGGAGCCAAAGTGATTGCTTCGGGTTTCTCTGATCTGGGTTTTGATGTGGACATAGGTCCACTATTTCAAACTCCCCAAGAGGTGGCAGAGCAGGCCGTTGAAAATGACGTGCACCTGGTGGGCGTGTCTTCCTTGGCGGCTGGACACAAGACGCTGATTCCAGAACTGATCTCCTGCCTGCGTCAAATGGGACGTGCAGATATACGCGTAGTAGCTGGGGGAGTGATCCCTGCCAAGGACTATGACTTTTTGAAAAAAGAGGGGGTAGTGGCTGTTTTTGGGCCGGGGACTATCCTTTCTGAAGCTGCATGTGAACTGCTTTCTCGGCTACTCGAGGAGGAATAACTGAAAAGCTAAGTTTTCCAGAGGGAAAGTTAATGTCGTTCCCTAAAACAAAATTGGTCGGCCAAATGGCCGACCAAGAAAAAATAGGGTGCCTGACAAAAAATAGAAATCAGGAGCACATCAAAAAATCAAAATCAATAGACAAGCACGGCTTTATTGGCTTCGCATTGAATGGTTCTTGGTGGTCCTACCAGCAAGCAATCTGAAAGGACATTGTTCGTTTCGTTGTAGGCTTTTTGTGCTAGTGTAAATTGCTCCACCAAATCTAAAAGTTCACGTTCCACACTCTGGTGGTAGGCAATGTATCTAGCAGGACCTCCGCAAGCTTTGTTGCCCATGGGAGTAAATTTCCATTCGGAGGCATTGGTGCAGGGCACAGACTCAGCTAGTCGGATGATTTCCGCTTGAGCGGCTACTAATTCCTCTGCCGTAATTACAAGCGGTTCGGTCGTAGAGAGTTCACAGGAGATGACAAAAAGGGAGATCAAAAAAATACCGATGCGTTTCATAGTTTTTATTGTTTTTTTCTCAGAACGAAAAGACTTGGATTTTCGCTACACAAATTTTAAAAAAAAATAGCCCGATGAAAACACCGGGCTAAAATAGGTTGGTTTTTACTTACAAAAAGCTGGTGAGTTGGCTTAGACCACGTCTTCTCCACGGAGTTTGATTACCGCTCCTTCGAGTTGGTCTCCGATTCTGATCTGGCAAGCCAAACGGGAGGTAGGGAAGTACTCTGGCAGGTTTTCCAACTGGTCCAATTCGGTATCCGTAGCATCTCCCAAGCCTGCTTGGCCTTCTAGGATTTCCACATGGCAAGTAGCGCAAAGGGCCATGCCACCACAGGTAGCTAGGATTGGATATTCGGAAGCCTTGAGAATTTCCATAAGGCTAAGTCCCATGTCAGCAGGCGCTTCGACTTCCTGTCGCTCCCCTTGCTGGTCTTCTACGGTAAATTTGATCAATTCCATAATTCGATTTAGAATGCATTCACCCCGTTTACCGTGGTGTATTTGAAACTTAGTTTTTGGTCTGGATACACGTACTTGAAGGCAGAGTGCATCATGATAGCAGCCTCATGAAATCCGCAGAGGATCAGTTTAAGTTTGCCTGGATAGGTATTGATGTCTCCAATGGCATAGATTCGTTCCACTCCGGTGGAGTAATCACGCGTGTCTACTTCAATCGCATTTTTATCAATGCTCAAACCCCAATCGGCGATAGGTCCCAACTTTGGCGATAGGCCAAACAAAGGGATTAAGTAATCTGCATCCAAAACCATTTCCTGATTGTCCTTGTCTTCTAAAATTACTTTCTCTAGGCGCTCGTTTCCGCTCGCTTCCTTCAGATTGGCAGAAAGGATCAAGTCGATCTTTCCTTCTTGTGCGAGATCAAATACTTTCGAAGCGGAATCTGGTGCACCTCGGAAGGTTTCGTTTCGGTGAACCAAGGTCACACGCTCCGCTACATTAGCCAAGAAAATGGTCCAGTCCAAAGCGGAATCTCCCCCTCCTGCAATCACCACTTTTTTGTCTCGGAAAGTCTCTGGGTTTTTCACCATGTAGTGAATTCCCTTGCCTTCAAAGGCTTCTAGGTTGTCCAAAACAGGCTTTCTCGGTTCAAAACATCCCAGACCACCTGCAATGATGATGACCTTAGCGTGCACCGTGGTCTTGTCGCTGGTCGTTACGATAAAGCTTCCATCTTCTTGACGATCAAGCAGATCTACGCGCTCGCCCAAGGTAAAGGTGGGATTGAATGGTTTGGCCTGCTCCATCAGGTTGTCTACCAAGTCCTGTGCTTTGACCTCAGGGTATCCAGGGATGTCGTAAATCGGTTTCTGAGGATAGATTTCTGAAAGTTGGCCTCCAATCTGCGGCAAAGCATCAATCAAATGGCATCTCATTTTGAGTAATCCTGCCTCAAAAACTGCAAAAAGTCCTACCGGGCCTGCGCCGATGATGCAAAGATCTGTGTGGATGGTGGGGGTGTTCATGGAGTAGTTAAATGCGTTTGTTTAGGGCCTGAAATTCAGCTGCTGAATTCCAAACTAGCTGTTGGTATCTTTGTTTGACTCGTCCAAATTTTGGTAGATGGTATTCAGGATGCGCTTGAATTCTAAGAAGTCCTTTTCAGTCAGATTCTCCCAAGCCTTCTCGCGAAATTGAAGAACTTTCGGTCTCAATTCAGCTACTTTGGCTACGCCTGCTTCGGTCAAGTGCAATTGGAAACTTCTGCGATCCTGTGGGTGCTGTACCCGAATGATGTAGCCTTTTTTGTGCAATAAGTCCAATATCCGGGTAAGCGTGGGGTGATCCTTGAATACTAGGTTCGCCAACTCAGTTTGGCTCAATTCAGGGTTCTCCGCCAGGTTTTTTAAGACCAACCATTGATCCACAGTCACGTCAAAGCCTCCTCGCTTAAATTGCTGTTGCGCATACTGCTTTACCTTGCGGGCCGTTCGGTCCAGCAAAAAGGAATAGCTAGCGAAGAGTTCTTGTGTCATAGCAATTGTTAGTGTGACAAATATATGTATAAGTTTTTTAAATATTTAATTCTTGGGGCTCCAGAATTTTTAAATGTCCCGTTCTAAAAATCCTATTTTTTTCTTGACTTGCGCTCTCGTATTTTTGAAAAGAGCGGCTCAGTGTAGGGTTAAAGGATTTATCCTTGGCTTCTACAGATTCTACTCCAGGAGTATTCCAATTCTAATTGTTTAGCCATGCGTTTTTTCCTTATCCTCCCTCTTCTTTTCCTCTCCTTTGGTGCTCAGGCCCAGCAGCAGACTTACTGTAATCCAATCAACCTGGACTATGGCTACACGCCCATCCCCAATTTTTCGGAATGGGGCAGACACCGGGCCACTGCAGATCCTGTCATCGTCAACTACCAGGGGAGTTACATCCTTTTCTCCACCAATCAGTGGGGCTATTGGACAAGTGACAATATGTTGAACTGGGAATTTCATTCCAGACGCTTTCTTCAGCCTTGGAACAAAGTGTACGATGAGCTCTGCGCTCCTGCAGTTGGGATTGTAGGCGATACGGTGCTGGTCATGGGCTCTACTTATGAGAAAGATTTCACCATTTGGATGAGTACCAATCCCAAGGAAAACGAGTGGAAACCCCTGGTAGAAAAATTTGAAATTGGGGGTTGGGACCCCGACTTCTTCACCGATGACGATGGCAGACTCTACATGTACAATGGTAGCTCCAATCGCTACCCACTTTATGGCATTGAGTTGAACCGAAAAACGATGGCGCCCATTGGGACGCGAAAGGAACTCTACCTCCTAGAACCAGACAAGTACGGCTGGCAGCGTTTTGGGGAACACATGGACAATACCTTTTTGGATCCCTTTATGGAAGGCGCACATGTCACCAAACACAACGGAAAATACTACCTCCAATACGGGGCCCCAGGAACAGAATTCTCTGGCTATGCAGACGGGGTAATAGTAGGGCCAACGCCTTTGGGACCTTTTACTCCCCAATCCGATCCCTTAAGCATCAAGCTAGGCGGCTTTGCCCGAGGTGCAGGTCATGGCAGTACTTTCCAGGACAACCAAGGTAAGTACTGGCACATCAGCACGATCATGATTTCGGTCAAAAATACCTTCGAACGTCGCCTAGGCATCTGGCCCGCTGGCTTTGACAAAGACGATGTCATGTGGTCCAGTACCGCATTTGGAGACTATCCGCATTACCTTCCGGATACCGAGAAGGCCGGAAAGTTTACGGGCTGGATGCTGCTCAACTACGACAAACCCATGCAGGTGTCCTCTACTTTGGGGGGATTTTCCCCTAACAAAGCCAATGACGAGGACCTCAAAACCTACTGGAGTGCACAATCGGGTGCCAAGGGAGAGTGGATCCAAACCGACCTAGGGCAGTTGAGTACGGTACATGCGGTGCAGATCAACTATGCCGATCAGGATGTGGACACCGACCGACTGGGCAAGCGCACTGACCAATACCACCAGTACCTGCTCTATCACTCGCTTGACGGGAAAAAGTGGGAGATCTTGGTAGACAAAAGCAAAAACACCACGGACATTCCGCACGAGTATGTGGAACTGAAGCAGCCAGTAAAAACGCGTTTCCTGAAGTTGGTCAACGTATGGATGCCTACCGGCAAATTTGCCCTCTCCGGATTCCGAGTTTTCGGAAATGCGGGAGGAGCAGTGCCCAAGCAGGTTTCCCAGTTTATGGTTTTCCGTACCGAAAAGGACAAGCGAAGTGCCTTCATCAAATGGGCTCCATCTTCTGATGCTTACGCCTACAACATCTATTATGGTACCGCGCCGGACAAGTTGTACACGTCCATCATGGTGCTGGGCAACAATGAATATTGGCTCAAAACCTTGGATCGTACCAAGCCCTACTACTTCAGCATTGAGGCCATCAATGAAAATGGGGTAAGTACTTGGTATCCTATTCAAAAGGTGGAGTAAAAAACTAGGCTTTTGCGCCTAGTTTTTTTCCAATGGATGTGCTTTCAACAGTTCTTGAGGGCTCCAAAATCCTTGTTTTCCCTTTACTTCTTCCCGCACTATTTTCACCAAATCAGGAGAAATAGGAGAAGCTTTGTTGCCGAAAGAATTGCGCACATAAGTGAGCACAGCCGCCACTTCGGAATCGTTGAGCATGCCTTCGTGCGGCGTCATTGGAACCTGTCCTGAATAGCTTCTTCCTGCTACTTCCATAGGACCCATTAGTCCTTTGAGCACCAATTTGATAAGTCGTTCTGGGCTGCCGGTGACCCATGGGGTACCGCGTAGTGGAGGAAATTCAGAGGCTGTCAAGCCTCCACCATCGGGCTGATGGCAGGTGATACACAATCCTTCTCGAGCATAGATTTCCTTCCCTAGCACGAAGAGTTCTCGATCCGAACCGGTCAAGGAAGATTTGACATCTTCCTCCTTTTTCTGGGCTACAGAAAGCCCATTAAGGTGGGCAATGGCTGTTTCCAAGGTGCCTGGAATCCAGGTAGCATCCTTGGGTTGATTTTGAGCCTGGGCAAGAATCGGTACCCCTTGCGAAGGAGGAAGCCATGAAGCTGCCGCAATCCCTTCCATTCGTACGCGCCCATGAGGATCTTGGACCGCCTTGGTGAGCAGCTGGGCTTGATCAGGAATCTGATGGCCTGAATAGCGCAGTACTCGGGTGGCTGCAGCGCGTACTTTGTAGTTGGTGGATGCAAGCAATTCTTTCAGAAGTGTAGCATTGACGCGATTGGCTCCCCAGGTGACCCAGAGGGCTTCCAAGCGCTGGTGCTCGTAGTCCGGATTATTTTTATCTAAGGTTTTTAGCCATTTCTCAATAGCCGTGGTCACCGCTGTCGCATCTCTTCCTCTCAGTTCGCGACGGGTACGGTAGCGGCTTCGGTATTCGGGAAGTTTCAAGTTTTCCAGAAGAGCTGGAATAGGTTGGCCATCGATTTTGGCAGGCGTAACTAGGGGTCTAGAAGGATAGGTCAATCGGTAAATGCGACCATGCACATGGTCACGCAAGGGATCTCTTGCATTGTGTTGCATGTGTCCAATGAGGATATTGTGCCAATCCACAATGTAGAGGGAACCATCAGGGGCAGTTTCCATATCCACGGGTCTAAAATTCCGATCCGAGGAAACGACCAAATCTTGGCGCCACTTGCTGGTAAAGCCGACCGTGTCATCCAGCATTTGGTGCTGCTTGGTACCCAAAAATCCGATGGTATTGTTGATAATCATATCGCCCTGAACGTCCTCTGGAAAATGTCTGCTGGAGATAAATTCCAGTCCTGAGGTAGGGCGAACCATGTGGTCTTTTTCAATGAGGTTGGGACCTTTGAAGTTTCCATTTCCATAGCGGGGTAGCGTGGAACCGGGAAGCATCCAATTGACATTTGGGCCGGAAGTTTCTGCATAGAAGTTTTGTCCCCAGTGATCAAAAGCGATCCCCCATGGGTTGGGAATGCTGACCTGGTTTACTCGCTCCAACTTGTGTCGCTTGGGTTCGTAGCGGTAAAATCCACCATTGGTGGCACGAACGGGACCGTAGGAGGTTTCCACATTGGTATGCAAGAATACCCCTTCCGCCATGTAGATCGCTCCACTTTCGTCTGCGGCAAAGGCCGAGATGGCGTGGTGCGTATCGTGGTCGTCAAATCCGGAAAGCAGGACAGTTTTCTTGTCTGCCTTGTCGTCTCCATTGGTGTCTTCAAGCAAAATCAAATTTGTCCCTTGGGACACATACACCCCTTCTGCAGCGATTTCAAAGCCTACTGGGATGTGGAGGTTGTCCGCAAAGACCTTTTGCTTATCGGCCTTCCCATCGCCATTGGTATCTTCCAAGATGAGTAGTTTGTCTGAAGGACGTGGATCTCCGGGTTTGTAATGCGGGTAGCTCGGCATGGTAGCCACCCAAAGTCTACCCTTATTATCAAAGGAAAGTTGCACCGGATTGGCGAGGTCAGGGAATTCTTTTTCAGAAGCAAAAAGTTCGATTTTGTATCCTTCCGGCACCTTCATGGACTTGAGGGCATCTTCACCATACAAATAATCTAGACTACCATTGGCCTCTGGGTTGTAGTTGGTCTCCACCTCCGGCAAGGATGGTGTCAACGCATCGGCTGCCTTGAGGTCTTTCGTTTTTCCCACATTTGCTTCCCAAATGGCTGTATCTCGGATCGCAGTGAGCTGGCGAATTTTCTCCAATTCAAAAGGATAGTTGTCCGGTCCAAAAGGATCGTAGCGTCTACCAAAGACATGGACACCGTTGGGAATTTTGTAGTCGTTGTTCCAAAACCAGTTTTTCTCAAGTACTGCTTGTTCGATCAGCTCTTTGTTGGCTTCTGCCTTGGTTGATGCTTTTCCGAAAATTTTGTCTGCGAGAAGCACCGACAGCTTTTCATAACCTTGTTCAGTAAGTTGGCTTCCATCGATGGTGAGTGGTTCGGCACTGTCTTGATACCAACTTTTACTTGGGGTAAAAGCGTCCACAAAGACGATTTGATGCTTTTTGGCTACCTCCTCCATGGCTTCGGTGTAGCGCTGCAAGTTTTCGTTTTCCAGTTTTCCATTCGGGACATCCTTGATTTCGGATAAGTCCTCAAAGGCAATGGGAGACACGAGGGCAAGTTGTGGAGCAGCTTTTCCATTGTAGCGCTGTGCTTTGGAATGAACAATCCAGGCTTCCAATTCGTCCTTGAAATTTTGAAGTTTGGCTTCTCCTTGAAAAGATTCATTGAAGCCAAAAAATCCTATGACCACATCTGCCTTCAATCGAGTCAGCCACTGATCTGGTTTTTCTAGAAATCCTTCCGACCCAGAATTGGTAGCGTATTCGTCCTGAAATTGCTCAGCTCCAGGAAATGCCCAGGGATCGTTGGTGCCTGAGCGAGGTCGAAAACCTGGGGTGTCTCCAGGATCAGAGAGGTTACGAATGAAGAGAGTGCTGTCGGGGTATCGTAGGTGTAGTTCTGTTTCCAACCCACCGAATTCCATCATTCTAGAACCCAAATTATTGCCTACTAGGGCAATTCGAGTGCCCTTTCGGAGTTCCAAGGTAGGTCCAGAAGTACAGCTAAAAAGTGCGAAAAGGGCAAGTAGGAGTACGGGAATGTAGTTGAGGGAGCGTGTGTTGATCATTCTGGGCTAGATATTTTACTTAATACTAAGCAGAATGATTTCTATTGTCAATGGCTTTTTTACCAATTGTGCAAAAAATTCGGATACCCATCACGCCAATTGACCAAATAAAAATCTTACTAAAACTACTTTTAAACTCATGAAATTTTTCTCATCTTGATTCAGCGATCTAGAAATTTCACCTAGCAATACACCCAAAATCTATGTTTAAGAGACCTCAACTCAATTTTCTTTATTTGCTCAGTGCAATGCTCCTTTTTGGATTCGGTTGTAACCAAAAAGAAGTAGAGCGGCAGCTCACAGGAAATCCAAAATTAGATAAGCTCAAGTTGCCGGATGGCTTTGTAGCCGAATTACTCTACAGCCCCGGGGAAAATGAGCAGGGCTCTTGGGTAGCCATGACCTTCGATGACAAGGGTCGCATGATCACTTCGGATCAGTATGGATTTTTGTACCGCCTAGAACTGCCTCCGATAGGTTCGGATTCCACGGTAAAGCCAAAAGTGGAGCAACTTCAGATTGGCAATGTAGCCGATTCCCTGGTCGGGATGGGTTATGCACAAGGCTTACTTTATGCCTTCAACTCTCTGTATGTGGTGGTGAATAATGATCCCAATGAAAACTTCGGATTACCTACTGGACTCTACCGAATCCAGGATTTGGATGGAAACGATCAATTTGAGACCGTTACCCAACTCAAAGAACTCAAGGGAGAACAAGGAGAGCATGGTCCACATTCCTTGAAACTTACCCCTGATGGAAAAGGGATTTACCTCATAGCCGGTAACCATGTGGATGTGCCAGAAATGAATCATTACCGATTGCCGAGGGTATGGCAGGAGGATAATCTTTTTCCTTTAATCAAAGATCCTCGTGGCCATGCGAATGATCGTAAAGCGCCAGGAGGCTGGTTGGCACGAATAGATCCCGAAGGAAAAGATTGGGAGTTGATTTCTGCGGGCTACCGAAATACGTTTGACTTTGATTACAATGAAGTGGGGGATATTTTCGGATACGATTCGGATATGGAATGGGATTTTGGAATGCCTTGGTACCGACCTACTCGCATTGCTCACCTGACCAGTGGATCTGAGTACGGATGGAGAACCGGTAACTCCAAATGGTCTCCCAACTACCCCGACAACCTTCCGGCCACGCTCAATATTGGACAAGGATCACCCACCAATGTAATGTTTGGCGCCAAGGCCAATTTTCCAAGTAAATACAAAAAGGCCTTGTATGCATTTGATTGGAGTTTTGGAATCATCTATGCCATCCATTTGACTCCAAAAGGAGCGACTTATGAGGCCTCTGCGGAAGAATTTATCTCAGGGGCGCCACTACCGCTTACGGATGGCACGATTGGACCGGATGGGGCCCTTTATTTTGCCACGGGAGGACGAAGATTGGAATCTGACCTCTACCGCGTGTACTATAAAGGAGAATTGGATACCCATACTCCGCTCAAGGAAGCGGATCTCCCTCAAGAGGCGAAGTTGAGAAGGGAGCTGGAGCAGTTCCATTCCAAAGGAGCTTCCGCAGCAGGATTGGAAAAAGCCTGGAGCAACCTGAATCATCCGGATCGATTTGTGCAGTATGCTGCCCGTGTAGCCGTAGAACATCAGCCGGTAGCCACTTGGAAGGCAAAAGCCCTGGCGGAAACAAATCCTACCTCGAAAATTCAAGCCATTTTGGCCTTGGCTCACCAGGGCACGGATACAGATGCAGCCGGCATGTTGGCAAGCCTGATGCAGTTGGATTATGCTGCACTTTCTGCGACCGACAAGCAAAATATTCTTCGAACCATTGAAGTCATCTTGGCGCGCTACGATAAAGGAGCTACTGCTAGCAAGGCCCAGTTGGTGACCTATTTAGATCGCCATTATCCTGCTGATGACAACCTGCTCAACCGATCTCTTTCCATCTTGCTTGTGCACCTGGATGCACCTTCGGCTGTAGGGAAGACCCTTGCGTTACTAAAGGATGCCAAAGACGATCCCAACTACCAAAAGACATTTACGGCCTCTTCTGATTTGATTTTCCGAAACCCACAATACGGTTTGGATATCGCCAACATGCTCGCTAATGTACCTCCAGCGCAAGCTACTTTCTATGCAACCGTTTTGGGTGGCGCGGACAAAGGCTGGACTGCGGCCCAGCGAGATGAATATTTTGGATGGATCAAGAATGCACTGACCGCCTACAAAGGAGGTAGAAGTTATGTGGGCTTCCTGGATCGTGCCCGAAAAATGGCTTTGGCCTCCGTGGATAAGGCAGATTTTGAGAAGTACGACGAGCTGTCGGGAGGAAAATTGCTGACCGAGAGTGGAAACGATATTGTGAATTCAGGGGTTCAGCCTGAAGGTCCTGGTAGACGCTGGACAGTGGAGGAAGCTGAGCCTTTGATAGCCAATCTGGTAGGTCGAGACTTGGTAAAAGGCAAAGCCATGTATGCCGCCAGCCTTTGCCAATCCTGCCATACCATGCAAGGGGCAGGAGGAGCGATTGGCCCGGATTTGAGCCAGTTGGGAACACGCTTTTCTGCCAAGGACATTCTAGTAGCCACGCTGGATCCGAATGCTACTATCTCCGATCAATACCATGCTACTGTTCTTGAACTCAAGGCTGGAGGATCTTTGGTGGGAAAAATCACCGATGAGGATGCACAAAATTACTACCTCTCTCAGAACCCATTTGCTCCGGCAGATATCAAAAAGGTACCAAAAAATACCGTTTCGCTTAAGAAGAATTCAGACATCTCCATCATGATGCCTGGTCTTGTCAATCGACTGAATGAGGAAGAATTGAAGGACTTGATGGCCTATTTGATTTCGGGAGGCAATTCGAACCATGCGGTGTACAAACAACCCCTTACACAAAAATGATTCGCTCCATGACACTCAAAATTTGGGGGCTCCTAGGCTTGTTGATGCTTGCCTCCTGGATATCCTGGACCTTGTCCTTAGACTCCAGCAGCGCTGCACAGGCATCTGAGCAGCAGGCGGATTTCATCTCTCTTTTTGATGGGAAAAGTCTCGATGGCTGGGAATTTGATCCGGTTTACTGGTCAGTAAAAGACGAGGCGATCGTGGGGGAAATCACCGCTGCAACGCTCCTTAAAAACAATACCTTCATCATCTGGAAAGGAGGAGAACTCGGAGATTTTGAGTTGAAAGTAGATTTTTGGATTTCAGAAAAAGGAAACTCAGGGGTGCAATACCGAAGCGATCGCTTCACGGAGTTGCCCTATGCCCTACGAGGCTACCAGGCAGACATCGATGGGGGCAATCTCTACACAGGTCAAAACTACGAAGAGCGAAAGCGGACCACTTTGGCTTACCGAGGTCAGAAGACGCAAATTGCTTCAGCTCCTGATTCTATCACCTCGATAGGTGGATTTGTGCGCAACAATGCCTGGAAAGGATTGGTCCTCGTGGATGAGTTGGGCGATCGCGCTGCCTTAGGAAACCTGATCAAAAAGGGGGAGTGGAACACGATTCATATCGTAGCCAAGGGTAATCTGATGAAACATTATGTCAACGGTACGCTGATGAGTGAAGTACTCGACGAGGATGCTAAAAACAGGAAATTGAGCGGTTTATTTGGTTTTCAAGTTCATGTAGGCCCTCCCATGAAGGTGATGTTTAAGAATATTCTCCTGAAAAAGGGATAGGACGACTAGCCCAATCATGGGTTTTACGGAATAAAAAATGAAGCATAAAGACTCCCAAAATTGGAAGCATACCCTCTCCAACTCCCAGCAACTGGGAGGTATTGAAACTTCCGTTTTGGACAATGGAGCAGGTCGAGGAGTTCGTATTGCTTGGATCAATACAGGTACCGGGCTTCGCTACAAGGTGGTGCTTGACCGTGGAATGGATATTTTGGATGCCTTTCAAAATGAACAAAGCCTGGCATGGATTTCTCATGCTGGCTTGACTGCTCCCCAACCATTTTCCAATCAAGGCATCGATTGGCTGCGCACCTTTGGCGGAGGCTTATTGACTACCTGCGGACTGTCCAATGCCGGCCCTCCCAATTCCGATGCGAATGGATCTCAAGGATTGCATGGGAATTATTCCAACCTATCCGCCGAAATCATTTCCATCAAGCAGCCCGATATTTTCTCTGGGGACCTGGGTTTTGAGGTGGTCGGAAAAGTCACCGAAAGCAGCACCTTTGGTCCCAGTTTGGAACTCGTTAGACGGATCTCCGGAACAATCGGATCGGCAGAAATTAAGATCCAAGACCAAGTCACAAATCGAGGAAATGCAAAGGCCCCACACATGCTCTTGTACCATATCAATTGTGGATGGCCATTGATTGATGAAGGAACGCGGATTGTCTGGCAGGGTGAGTTGCAACCGAGACCTGGAGAGTCTGACATTCGTCAAAATTCTCGAAAAGATGGGTTCAGACACTGTCCAGCTCCCATGGATAGCCATGCTGGCTTTGGTGAAGAGGTAGCCTTTATTGACCCGCAGGGAGATAAGGAGCAACACGTAGTTTGTGGCTATGTCAACGATCAATTGGGATTGGGACTGAAGATTTCCTTTTCCAAAACCCAATTGCCTTGGCTTATCCATTGGCAGCATTGGGGAAAAAATGAATACGTGACAGCGCTTGAGCCGGCTACAAATCCACCGATTGGACAGGCTGCTGCGCGAGCGAATCAGAGTTTGGTTGAGCTAGAGCCGGGTGAAAGCCGAAGTTATGACCTCCACCTCAGCGTATTGGTAGGTGAGGCCGCTCGGGAATTTTCTTGACCCAGTTTGAAAATACTCGCCGCTTGTTGAACGATTTAAACGAAAAAAATAGACTACTACCACTAACCCAAAATACAGACCTATGAGTTTTGCCAAAAAAGCGCTCGAACAGGGCGAAGGAATTGTACGATTGACCCCCACTTGGGTGCCCCGGTCTTTTTGTGTGCCGGGACGAAGAATTAAACTGCACCCTGACGATTACTATGCCTTTGGAGGCGTGCGTGGAGGGATCGATGAACGCTGGTTTGCCTCTACCACTGCTGCCCAAAACGGACCACTGACTTCAAAAAATGAAGGTTTGAGCCACATTGCCCTAGAGGATGGCGGAAAAGTAACCCTTGGGCTGCTCAAGGATGCCGTGGAGGAATTGGGAGCTGACCTGATCGGCTCTCGTCTATGGAATGAAT
>CAJBER010000242.1 GCA_903952135.1 uncultured Algoriphagus sp.
AATACACCCAGGAATCCATGTAGGCACCAAGGAAGCTTATGCGGGAGTAGTTCCGCAGGCTCCCAAAACCAAACTAGAAACCATTTTGGTAGATCGCAGCCTCTGGAAAGAGGAATTGGTCAATGATTTTGAACCCTCCGTGTTTCTAGCCCATCCTAAATTAGCCGAATTGAAAGCTAGCCTCTACCAAGCGGGAGCATACTATGCTTCCATGTCAGGTTCGGGATCTAGTGTATTTGGGTTATTTGACCAAAAGCCCACAATCCCAGACTGGCCAACGGAGTATTTTGTGTTTGAATCCCTGCTTTAATGGGAACGGATTGAAAAAATTAGGCTTTCGGTATCGATGCCTCTTTTCTCTTTTTTTGCCAAGAGTTGATGACCGGATAGATCAACACCGAAACGAAAATGATGCCTGTCCCCAAGTAAAACTCTTGGGTCATTTTTTCTTTTTCCCCAAAAATTAGGACCGCCAACAGAATCCCATAAACGGGCTCCAAATTGATGGTCAGGTTAATGGAAAAAACTGGTAGGCGCTTCATCAATTCCACCGAAACCGAAAACGCATACACCGTACAAATTCCTGCTAGAATCAGGAGCCAAAACCAATCCATTCCTTTCCAATCCCATTGAATCGCTGAACCATCGATGTAGGAATAGAGGGGCAAAAACAGCAAGGCCACTAAGCTCGCGGCCGCCATTTCGTAAAAAGTGATTTGGTAAGGGCTATATCGAAATGTCAAGCGTCCATTAAGAATGGAAAATAGGGCACTCAAAAATGCGGCCGCCAAGGCCATAAACAGTCCCAGCCAGTATCCATTTTCAAACTGAAAGATAACGAGCAAGCCTGAAATCACCAGCAGACCTAAAGCCACCTCGAAGGGTTTGATTCTCTTTTTGTTTATCAAGGGATCCAAAAAAGAGGTCCAAAGTGAGGTGGTAGCCATGCCTGCCAGGCAAACAGAAGCAGTAGACACCTTGGCTGACCAAAAAAAGAAGATCCAATGCAAGGAAATCAGCACCCCTACCCCTACGATTTTGAGCAAGTCCAAGGGAGCTACACGGAGCGATTCTTTTCGAATTCCCATCAAGACAGCTACTCCGATCGCCGCCAGAAGTGTGCGGTAAAACACGAGCTCCAATGAAGGTAGGCTAATCAACAACCCTAGGATGGAGGTGACTCCCCAGATCAACACAATAAAGTGAAGTAGCAGGTAATCCTTGAAGGTGGAAGGAACCATCACCGAGGAACCGTTTTGTACAAAATCAATCCTGTAAAGGCAAAGACCAAGTTAGGCATCCAGACTGCAAGTACAGGAAATTGGGTGCCCGCTTCCGCAAAAGTACGGGAAAGCAAAAACAGGAGAATGTAGACAAAGGCCAGAAAAAAGCCCATGGCAATTTGGAATCCGGAACCACCACGTGATTTGCGTGCTGACATAATCACCCCAATAAACGTAAGGATAACTGAGGCAAAGGGTGACATGTAGCGCACGATTCGTTCGATTCGGTAATAGCTCACATTGTCCGCTCCACGCTCTTCCAAGAGGGTGATTTGCCGACTCAATTCGGGGAGCTTAAGCGTTTCGTGGTGATTTTCAGGAAGGTCAAAGTCAGAAGGAGAAATGGAGAGCACCGTATCCAGCGCATTTCCAGTAGAGTAATCCTCCCCTTTTTCCTTCAGCACTCGTAACCTCCAATTTTCTAGCCTCCAAACATTCTTGGTGGTATCCCATTGAATCAAGTCAGAGGAAAGCTTAGAGATCAATTTCCCTTCCCGGATTTCCTCCAAGGTGAAATTGTATCCCGTATTACTGGTCTTGTAAAATCGACTGATGTAGGCATAAGCATTTGGTCCTACTTTGATGTGAATATTGGGATCTGTGGAGGCATCGCCTTTTTCCAGGTATTGCATTCGGAATTGGGCTACTCCAGCGGTAGCGCGAGGCAAAACCCATCCGTTCAGCACAAAACTGGTAGCTCCTATCAATGCAGCTGCAAAAAGAAAAGGACGGAGTAAGCGAATAAAGCTGATGCCTGAACTCAAAATGGCTACAATTTCAGTTCGTCCGGCCATCTTAGAAGTAATGAAGATGACGGAAATGAAGACCGTAATTGGTGTCAGCAGGTTGTTCAAATACAAGCCGTAATTGCCCATGTAGGAAAGGATATCCCGAGTGGGCACTTGATTCCGGATGTAGGTGTCGTTTTTCTCCGTAAAATCCAAGACCAAAACCACCAGAATCAGGAGGACGACTACAAAAAAGTAGGTCTTCAAAAATTCTTTGATGATGAGCTTGTCTAGAATTTTCATCTTACAATCGTGTACTTACTTTTTTGACCATGGCTGCTTTCCAGCTTGCAAAATCCCCTGCTTGAATGTGCTCTCTTGCCTCACCTACTAGCCAGAGGTAAAAGGAAAGGTTGTGAATACTCGCAATCTGCGCTGCCAATATCTCCTTGGAGACCGTAAGGTGCCTCAAGTAGGCTTTAGAATAGGTACTACTCACTTCATTCCCGATTGCTGGGTCAATGGGGCTAAAGTCATCCTTCCACTTTTCATTTCGAATATTGATAATTCCCTCTGAGGTAAAAAGCATGCCGTTGCGCGCATTTCGAGTAGGCATCACACAATCAAACATATCCACCCCTAGGGCGATGCACTCCAAAATATTGGCAGGTGTACCCACTCCCATCAAGTAGCGAGGCTTGTCTGCTGGTAAAATAGCAGTCACCAATTCCGTCATTTCGTACATGAGTTCCGCTGGCTCACCTACAGAAAGTCCGCCAATGGCATTCCCTTCCCTTCCCTGCTTAGCGATAAATTCGGCACTTTGAACGCGAAGATCTTTGTAGACTGAACCTTGAATAATCGGAAAAAGGCTTTGGTTATACCCATACTTCCCTTCAGTAGAGTCGAATCGGTCTTGACAGCGAAGCAACCAGCGGTGGGTCATTTCCATGGACTGCCTTGCATAGGCATAGTCACAGGGATAGGGAGTACACTCGTCAAAGGCCATGATGATGTCCGCACCAATACTACGCTGAATATCCATCACGTTTTCAGGGGCAAAAAAATGCTTGGAGCCATCAATATGGGATTTGAATGTCACCCCTTCCTCCTTAATTTTTCGCGTGCCTGCTAGCGAAAAAACCTGATATCCTCCCGAATCCGTCAACATCGGCCGGTCCCAGCCAATAAATTGATGCAGTCCTCCAGCTTTCTCCAAGGTGTCTAATCCGGGTCTTAGGTAGAGGTGATAGGTATTCCCCAGAATTATTTGGGCTTGGATATCTTTTTTTAATTCGTGCTGGTGTACCGCCTTCACCGTTCCTGCTGTTCCCACAGGCATAAAGATAGGCGTTTGGATCGTGCCGTGGTCGGTAACCAGACTGCCTGTACGGGCATGGGTTTGACTATCTTTTTTTTCTAAAACAAACTTCATTGGAACGCGAAAAGGAGCAAAAATGCAAGACGGTCTTGGCCAGAGTTGCTAATGCAAAAATATCCACTTATTCTTAAATGACTTGCTGAAATTGATTTTATATTTGCTGAGCAGTATTGACCTATGGGCCTATTTTTATTGTGGTTTTTCTTCGGTTTCGGAATTCTCATTCAAGGAGGGTACCTGTTGATGGTATTCTCTCGAACTGCCTGGTATACCCGAGGATCTAAAAAATCAGGAATCCAATACCCAGAGGAAGGCGTGACTGTCTTAATCACGGCGCGAAATAAATTTCAGCACCTGAAAGTGCTGATCCCAAAACTTTTTGAACAAGATTATCCAAAATTTGACGTGATGATCGTCAATGATCAGAGCAGTGACAGAACCAAGCGGCTTTTGGAAGATCTCATGATTCGGTATCCCAAGCTCCGGTCGGTAACGATAAAGTATACCCCAAAACATGTAACCGCTAAAAAATTCGCGATCACTTTGGGTATAAAAGTTGCCAAAAATGACGTCATTCTACTCACAGATGCGGATAGCCTCCCCAATTCAGACCAATGGATTCGTAAAATGACTGCTCCAGTACGTGATGAAGGAAAAACCTTTGCAATCGGTTTTTCAAGTTATCTGGAAAAACCTGGAGCTTTAAATCAATGGATCCAGTTTGATACCATCTTGAAAGCTCTTTTTTACTTTTCTTTTGGACTCTGGAAAGCTCCCTTTATGGGAACAGGTAAAAATTTATGCTACCGGAAAAGCTTTTTTCTGGAAGTGAAGGGGTTTAGAGGATTTTGGGGCATAGAAGGTGGAGACGACTCGATATTTGTAAATACCTATGCCACTGGATCAAATACTAAAGTAGTTATAGATTCAAATGCAATTACCTTATCTGCACCTAAAGAAAATTGGAAAGAATATATTCAACACGAAAAACACCAGTTGCATGCAGAGCGTTTTTTTCAAGTTGAAGACAAACGGAAAATGGGGCTTTATGGTGTTTCCCATGCACTCTATTGGATTGGCGGATTAGGATTATTAATCTATTTTGGCATAGGACTAAGCTGGGAGTATTTCTTAGTTGTATTAGGTTTATTAGGGCTACGTTCATTTATGTTAATCTCAATTTTTAAAGCAACATCAAAAAACCTGCAAGGAAATCTGCCCAAATTGAATGTATTGATTAATGATTTGTTGTACTTGGCATACTTTTGGGTTCTAGGATCCATATCCTATCAGGCAAAAAACACCAAATGAACAGCAACGAACGCGAATTTTCATCCAAGGCTCTTGAGGATTTTCAACTCATAGACCGAGCTGTTCAGGGAAAAGATCAAGCTGCCTATGCTACCTTGATGAAGAGGTACAAAAAGGCGGTTTATTTCATGATTCTGAAAATGATTCGCGATGCGGATGATGCAGAAGATCTGACTATGGAAGCCTTTGCCAAGGCCTTTCGTAATCTCGAACGATTCAAGAAGGAGTATACTTTTTCAACTTGGTTGTTTCGCATTGCTACCAACAATGCCATTGACTTTATCCGAAAGAAAAAGCTCAAAACCATGAGCTTAAATAACACCCTTTCGGATGACAACGGCAATGCTGTCACCATGGATGTGGAGGACAAAGATGACAACCCACAAGATGAATTTATCAAGTCTCAACGCATTGAGATGGTGCGCCTTTTTGTAGACAAGCTCCCTGCCAAATACCGAAAGCTGGTACAGCTTCGCTATTTCGACGAATTGTCCTACGAAGAAATTGCTCAGGAACTCGACAAGCCCTTGGGAACAGTCAAAGCGCAATTGCACCGTTCACGAGAGCTTCTCTATGAAATCGCTTCTGGAAAAGAAAACCAAATTTAATGCCCATAACTAGCACCTTGATTGCTTCTTACTTTCCTGGACTTAGCCCCAAACAGCTGCAGCAGTTTGAGCAACTGGAAGAGCTCTATCAAGATTGGAATGCCAAAATCAACGTAATCAGTCGCAAAGACATGGAGCAATTTTACGTGCACCATGTACTCCACTCGCTAGGAATCGCCAAGGTGATGCAGTTTCAGCCTGGCACCAAGGTGCTGGATATTGGTACAGGGGGCGGGTTTCCAGGCATCCCATTAGCCATACTTTTTCCAGACAGTCACTTCCATTTGGTGGATTCCATTGGTAAGAAAATTACGGTGGTGAAAGAAGTTGCCAAGACGCTAAAATTGACCAATGTAGAAGCACAGCAAGCCCGTGCGGAATCTTTGATACGTAAATATGATTTTGTGGTGAGCCGCGCTGTGACGCGCATGATTCAATTTTACCCTTGGGTGAAGGGAAAAATTAAAAAGGAGGACATCAATGACTACCCGAATGGAATCCTCTACCTCAAAGGCGGCGATGTAGATGAGGAAATGGAAGAAACAGGCAAGTCCTACGTCTGCTACCACCTCGAGGATTATTTCAAAGAGGAATTTTTTGAGACCAAGAAGGTGATTTACATGCCTTGGGAGGATAAGCGATAATCACCTGCTTAGTTGAATGTTGTTTGGCTTTGCAGTATCGCTGAAGCTTAACCTATTTAGCCTTAAAACCAGTTTTTGAGAATTTTGAAGCATAAAATTCTACTAATTTTCTTGTACAATTTCAAAATCAACCCTGTACAATTTCAAAGTTAACTCTGTACAATTTAAAAGTTAGTCTTGTACAATTTCAAAATTATACGTTCCTTTGTGGTTCATGAACGTAATCAACAGACACATCTACAAGGCAATACGGGAATACCAAACTAAATACCCGATACTAGCTGTGACCGGGCCAAGGCAATCGGGCAAGACCACCTTGCTCAAGACTCTTTTCCCCGATTACCGATATGTCAGTTTGGAGAATCCGGATGCCCGTGACTTCGCACTCAAGGACCCCAATGGATTTCTAGCGGAATACAATGACCAGGTGATCTTCGATGAAGTTCAACAGGCACCTGCCTTGTTTTCTTACCTCCAAACCTTGGTGGACAGCCGCCCCGATCGCATGGGAGGGTTTATTTTGTCTGGCTCTCAAAATTTTCAATTGATGGAGCGCATCACGCAAAGTCTCGCAGGCCGAGTTGCGCTTTTCAAGCTACTTCCCCTAGACATTCAAGAACTAAAGGAAGCTCATTTGCTCGCTGAGGATCCCTTGGACCAATTGCTTCACGGTTTCTATCCGGCACTCTACGACCGAAAAATCGCTCCAGCAGTTTTCTACTCCAATTACGTGCAGACCTATGTGAATCGTGATGTAACAGAGCTGATCGAGGTGAAAGAGTTGCGATTGTTTAAAAATTTTCTAAGCCTATGTGCAGCTCGTGCGGGCCAGCTCTTGAACATGAGTTCCCTCGCAAATGAGGCCGGTATCAGTCAGCCTACGGCAAAATCCTGGCTATCTGCGCTTGAGTCTAGTTACATCACCTTTCAGCTGTATCCGTATCACAAAAATTTTAGCAAACGGGTAGTCAAAACGCCAAAGCTCTATTTCTACGATACTGGACTTTTGGCCTACCTACTGAAAATAAAAACTAGGGAAGCGCTTGTCACGAATCCCGTCAAAGGAGCCTTGTTTGAAAACATGCTAGTGGCGGAATTTCACAAGCAAATGCACCACAGCTATCGCGATGAAAGCCCTTGGTTTTGGAGAGACAATCACGGTGACGAAGTGGATTTGCTGGTAGATCAAGGTGGAAGTCTGCAGGCCTACGAAATTAAAGCCACGGAGACTATCCTTACCGAGAACTTCAAGGGATTGACCAAGTTTGAGCAGCTCTCAGACATGCCTTTGACCGCAAAGGGCTTGATCTATGCAGGCGATCTCAATCAAAAAAGATCCCAAGGGCAGTTGATTTCTTGGAGAGATTTTCCTGGGTTTTAAGGTTAAAACTCCTCAAAGATTTCTCTCCTAAAATGACACTTGATTATTAAATTAGAATTTTAATATCCTGATCTAATTAATCCAGTATAACAAGGCTAAAAGAGTCATCATCTAATGCTCATTCTTTCGTTCTGCTGTATATGATAGGGCTTTTTGAGATTTGACCGTTTTGATAGATGTTCCTTTGACTGAAGCCGTCTTCACCCTCTTGAGTAATTAAGTATTTATAGGCAGCTATCTTTTCATAGTCCATGATAAATAGGGTGTCTCCAATTAAATGCCATTTACCACTCTTCTCAACTACTTTGTTTTCGCCAGACTCAACATCTTTCCAAAAGACTGTGTCCTTCCTAAATTCTAAATAATGATTATCTAAAAATAATTTTGCGGCATTTTGAATCCCAAATTGCTCACCTAAATCCAACTCCGCCAAAACCTCAGATTGCAAAACACTAGTTATTGGTCCGTGCTTTTCAAGCTTCCACTTACCCAAAAAGAAAGTAGGATCAATGAAAAAAGAAGAGAAAAGAAAAATGTGAAATAAGTTCATGATCATACCTAAAACAATTTACATGCGAAATAAATGTAAAAAAATCTTCCCGCATAGTCAACCTTCCACAACGAGATAATTACCAAAAAATTTGATTTTAAACCCTGACAATTTCCGTCAGTCCATTTTTTGCTTCCCATTTAAAGCCCTAATTTGAGTGCTCATTCCCCGAGTCTCCCATGTACTTAATTTTTGATACAGAAACTACTGGATTACCCAGATCGTACAATGCCCCCATGTCGGACCTGGACAATTGGCCTAGGCTAGTTCAGCTCGCTTGGCAATTGCATGACGAAAAGGGTCGGCTACTATCCAATAAGAATTTTATCATCCGCCCAGAGGGATTTACCATTCCTTACAATGCGGAAAAAGTACACGGAATCTCCACCAAGCGGGCTTTAGAAGAAGGCCATCCCCTCCAAGAGATCCTCCAAGTCTTTCGAGAGGATGTAGCACAAACGAAGTATTTGGTAGGACACAACATTGGCTTTGATATCCATGTAGTCGGTTCGGAATTTCTTCGGGCAGCCCTGGTCATGCCTTTTGAAGGCAAGTCCGAATTGGATACCAAAGACATTTCTACCAATTTTTGTGCACTTCCTGGAGGCAAAGGGGGCAAGTTTAAATGGCCAACCTTGACCGAACTCCATCAAAAATTATTTGGGGTAGGCTTTGGAGACGCGCACGATGCCGCTTACGACGTCGATGCCACTGCGCGATGCTTTTTTGGGCTGATCAATCAAAAAATACAGGCTACTGAGCCTGGGGTAACTTGGGAGGAGGTAAAGTATGAGGCCCCAGTACTTGGGGAGGCTAATTTTGCTCAACCGACCCAAAAGCAAGCCCCAATGGCTAAAGCAGTGGAGGGGAAAATTGAGCAAGCACCTGCTGCAGAATTAGGTGATAGCCCTTTTACCCACCTGCACGTGCATACGCAATTTTCCGTATTGCAGGCCACTTCGGAAATCCCAACCCTCATTGCCAAAGCCAAATCCCTTGGCATGAAAGCCTTGGCAATGACCGACCATGGCAACATGATGGGAGCCTTTCACTTTGTGAAAGAAGCCATGAGCAAGGACATTACCCCAATTCTTGGAGGAGAATTTAACCTCTGTCGGGACAGAAAGAATAAAACCGCCAAGGACGATGGCTACCAAACCGTACTGCTGGCAAAAAATAAGGCAGGATACCACAACCTAGCCAAGCTCGCTTCCTATGCGAATATTGAAGGCTTTTACTACGTCCCCCGAATAGATAAAGAGCTCCTAGTTCAGTACAAAGGCGATTTGATCGCTACCACTGGAGGCATTTGGGGCGAGATTCCCTACCTCATCCTCAATGTGGGAGAAACGCAAGCTGAAGAGGCTTTTGTCTGGTGGAAGGAACAGTTTGGGGAAGATTTTTACGTAGAACTGAATCGCCACGGCATCCCTGAAGAAGACAAGGTGAATGAAGTGCTCCTCGAATTTGCCCAGAAATACGGTGTCAAGTATTTCGCCGCCAACAACAGCTACTACAACGAAAAAGGCGATGCCAAAGCACACGATATTTTGCTGTGTGTAAAGGATGGTGAACTGGTCGAGAAGCCTAAAAAGTATGTGGGCAAGCGAGGCAGAGAGTTTCGATTTGGCTTTCCAAACGACGAGTTTTACCTCAAGAGTCCAGAGGAAATGAAGCAACTTTTCACTGACTTGCCAGAGGCGATTCTTTGCACGCAGGAAATCGTCGACAAGTGCGAAGCCTACAAACTGGCTCGAGAGGTATTGTTGCCAAAATTTGACATCCCGGAGGAGTTTAAGCATGCCGAAGACGAGGCAGACGGGGGAAAGCGCGGCGAAAATGCCTACCTCCGCTACCTCACTTATGAGGGAGCTAAGAAAAGATATCCAGAACTTAATCCTGAAATTCAGGAGCGTCTGGACTTTGAACTGAAAACCATTGAAAACACGGGCTATCCCGGATACTTTTTGATTGTTCAGGATTTTACAAGGGCTGCCCGTGATATGGGCGTATCCGTAGGTCCTGGAAGAGGATCTGCAGCAGGTTCTGCGGTAGCCTATTGTGTGGCTATCACCAATGTCGACCCCATCAAATACGACCTCCTATTCGAACGTTTTCTAAATCCAGACCGAGTATCCTTACCCGATATTGATATTGACTTTGATGACGAAGGTCGCCAAGCAGTCATTGATTACGTAATCAACAAGTACGGCACCAACCAGGTGGCTCAAATCATTACTTACGGCACCATGGCGGCCAAATCGGCCATCCGAGATACCGCTCGTGTGCTCAACTTGCCCTTAGCAGAAGCCGGAAGACTGGCCAACTTAGTGCCAGAAATCAAGTTGAAAACGCTTTTTGAATTGGCCAAGAATAGACCTGCCTTATTGGAAAAACTCAAAGGACAGGGCGAGTTACTTCAGAAAGCGGAGGAATTGATTCGCATCGCCCAAGGCATCGATGAGTCTGCCAAGACCATCAACCAGGCAGCTGTCTTGGAAGGGTCGGTTCGCAATACGGGGATCCATGCCTGCGGAGTCATCATCACCCCTTCTGACATCACCAACTTTGTTCCTGTAGCCTTGGCCAAGGATTCGGACATGGTGTGCACCCAATTTGACAACGCCGTAGTGGAATCTGCAGGTCTACTAAAAATGGACTTTTTGGGCTTAAAGACACTAACCCTGATCAAGGACGCGATCAAAATCGTGAAAGAAAGGCACGACATCCAATTGGATGCGGACACTTTCCCGATTGACGATGTCAAGACCTACGAACTCTTTCAACGCGGCGAAACAGTCGGCATCTTCCAGTACGAAAGTCCGGGCATGCAAAAATACATGCGCGAACTAAAGCCTACTGTTTTTGCGGATTTGATTGCCATGAATGCGCTTTACCGTCCAGGTCCTTTGGCATACATCCCCTCTTTTATCAAAAGAAAGCATGGGGCCGAACCCATTTCCTACGATTTAGAGGACATGAAAGAATACCTGGAAGAAACCTACGGAATCACGGTTTACCAGGAACAGGTCATGCTACTTTCCCAAAAGATTGCTGGCTTCACCAAGGGTGAGGCAGACGTCCTGCGAAAAGCAATGGGTAAGAAGCAAAAGGATGTATTGGATAAAATGAAACCCAAGTTTGTGGAGCAGGCCGCCGCCAAAGGACACGATGCCAAAAAGCTGGAGAAAATCTGGACAGACTGGGAAGCTTTTGCCTCCTACGCCTTCAACAAGTCTCACTCCACCTGCTATGCCTGGATTGCCTACCAGACGGCTTATCTCAAGGCGCATTACCCGGCAGAATACATGGCATCTGTGCTGAGCAACAACATGAATGACATCACACAGGTGACCTTTTTCATGGAAGAATGTAGACGAATGGGAATCTCGGTTCTTGGACCCGATGTCAATGAGTCCAAAAGTGGATTTACCGTAAATACTCAGGGCGAAATTCGATTTGGCATGGCTGCCATCAAAGGTGCCGGAGCAGGAGCTGTGGAAGAAATCATCAAGGAACGCGTGAGCAATGGTGCTTATTCGAACATTTTCGACTTTGCCAAGCGGGTAAATTCTCGTGCACTGAATAAGAAAACCATGGAAGCATTGGCCATGGCAGGTAGTTTTGATTGCTTCAAAGAACACCACCGAAGACAGTTCTTGGAAGCTCCAGAAGGAGATATCAGTTTGATTGAAAAAGCAAGCCGGTACGCCCAGAAAATCCAGCAAGAAGAAGACAGTGCACAGGTCAGCCTTTTTGGTGGTAACTCAGGTACCGCAGAGGTTCCGCTGCCATCTGTTCCAGCCATGGAGCCCTTTTCACAGATTCAACAACTGAATATCGAAAAAGAAGTAGTGGGACTCTTTATCTCAGGGCACCCCCTAGATCAGTACCAATTGGAGATCGACTCCTTTACCAATGCTACGCTGACGGCCCTTACTGATTTGGAGGGGCTCAAAGGGAAAAATGAATTGCGTATGGCGGGCTCAGTAGCTAGCTTTGCCCACCGCACTACCAAAAACGGCAAGCCCTTCGGAACGCTCACGGTGGAAGATTACCATGGTTCCTTTACCTTCTTCCTTTTTGGAGAAGATTACGTGAAGTTTAAACAATACTTCATGACGGGCTGGTTTTTGTTTATCTCAGGTGCTGTGGTTCAAAAAAAGTGGGGGGCAGAGAACGAGTTGGAGTTTAAAATCAACACCATCTCTCTACTCAGCGAGATTCGAGGCCGACTTATCAAAGGCCTCAAGGTCAATATCAATTTGAATGACTTGACTTACGAGCTGATGGAAAAATTAGAAACCATCACTGCCAAGTACAAGGGCGAAGCCAAATTGTATATTGAAGTGGTGGATCAGCAAGAGAATATTAGCTTAGAACTTTTCTCCAAAAAAATTAAGGTAGACCCCAGTGCAGAGTTGATCAAGGAATTGAAACTCATGCCAGAAGTGGCCTATAAAATCATGGATCGTTAACCAACAGCATAAAAATTACCCTCCTTCCAGCAATTAATTAAAATTGAACGGAACTTATTCGGATTCAATTGCATTTTGCTGATATATTTGAAAAAAGAACCTTACCTGAAAGCATCCCATGGCAAAAGCAATTGAAATTACCGACGCAAACTTTGAAGAAATCATCTCTGGAAGCCAACCTATCTTGGTTGACTTTTGGGCAGAATGGTGTGGCCCATGCAAAATGATTGGCCCTGTAGTGGAAGAATTGGCGTCAGATTACGAAGGAAAAGCAGTGATTGGAAAGGTGGATGTAGATGC
>CAJBER010000243.1 GCA_903952135.1 uncultured Algoriphagus sp.
AGAGAAGTTGACCGAGCGACAGCTACGGTACGCAGCTACGGATGCCTGGGCTTGTTTGGAGATTTTCCAAAAGTTGAATGCGGAGGGTTTTTTGGATGAGCTTTTGGGGTAATTGGTTGACCCCTACCAAGTGCTTAACCTACTCGAACTTTCACACGATCTTCACTGGAAAAATAGCGCTCCCCAATGTTTAGGAGATCAGTGGCAGTGAATTTTTTGAGGTAGTTGAAGCGATTTTCGTAGAAACTGAAATCTAGGCCTGCATAGTACACCGCTTTAAATTGCTCAATTAGATCAAAGGGTGAACTGAATTTCGAAAAGAGCTGACCAATCAGATAATTTCTCACTAGTTCAATTTCCTCCGAATCGACAAGCACGGTGCGCAGGAGGTGAATTTCCTTGTCGATTTCCTCAAATACCTCTTCCTGATGGGCTTTTTTTACATCGGCAGCGATCATCCAATAGGCATACTGATCCAATTCCACCAAAGTGGAGTGGATGCCGTAGGTATGTCCTTTGTCTTCCCGAATATTTTTGACTAGCCGCGACCCAAAGTATCCTCCCAAGAGCGTGTTGAATACGGCTAATGCAGGGTAATCGGGATGTTTTTTGGGGATCGCCCATGCGCCCAAGCGAATGCTGCTTTGGACGGCGCCCTCTTTGTCCTCCTGGAAATCCCAAAAAGGGGATGGACTTGGCAATTCCTGTTTTTGAGCCCCATGTCTCAAGGGAAGTTGCTCGAGTTGGGCAAGAAGGGAGTCCAGTTCCTGCTGCGTAAAGTCACCAGAAAGAAAAAGACCACAGTCCTTCCAGAGTTGGGTCTGGTAATAGGCATTTAGGAGCTCAGGAGTGATTTCTGAAATATGTGCTTCCGTTATTTCTTGGCCATAGGGATGTTCGGTTCCAAACAATCCTTTTTTGAATAGCTGCCCTGCCCTTGAACTGGGTTTTTCTTGATCCAGTTTGAGGCTGAGCTTGCGCTGGGATTTTCGTTTCTCCAGGTTATCTTCTGGAAAGGTTGCCTCCGTAAACAGGGAGATGAATGTTGGCAGCAGGGTAAACAGGTGTTTTTTGATGCACAACAAACTCAGGCCCTCCTGGGTATAACTTAGGGTAGGGTAGACTTCTGCCCCATGGTAATCAAAAAATTCTGCCAGCTGCTGAGCACTTGAATGGGTCGTGCCCTCCTGAAGCATTTGCAGGGTAAAAGAGGGGGTCAGCGCATGGAGATTTGGAAGTGTTGATCTAGAACTTGCACCAATAACTTCCAATTTGACCGCATCAATTCCTGGAGTTCGGAAGAAAAAAACGGCGCTTCCCGTGCTCAGTTTAAATTGCTGAGGAGCAGTTAAAGCAAATTCGGATGGAAGTGAAAATTGAGGTGCTTTAGAGCGATCTACAGCCATTAATTTGCAGCAGCAATGGAAGCAATGGAATAGCGGAGCGAAAACCGTAGGGTTTCAGCTAACGGATGGTTTTGAACTTGAGGTACCAAGTAGGAGAAGTCCAAACCAAGTCGCTTCATCGTGAATCCGCCGCCCATGGTGAAATACCTTCTTCCACCTTTCGCGTCATCCTCGTAAAAATAGCCCGATCTCAAAGCAAACTTATTTGCATACAAGTACTCTACCCCAAAAGAGAGGGTGAGTTCACTTAATTCTTCTTTAAAGCCATCGGGCGCATCGTTGAGGGAACCGAACATGCCAGAAATCAAAGCTCGGTTCGGGTCTTTTCCTGCATCAATGATTAGGTTACCGCTTGCATCAGTGGCCAAGGTTCCGTCTGCGTTGGTTTTGTAGGTAGGAGGGGTAGGAACCAACAATTTATTTGCATCCAAAGCAAAAGTCAAGGAGCTTGTCGGATTGACATTGATTTTGTAGGCTGTACCTGCACGGAAGGTAGTGGGAATGTAATCTAGATCCTGTGCACTGTTGTAAGTGATTTTCGGACCTATGTTGGATAGGGTAAGACCCCAAGACCAAACACCATCTTTTTCGCCTACAAGGATTGGCTTCTGGTGGTATAAGCCAACGTCGGCCCCAACACTAGTTCCTGGACGAGATTCGGAACCGCCGGATGAAGACATATTGCCGGAAAGGTTGGAATGAATAAAACGTGCAGAGATACCCAATCCTAGGTTGGCAGAGAGTCGTCTGGAATACGTGCCTCCAATGGCAATATCTCTAGGATTAAACTCTCCGATAGGATTTCCACGTCCATCTGTGAGGGAAATATCCCCCATATTGAAGTAGCGAAGATCTAAGCCAAAGGCTGAATTCTCATCTATTTTTTTATAACCAGCTAAGTAACTCAAGGACATGTCATTGACCAACTTGCCGAGCCAAGGTGAATAGGAAAGAGAGAAGCCGTAACTGTCCTGGATAAAGGCGAGTTTTCCTGCATTCCAATGAGCAGAATTCGCGTCTGGAGAAGTTGCTACTCCCACATCACCCATTGCGGAATGGCGGGAGTCAGGAGCAAAATTTAAAAAAGGAACCGCAGTAGTGATGACTCTTCTGCTTGGATCTTGTCCCGAGATGATCACACTGTTTTGCGCGAAGGAGGTGAGTCCTGTAAGCACAAAAACAATGGTAAAAATAGATTTCTTCCCGAATATGGCTTTTTTGTTCATTGAATCACCAGTTTTCCACTTCCAGAATCCACTTGTGAAGAGGATTCTGACCGTAATGTTAGTTTGTAAATATAAGTTCCTTTTGCTGGATATTTCGTTTTGGACTGTAAAAAAATCCAGTCCCATTCTTCAATAATTTCCGGCGCTTGAATAAAACGTTTTTCTTCTGAAAATAGTATTTGCCCAGTTGGGGAAAAAACCGTCCAGATTGCAATTAAATTCTCCTTAGGGCGGTTATGTCGAAATCGGAGGGATGCCTTTTCTGTGGCTGGATTCGGGTAGATTTGGTGTGAAAGTACTTGTAATCGGGTACTGTTTCGAACCTCAATGGAAAAAGTAAAGGAACCTTGATTTCCAAAATTATCCCAAGCGAGCACCTGAATTTCATTTTTTCCTTCAACCAATCCGGTCAACAAAACCCGTGCTGTTCCTTTTTCGAAACTTCCTTCTAAGGCCCGGTAGGCCTGATGAATTTGTTGAGGAGGTTCTTGATTAACTCGAAGTTGCATCGTTTTTTCTGGCATTTGCGATGAACTGTTGATGCCACTCGCATCTTGAAACTTAAGCAGCACTTCCACTTGGGTGCTGGCAATTGGAGGGCTATTCTGTACACTCTTTCCAGCCAGCTCAGCGGTGATTTGTGGCCCAGTTTGGTCCTGAATCACTGCTTTTTTGTTGGCTAAGGAAAGGCTTACTACCCCGGTAGCATGTGTTTTTTTAATCGAATCCCAGGCCTGAATGCGAACCCGTATTTTTTCTACTTTGGTCTTCAGGTGTTCGGGAAGGATAAATTGCGCGACTAACTTTCCATGGCGAACTTCTCCTTCACCTGAGAAGAGGCGTTGATTTTCTTCCGTAAACTCAATAGGTGCATTTTCATCCCCAAGGGTTCGGATGGAACTGGCTTGATCCCAGATTTCCAAGCTGTACTTGCCCTGAAAGTTGGGAAGGAAGGCTTGGGTGAGCGGATCAAGAATTGTAGCAGTCAGCTGAATGGGTGCTAAGGTGAGGAGCGTGTCTACCGCGCTTTGACTAGGCAGGAAAATCAATTTTTCAACTTGCACCCGAGCTTCTGGAAGAGCCAAGCGAAGACTAGGATCACCGAGAAGTGAGAAATTCCGGTTGTAGGCCCCATTTAAGCTTTCGTTTTTGGTGCGGCGGTAGAGCCACCCCAAGTCTGAGCCCATCTCTCCTGCCGCTGCCAAAGCTTGGGTAAAGGCTTGGTTGATGCTAAAATTTACTGAACTAAAAACAGGTCTTCCTGTAGCAAGTAGACCAATAGCCCCCTTTTTTCGAGCAAAAAGCAATTCCTCAGCTGCGGATCGTATAAAGGGGCTGTCGTGTCGTCCAAACTCGCAGGTAGCGGTAAACCAGATGGGGAGCTGGGCTTGGCTGGGCCAATTTTCTAGGTCCTGTACCTTAAAAATTTCCTCAGCGGTAAGTGTGGTTTCATTTCCATGCCCCACATAGTTGAGAAATAACGTACCCGCATTGAGCGTTTCAAGGATTACTTTTTTTGCTTCTGGAGACTCCTGTCTACCCCCAGATTTGAGTTGCTCAAAGCGATCTAGGTAGAGTTTTTGGCTACGGAAAAAGGGGAGCGCTTTTTCCAAATAAGCCGCATGCACCTCTGAATCACGGATATGTACTCCATTATCGCCATCATCTGCTAGGAAGGAGAGCGTACTGCTCGGAAAGGCTTCCCCCTGGGTTTCGTAGTCGATCGTTTTCTCCAACCAACTTTGGGCTTCGGCAAAAGTGATGGCTGGGATCCTGCCCACTCCAATCTGCATGGGCGCATCCCCTTCTTTGCTTTCCTCCCAATTGCCCAAACCCCAACCTAGCATCCCGAAGTAGTCATCTGAACTGTAGGTGGTCAGTGGATCCAAACTGGATCTACTGGTGTAAATCGGAATCAAGTTGGGCCTTCCACCCAGTTTTTTCTTGTAATCAAAGGTTCCTTTTCCCAAGATCAGTACGTTTTTTAACTGCTTGCCTTGGTGGTATTCCTTAGCGATAAAATTCCGAATGGCAGAAATATCCGAATTGCCATAGCCTTGCCAATCGTAGATTTCAGAAGTAAATACCACCTGTGTGGGAATGCCCTGGCTGGTTTTGAAGGACTGGAATTGCTGGGCAACCTCTTTAAACTGGGGCACTGTGATCACTAGTAATTCAGGACTTGCTGGATCTGTACCTTTCGGAGCAATGGCTCTAATGCCTAGCAGCTCTTTTGCGTTTTTAGGGGAAAATAAGATCCACTTTTTCCCAGTTGCAGACTTTCCTTGGTTGTAGGATATCGGTTGGTAAAAATTACTGACCTCCCAAGTTTGAAATCCCGTTTCCAAAGAAATTGAGCTTTCTTCCCTGCCAAAATAAAGGTCTTCCTTCAAGGTTGCATTTGAAAAAGGAATGCCTACCAGGGCAAAATCTAGATGGCCAGTTCCTGTCCCCTGAAAACTAAAGCGGACTTGCTCCAAACGTCCTTCCTTGGGAGTGAAGGGAGTATGAATGCTTGTTTCAGATCCCTTAACTCCATAAGTGCTTGTGGGGATTGGGGAAAAATTGACCTCCTGCAGGAGTTCGGTATCCGCCCAAATCCGAAAGTTGGAGGAGCTTGTTGATTGACTCATCAATCGTGCATGTAGGAGCCAGGGTGCGGCGGCACTATTTTTATTGTAGGAAATGGCCAAACTTTGTCCTTGACGGATTGGCTGGGAATACCAGGATCTTCCAGAGTTGAGCACATTGATTTTTTCCTCCTTGAGGGAAAGCAGTTGATACCAGATGGACTGGGTACCGGGAGAATCTACTTTTCCAGTTTTCACTTCGATTCGCTTTGGTGCCGATTTTTGGGCCAATGCATAGCGTAGGGTGTCTGTGTAGATGTGGTGGGTATAACTCAGCTCTCCTTGGTTGGTCAATGCACGTTGGTGCGGACCTTCCAGAAAAAAGTAAAGTTGATCTGCTGCAAGTAAGGAAGGAATTTCCTGTGGGCTAAGTTGCGCGGAATCCAATCGCTGTGGGAGCATTCCAGGGTAACCATAAATCGCCACTTCTTCCAGCCGCTGAAACCCGAGTTTCCTTGCTTGCTCTGCACTTAGTGTGTAAATACCCGCTTCCGTAACTCCAGCTGTGTATCGAAAAGTCTGGGAGAAAGCGGTATGGCAAAACAGTCCCAGAAAAATCAAAAGGGAACAGAATTGCCTATTCATTTTTTGAGAAACAATTGTTCTACTCCAGAAAGCAGGAGGTAAGCAATAATGATCAAGGGAATACCGGCTAATTGTAACCAAGCAAAACAAAAGGCGCCTAAACAGAGCAAGGTGTAGCGGTAGGTATTGTCCGCAAAACTTGAGTTTTTGAACTTCAAGGCAATCAATGGAAGTTCGGAAACCAAAAGGATACTTGCTACCCAAGCGATCACCACGAGGGCGATGGGGCTAGTTACCCAAGGGGCCAACTCGGGCCAATGGGCCACCAGGTGCGGCAAGGTGGAGAGCAAAAGGGCATTGGCAGGGGTAGGAAGTCCAATGAATCGATCGCTTTGTCGGGTATCCAAATTGAACTTGGCTAGCCTGTAGGCTGAAAGCATGGGAACAATGAGCGTCAAATAAGGTAGGAACTGGGAGTCAGTTTGGGTCTTGGTCAGGGAATACAAGAGAATTCCAGGCAATACCCCAAAGGATACCACATCTGCCAAAGAGTCTAACTCTTTTCCCATGTCACTTTGAACCTTCAGCAGGCGGGCGGCAAAGCCATCCAGAAAATCAAACCCAGCAGAAAGGATCACAAAATAGGCTCCATAGAGTAACTGCCCTTCCAAAACCCAAAGGATTCCCAAGACTCCAGAAAGGAGATTTAATAGAGTGATGAAGTTGGGGAGTTGCGCTTTTAGGTTCACGAGTATGCTTTTAGGCCAACAAATGGGTTATTCTTTTTTTCAAAGCCGATGCTAGTTTCGGGACCATGACCTGGGTAAACCAAGGTTTCTTCTGGGAGAACAAACAACTGGGACTTGATCTTTTCAAGGAGTAGGGTATGATTTCCTCCAGGAAGGTCCGTACGTCCAATGCTTCCTCTGAAAAGCGCATCCCCTGCAATGCAGCGCTTGCTTCCCTCATGGTAGAATACCAAATGACCTGGCGCATGACCTGGAACGAAAATGCAGCGCAACTTTTCCTTACCTACAAAAATGTCTTGGCCTTCCTCTAGAAAGGAACTGGCTTCGGAAGGAGCATAGTCCCGAAATCCATAATTAGGCGCATACACTTCCACGGATTTCAAGACGGGAACTTCTAAGGCGTGAATTTGTAGGGAAACTTGAAACCGCTCCATCGCCCAAGCATTTCCGAGTACATGGTCGATGTGGCAATGGGTATTGAGCAATTGGGTGACTTTCAGGTTCTGATCTTCCACAAATGCCTCCAGTTCCCTTTTTTCTTCAGGAGTATAGCATCCTGGATCAATGAGTGTGGCTGTTCCCTCTTCGTCGTACAGGAGGTAACAGTTCTCTTGAAATGGGTTGAAGGTGAAGCACTTGATGTGGAGCATGCGAAAAGTCAACAAGATTAAAGCAAAGTAAAGAATTATGGGCTTAATTTAGGATATGGAAATTGATTTTTTAATCATTGGACAAGGTTTGGCCGGCTCGGCCTTGGGCTACCGCTTGATTCAAGAAGGGAAAAAAGTAATCCTGATCGATCAGCCTGAGAAGAATAAAAGTAGCCGTGTGGCTGCAGGATTATTCAATCCAGTTACGGGTAGAAAAATGGTGAAGACCTGGAAAGGGGAACTCTTGTTTCCCGAAATCATTCCATTTTATCAGGAACTGGAACAGGCGACTGGGAAAAACTTTCTCACCCTCCAGCATATTTACCGTCCATTTCTTTCCATTGAAGAGCAAAATGAATGGATGGGACATTCAAGCGATCCGGAAACCCAGCCTTTTGTAAAGAAAATAGAAGTAGAAAGCCAGCATGCAAGCCTGAAGGATTCTTTTGGAGGAGTTCTCCTTCAGAATTCAGGCTGGCTAGACATCCCAACTTTATTGGATGGAATGGCGACTTTTTTTGGAGATCGATTAGTTCAAGAAGAATTTCAAGAGGAAGAATTGGTGCAGGAAGGGGAGGTTTGGCAGTATCGGAAGTGGAAGGCAAGAGCCTTGATTTATTGCAATGGACTGGGGGCTATGCGTTCCCGCTTCTTTTCATTCTTGCCTTTTGCTCCAGTCAAAGGTGAAATTTTGGAACTGAAACAAGATTTTAACCCTCCCTTTATCGTGAATCGAGGGGTGTTTCGGGTTCCCTTACCCAATGGAAATTTCCGTGTAGGGTCCACCTACACCTGGCATGACTTGGAAGAAGGCCCTACAGCAACGGCCCAAAAAGAGTTGTTGGATAAGTTGACTGAGGTGGTTCGTGTCCCTGTTCAGGAAGTGGTGGCGCACCGAGTTGGTATTCGCCCAGCGACTAAGGATAGAAAACCATTTTTAGGAAAACATCCTGAGGCTCCGCACGTTTATGTCTTCAATGGATTTGGAGCTAAGGGAGTTTCGCTCGTCCCGTACTTTAGTGGGCAAATGCGGGATTTTCTCCTTGAAAACAAGCCATTGGCAGCCGAAGTATCTATCTCTCGGTATTTTCCCTATATTTAAAACCTAACTCAATCGTTGGAAATGCGAATGCGTGTATTTCGATACCTTTTTTTAGTTATTCTTCTTGGCTGCGGGACCGAAGCCTGGGCTCAATTTGACCAAGAACGATTTGGTAAAAATCGGGTGCAGCACAAGGAATTTAATTGGTACCTCTATACTTCGGCCAATTTTGAGGTGTATTACTACGACAAGGGCGGGGTAAATGCCAAGATGGCCATTGAATTTTTGGAGGCTGAATTCAATAAGCTTACTCAAAATATTGGCTACGTAGCTTACACTAAGCCAAGAATTTACATTTACAATTCTCCAGAAGAGCGCCTTCAGAGCAATTTGGACCTCAATGCGCAGCAGTATACCGAAGAGGGACAGACTAAATTTACCAGGCTTGTGGCAGAGGTAGCCTACAAGGGCCGAATGGACTTATTCAAGGAGGACTTGCTATTCGCGACTTCCAAGGTCATTGTTAAAGAAATGCTCTATGGTGCTTCTGTAGCAGATGCTTTTCAAGCGAATTTGGTTAGTAATTTTCCCGATTGGTATGTGGATGGCATTGCGCTTTATTTAGCCAAAGGCTGGAGCCGAGAAATGGATGATTACATCCGTCGCTACCTGAAAAATACGCCCAATCCTAAACTTCACACCTTGACCGATCTAGAGGCTGGCCTCGTGGGTCAGTCGATATGGAATTACATTTCCGAAAAGTATGGTCGACGGTATGTTTCCAGTATTCTCAACCTTTCTCGAATCAATCGTAATGAGGAAAACAGCATTGCGAATACCATTGGGATCAATATCAAGGCCTTTGTTACCGATTGGCAGCAGTTCTATTTGAAGGTCAATGAGCCCGTTTACAGCAACTTTAAAACCCTAGATCCGAAAAAGGCTATTGCTACCACCTCTTCTCGTGTGGATGGAGCGATCACCGATGTGAAATTTAGTCCGGATGGGCTTCATTTGGCCTATGTGCTCAATAATGCCGGTAAGGCTACCGTCTGGGCACGCGAATTGGCTACCGGTATGGAGCAACGGATCTATCAGGCTGGATCCAAGCACGAAGAGTTGCCACCTAATTTGCACGCACCTGTGATTGCTTGGAGGGATTCTGCAACGCTGGCGATTGCAACCTTCAAACGAGGCTTGACGACGCTGAGGCAACGTTCCTTAGATGGATCTGCTCGCGACAAGGTTTTCCTTAGAAATATCACTCAGATTTTGAGTTTAGATTTCAATGAATCGGGAAGAAACATGGTCCTTTCCGCCATTTCTAATGGAAAGACGGACCTGTATACGCTGAATTTAAGAGGACAGGGGAAGCGCTTGACTGACGATGCCTTTGATGAACTTACTCCTGTGTTTTTGAATGATTCGACGATTATCTACTCAAGTAATTTCACGCAACTGCCAGATTCAGTAATTCAGAAAGGGCTGGCATTAACCAATTTTCCTGAGCAGTATAATCTGTTTAGAGTAGAAGTACTGAAGGATACGATTCTCTATACTAAGCTTACCAATGCCA
>CAJBER010000244.1 GCA_903952135.1 uncultured Algoriphagus sp.
GGGATCCGGTGGAAAATGCGGTGTATGTGCCCTGGCTGATTTTGGTGGCGTCTATTCATACCATGATCACCTTCAAGAAAAGTGCTACGGCTTTGAAGACCTCCATCATCTTGGTGATTCTCAGCTTTATCTTGGTATTGTACGCCACGTTCTTGGTTCGTTCGGGTGTCTTGGGAGATGCTTCAGTGCACTCCTTTACGGATCTGGGCTTGTCGGGGCAGCTATTGTTGTACTTGCTATTTTTCATGGGGGTGGCCATTTTCCTTGCCGCTCGAGCATGGAAGCACTTGCCCACTTCGGAGCGTGAGGCATCCGTTTATTCCCGTGAGTTTTGGATTTTCTTAGGAGCGATGACCTTGGGACTCATGTCCTTTCAGGTGATTTTGCCTACGTCCATTCCTGCATGGAATGCCTTGGTCGAAAGTTTTGGAGGGATTTCCAACATGGCTCCTCCAGCAGATCAGGTAGGGTTCTACACCAAGTTCCAATTGTGGTTTGCCGTGGTATTGGCCTTATTGACTTCCGTGGGGCAGTTTTTCTGGTGGCAAAAAATCGATAAAAAGGCTTTGCGAGACTCCCTCGTAACGCCTTATGTGGTGTCTATACTCTTGTCTACAGCCGTCATCGTATTGGCCAAGGTGGACGATTGGAAATACATGATCATTGTGCTCGCAGGGATGTTTACCATTGTGGCCAATGCAACGATTTTGATCAAACTCCTGAAGAAGTCCACCTTCAAACTCGCTGGCGGTTCGCTGGCCCACATCGGTTTGGGGATGATTTTGATTGGCATCATGTTCAGTTCGGGCTACTCGGAAGTAATTTCCATGAACATGTCTGGGTTGACCTACAGCAACAGTTGGGAGGATGAAATGAACAAGGAGCACGTCTTGCTTTGGATCAATAAGCCTACTCAGATGAAGGACTACACCGTGGTGTACCGCGGTAGACAAAAGAAAGTAGTGGGGGTTTCTGAATATGTGCCTGCCAAGATCTTGGCTTCTACGGGTGAGGTGAATGAAGCCATTGCCTTGGAGGATTACCAAACCTATTTCAAAAAAGGAGATACGGTACAGTTGGTCTTGGAGGAAAACGACTACTTCAAGATTGATTACTTACAGAACGAGGCATTGCAGTTTTCGCTGACTCCCATGTCCCAGTTCAACGAAGGGATGGGGGGCTTGATTTCTTCCCCTGACTCCAAGATTTACCTGAATAAGGACTTGTATACTTATGTGGCTGCGATGAATGATTTCTCCGATCCCGAGTGGAAGGAGGATGAAACCTACGAAGTAAGTAAGGGAGAACAATTCCACGTGGCTGACTTTGTGGCCTATTTTGACGGAGCAGAGGTGTTGAAAGAAATAGATGGCTACACCTTGAAGGAAGGGGATGTGGCTGTGAAGGCAAAAATTCGAATCTTGGATTACGATGTGGAAAAATTGCTGGAACCGACCTTTATCATTCGAGACAATCAGGTGGGTAAGCTTCCAGTGACCGATTCCGAATTGGGGATCAAAATCAGTTTGGAAAACATACTCCCTGATCAAAATAAATTTGTCTTCAAGGTCAACCAATACCAGAAGGATTATGTGGTGCTCAAGGCTATCGTCAAGCCCTACATTAATGTGCTTTGGATTGGAACGATTGTGATGTTGCTCGGATTTACCGTGGCCATTTACCGGCGATTTGACGAATTTGTCAAAATGCGCGACAAGGGACTTGAATAAGGGGATTGCGACAATTTTTCTGTGGGGAAAAAATATCGGTTCTTGCAGAAGTTTTAAGTCAGAAACACGAAATAGGGTTGAAATAGGATAGAAATAAACTTCGCTTCGCTCCGTGAAATAGCCAAATGTCCACGGCCACAGCAGTTTTTCTTGAATCGCTAAATACAGGTTACGATGCCTAAACCCATACAAAATAAGGAGCCTGAATGGGCTCCTTATTTTGTATCCAGAAAAATACGGGCTAGGGTGCTCGCTACCCCATCCTCTTTGTGGTGCTTGGTGATCTCATTGGCCACTGCTTTCACTTCGGGGAATGCATTTTCTACGGCCACTCCCCAGCCCACTTGCTGGAGTAGGTCGATGTCGTTGTAGCCATCGCCGAAGGCCACCACTTCGTCCAGACCAATGGCATATGCATGCTCTAGGATTTTTTTCAAGCCAGTGGCTTTGGAGATCGGTTTCGGCGCAATTTCCAGATAGGTGTCCTTGGAGCGGTAGAGGTGTAGTTGGGACCCTAGTCTTTGGAGGAGGGTTTGGTAGAGTAGGGCGATTTTTTCCGGATCTCCCATGCACATCACCTTGTGTGCGCCGAGCTTGGATGAGCTCCAATTTTCAAGGACTTCCAAGGGACTTTTCCAGGTAGGCTGCACTTTGGTGTTTTGAATCTCTCGAGATGCCCAATGATCTTCTTCTGGAGTATACCAGTTTTCCCCATGGAAAAGACTCAGGTGCAGTCCTTCCGGTAGGGCAGTGTGAACGATCTCTTGAACGAGGGAAAGTGGAATGGTGATGGATTCGAGTTCCTTTCCTTCTGCATCCAAAACCAATGCACCGTTGTAAGCGATGAGGGGTTCCTTGGAACGATTCAGGTCTTGCAGGAGGTGCCGCATTGCAGCAGGCATGCGTGCACTTGCTAGAAAAAATGGAATCTCTGGTGAAATGGAAGAGACAATGGAGATGAGATTTTGGGAAAGTGAGCGCTCTGAGTTGAGTAGTGTGCCGTCAATATCGGAGCAGATCGCTTTAAATTTCATGGAAGCTGGGGGATAGGTATTCATCGATTCGAATTCCCATAAATCTAGGGAAACTCCACTACTTGCGATTTAAAAATCCTGGGGATCAAAGGTGTATTCTTCTAAGGAAACATTCTCCGGGTTGTAGGGGTCGGTTTGTACAAACTGAATGGTGATTTTGTCGTAATCGGCTGCTTTTTCAAAGTCTTTAAGGTAGAGTTCAGCACAGTTGCGAGCTAGTTGTTCACGTTGCTCTGCCATGATTTTGGGGTCTCCATTTTCCAGTCGAAGAAAAATAATGGATTCCTCTACCCCATTTTCAGAGGAATTAGAAATATTGACACTTGTATTTTGAAATTTCCCCAGGGCTCGAATTTCTTCAGATGGCATAAATCCATCCCCGAGCATATTTTCTAGGCCACCGAAGGCAAATTCGGCAATTTCCTCAGGAGCGCAGGCACAGCTTGATACTGAGAAGAATAGAAATAGAGCCCAAAGATGTTTTTTCATAGATCTAAGGTAAGCGTCCTTTCAGAAGAAGTAAAGGAGGATTAAGATTTTGAGGCGGAAAAATCAGGAATTGCTTCATTCTCAATGAGGAGGTTCCTTAGTTTCCATTTTCAAAGGTAATCTTGTAGAAGACAAACCGCTTGTCTTCTGGATTTTTGATTCGCGTAATTAGCGGGAAACCATTTTTCTCTTGGTAATTTTTATTGAGTGCTTTGATGAGTCGGGAACGTTTGATTCGTTGGGAGTCAAAGTTAGTGATCTGATCGATACCGAGTAGGATGTCAAATTCCTCTGTATTCAATTTTTCACCGTTGCGCAGTCGCAACTGCTGAAGAATTTCAGCATTTTCCTCTTCAAGGTCTTCTCCTTCTTTTTCCAGATCAAGGGGAGGAAGGTTTTCTCCCTTTTCCTTTTTTTGAAATTGTTTTCCCATCCAAAAACCAAGAAGTAAAATAGCAGGAAATCCAATCCAAAGCGCTAGGGGAAAAAAGGAAGTAGTCTCCTTATTTTCTTTCGGATCAAGTAGGACTAACTGGCCGATCTCACGTGATTGGCTTCGGATGAGGTCCAAGTCAATCATCTTTTCTTTACCTTCTGAAGTACTATTGAGGGTGTATTCAAAATAACGAAATTTGTTTCCAATAACTTCTAAAAAGGGAGAATCATACATTTCTGTATGTTTATTTCCCTCGTAAATAAATAGTTTACCTGTTTCTTTCTCTATGATGATCCAGATGTACCAGCCTAGTTTTGATACTTGGGAAGCAGTCACACTTAATGCGTAATCTTCAGTCTCGTATAACTGGCTTTCATTGGCATGGGCAATTTCAGCGAAATCAAATTCTTCAATGTTAATTTTGAAGGGCTGCCAAGATTTTTTTTCCACATCCAGAAAAAAACCATTTGCTTCTTTTTCGATCCTTGGAATTCGGGGATTTATGTATTCCCCTAACCAGGTCATCATTCCTTTTGAAGTTTGGTAAGCCCCTAAGGGGTAATAGTCAAGGGGTTGATAGGAGACTTGTTTGAATTCCCAGGATCCATTTAGGGTATCAAATTCCATTAAATCTGCATGGGAATTCCAAAATCCCCTTCCACCTAGTATGTAGTAGGCATTGTTTTTTTCAAAAAAATAAGATCCGCAGGTATAGCCTCTATTTGCAAACTGGTACTCTTTAACTAATTGGCCATCTTGGATGGAATAAAAATCAAAGGAGCAGTGTACAAAAACCTTTAAAGTCTGGTTCGAGGGATCGTAATTTAAATCGTAGCCGTTTGGAAATTTTTGATAAATGCTATCTAACTGGTTTAAAATTTCCTTACTTACTCTTCCGTTCAAGAAAGAGGATCTTTCTGCTACTTCCCACCTTTTCGTAGCGACTGTGAGCCGATAAAACTCTGGATCAGCAGCCTTGGTGCTCAAGCTGAAAAATAAAATAAGGCTGAAAAAAAGTAGTTTAAACTTCATGAAGGATTCAAAAAGAAACTCAGAAAGGCCAGTGGGCTCTGGATTCTGTTGGGTTTATTTATTCTAAGAGAAAATATAAGCTCCAATTTGGAATAAGGCAAGTTTTTTAAAGGGATTGATTTTTTAATTAGGCGTTTTATGTTTTTTACTGGATTTTTCCTTTTTGGATTAACCCTTTGAGATAGTTTCTGCTTTTTTTCTTTTTGATTTCTAGTTCACGTTTAAGCGCGGTAGTTCTGTCGATGACTGCTTCAGTATAGCGGATCTCCCAATCTGGTGCTCCAGCTTTGGTGGAGGGGGTAGATCCGGCATTGTGATGTTTGAGTCTGCGGGCTAAATCATCCGTGGAGCCGATGTAGTACTTATTGGTTTTCAGGCTAAAAAGAATGTAGATGTAATACATAGTAGAAAAAATTAAGGTAAAAAAAAGGCAAGCAGAATGCTTGCCTTTGTGGAGGATAACGGATTCGAACCGATGACCTCTACACTGCCAGTGTAGCGCTCTAGCCAACTGAGCTAATCCCCCATTTATACTTCTAAGATTCGAACTGATGACCTTCCCGCACGCTTGCGGGACGCTCTAGCCAACTGAGCTAATCCCCCATTTATATTTCTAAGATTCGAACCGATGACCTTCCCGCATGCTTGCGGGACGCGAATTCAACTGAGCTAATCCCCCATTTATATTTCTAAGATTCGAACCGATGACCTTCCCGCATGCTTGCGGGACGCGAAGCCAACTGAGCTAATCCCCC
>CAJBER010000245.1 GCA_903952135.1 uncultured Algoriphagus sp.
ACACTTCAATAACTTGGCATCGTTGGCGGTCATGGCCTCTACAAAGTTGACCGCATGAAGTTCCAATGCACTAGGTCCAGACGGTTTGGTCTGCGGAACTTCCTCGATCTTATTTTTGCGCTGACCATCTACCATTTCTGTTTCAGGAATCACCTTCCATCCACCTCGATTCACGACAAGCGTGGCATTGTTACCAATAAAAGCAATCCCTTCAGTTGTACCATAGTTTCCACCATCGATACCAGTAGCATGCTCCCAGAGCATGTTGAAGCCCTCGTATTCATATACCGTCTGTAGTGTATCTGGAGTTTCAGATGCATCATCAGGATAAGCAAATTTACCTCCAGAAGCCATCACGGATTTAGGAGCAGATACTCCCATTGCAAAAAGCGCAATATCAATCTCGTGAACACCCCAGTCGGTCATCAAGCCACCTGCATAATCCCAGAACCAGCGAAAACTGAAATGGAATCGGTTGGAATTGAAGTCCCGCTTTGGAGCAGGTCCAAGCCACATGTTGTAATCCACCCCAGCAGGTACTGCACTATTTGCAACCACTGGTACTGGCTTCATCCATCCTTGATAGGCCCAGCATTTCACCAAACGAATTTGGCCGAGCTTACCAGACTTCACGTATTGAATGGCTTGGTCATACTGTGAACCAGAGCGCTGCCACTGTCCTACCTGAACAATCTTGCCGTAACGCTCTTGCGCTTTCACCATGATTTGGCACTCTTCAATGGTGTTGGCAATTGGTTTTTCTACATAAACGTGCTTGCCCGCGGAAACAGCGTCTACCATGTTGAGGCAGTGCCAGTGGTCTGGAGTACCGATGATTACCACATCGATATCCTTGTTTTCAAGCATCTTGCGGTAGTCCTTGTATTGGGTAGGACGCTTGCCACGGATTTTGAAAACATCTTCGGTACGCTGGTCTAATACGCTTTGATCCACATCGCAAAGGGCCACACAGTTGACCTGTGGGATTTTGAGGTGTGCACTCATGTTGGACCATCCCATCCCCTTACAGCCGATTACGCCATAGTTGATTTGATCATTGGGTCCGATGCTACGGGTAAAAGTACCGAAGTCAGCCGCAGTTAAAATGGTGGGCATGGATAAACCAGCTCCGATGAGCATGGTGTTTTGAATAAATTTTCTTCTTGAAGTCATGAGGGTTTGTTATTAATGGTGTGAATGGTCCACGGTCGACTGTCGACTGTCGACCGTGGACTAAAGATTAAAGCGGTCTTACCCAAATATTACGGAAGCGAACGGGATTGCCGTGATCCTGAAGTTTGATCGGCAAGGCATCTGCATGAGCCTTGTAATTCGGGATTCCAATGTATTCGGTAGGTCCTTTGAGAATCACATTGTTTTGCACCAATACCCCATTGATTAAAACAGTAACCGTGGCTGGGGAGGTAAGCATGCCATTTTTATCAAAACGAGGCGCCTTGAAAATGATGTCGTAGTAATTCCAGTCACCTGGTCCTCTCAACGGGTTAACCAATGGAGGAAATTGCTTGTAAATACTTCCTGCTTGCCCATTGGTGTAGGTTTTACTTACGTAGCTATCCAAGACTTGTACTTCATACAAGCCCATCAAAAAGAAACCCGAGTTTCCTCTACCCTGTCCTTCACCTACGATTTCGGTAGGTGCAGACCATTCGATATGGAATTGGGCATCACCAAAGGCAAGTTTGGATTGAATGTCTCCCATTCCCTTTTGAACCACGAGCTCTCCGTTCTCAATCTTCCAGGCAGCTGGACTGGATCCATCTTTGGCAGATACAAAGTTAGCAAGGCTGCTGCCGTCAAACAGCACAATCGCATCTGAAGGTGCCTGGTTATTCATCGCTCCAGGTGTCACCTTAGGAGGTACAGGAGTATAAAACTCGGTAGCCTGAGGAGGCATGGGTGGTGGAGTTGGCGTCTGCTGCGCAAAAGCTAGGGTTGCTGTTCCTAGGCTAGCCAAGAGGACTGCAACCAATGAATTAATTTGTTTCATAGGATAAGTTGGGTTTGAATTGCGAATTAAAGTTTTAAAATACAGTAAAATTTTGTGGATTTGGTTAACCGCTGATGGATTTTTAATGGAAATGCCCCATACCTTTCCTATTTTTCTTGAAATATTGGAACCCTATGAAAAAATCATTTGTCGGAGTCATTTTCGGAATCCTGCTGAGCATTCCGGTTTTTGGACAAGAAGACTACTTCTTTCCTGGAGAAAAATTCAATCCCAACATCCCCTCGCCTTCTCAATTCCTGGGATATCCCATTGGCGATTGGCATACCCGCTACGATTTAATCATCAAGTACTTTGAAAAATTGGATGCCGTCAGCGACTTGGCTCAATTGCAAACCATCGGCTACACCCACGAGCATAGACCCAAGGTGATCTTGACCATCGCTTCTGCCGCACACCTCACCAATCTGGAGCAGGTTCGTCAAAAGCAGTTGCAACTCGCAGATCCGAGCCAGCCCCTACCCGATATCAAAAATATGCCTTCCATCATCCACCAAGGGTATGGAGTGCATGGCAACGAGCCCTCTTCTGCGGAAGCAGCCATGCTAACCGCTTACTGGTTGCTTGCCTCCCAATCAGATCTGGCCACCCAGCTCCGTGCCAATGCGGTCGTACACATCGACCCTACGCTCAATCCAGATGGACGAGATCGACATAGCCTTTGGGCAAATTCCAACAAGGGATTTCCAGCCGTAGCAGATCCTTTGGACCGGGAACACAACGAAGCCTGGCCAGGAGGTCGCACCAACCATTACTGGTTTGATCTTAACCGTGATTGGTTGCCTCTAGCCCATCCAGAGTCTAAAGTGAAGGTGGCTTGGTACCACCAGTGGTATCCAAACGTGACTACCGATTTCCATGAGATGGGCGTCAATAGCACCTATTTCTTTGAGCCAACCAAGCCTTATGGTTCTGAAAACCCGGTAGTGCCTCGTAAAAATTATGACGATCTCAACCCCAAATTCGCCAAGTACTTTGCCAAATACATGGACAAAATTGGTAGCCTGTACTGGAGCAAAGAGGTGTTTGACAACAGTTACCCAGGCTATGGCTCCTCCTACCCCGACATGCACGGGGGATTGGGTTTGGTATTTGAAACCGCCAGCTCCCGCGGACATGTTCAAAACAGCCAGCGTGGTGACATTACCTTTGCCTTTACCATCCGCAACCATGTGGTCAACTCCCTTGCCACCATGGACGCTGCATTAGCAAACCGTGAGTACATGCACGGGTACCTTCGGGAGTTTTTTGAAGGAGCCGTAGCAGAAGGAAGCAAGGATCTGGCAAAAAACTACGTGTTTGGAGATGAAACCGATCCAAGCAGAAACCGACTTTTTCTACAGTTCCTGCTAGACCACAAAATCAAGGTCTATGAAAATCCAGCGGACCTCAGCGCTGCTGGACAAACCTTCAAAAAAGGATCTTCTTGGGTGGTACCTACCAAGCAGCCACAGTACCGAATGGTACGAACCATGTTTGAATACGTGACTACTTTCGCAGATTCCGTGTTCTACGATGCCTCTGCTTGGACCATGGCAGCTGCTTACGGCATGCCTTTCGCTTCTGCGCCTACGGCAAAAGCTGGCACAGAATTAAAGGAGGTAACCCTTCCTACACATTCCTTCCCTCAAGGAGATGCTTATGCCTACTTGATTGACTGGAGGGATTACTATGCACCCAAACTTCTATTTGAGCTGCAGAAAGCAGGGGTGCATGTGGAAGCGCTGCACCAAAACTTCTCCTCCCAAACCCAGGACGGCAAGGTGGACTTTGGTCGGGGAACGTTGATGATTCCTATGGGCTTTCAATCCCTATCTAAAGCCGAAGTGGTACAGCAACTCAAAACTTTGGCACAAAAGAATGGACAGAAAGTCTATTCCGTGCAAACCGGCTTGAATCTGAGCGGGATTGACCTTGGATCCAACAGCGTGTCAGCCGTGCAGCATCCCAAGGTGGTCCTTGTAGTGGGCACTGGAATCAATGCCTCTGAAGCAGGAGAAATCTGGAACTTACTGGATCACCAAATCGGCATGCCGATTACCAAGGTGAATGTGGAGCAGTTTGGCCGACTCAACCTGCATGGTTACAACACGCTTATTCTACCTTCTGGTAGCTATGGATCATTTTCCGAAGGTCAAGTCAATCACATCAAAGATTGGGTAAGCCGAGGTGGTACTATCATTTCCATGAAGAATGCCTCCCTTTGGCTCAACCAGAAAGGCATCACGAAGGAAGAAGCCGTGGCAGGAAATGGAGAAAAGGCACCAGGAAATCTACCCTTTGATACACGCAACGATACCGAAGGTGCAAAAGAAGTAGGCGGAAGCATTTACCTGGCCGAACTCGACTTAACCCATCCGATTGCTTATGGATATAGCCGCAAGACCTTGCCTGTGTACCGCAATACAGATCTCTTTATCAAGCCGTCAGCAGACAAGTACCTCACCCCTATTCGCTACACAGCCAATCCACACCTTGGAGGGTATATTTCCAAGGCCAACCTGGAAAGTCTAAAGCAAAGCGCCAGTGTGGTCATTTCTCCTTCTGGTCAGGGGCGTGTGATTCACTTCTTCGATAGCCCTAACTTTAGAGGAGCTTGGTACGGAACCAACAAACTCTTCTTCAATGCACTCTTCCACGGCAATGCCATGGATTAAGAGCAACAGCTAAAAATCAAAAAAAAGCCTCAAAATCAGTGATTTTGAGGCTTTTTTATGTAGGTGAAAAACTTAAAGTTTGAACTGAACCGGCAAGGTCATCTTGCTAGCTACAGTCTTTCCTTCCTTTTTTGCTGGTGTCCAAGTACCCGATTGCGAAATCACGCGAACAGCCTCTTCATCACAGCCTGAACCTATTCCACGAAGCACTTCTACATTCTCAACCTTTCCTTCTGCAGTAACAATAAAAGATATCACTACCATGCCTTGCACCTTGGCTTCTTTGGCGGCAGAAGGATACTTTAAGTTTTGAATCATGTGGTTGGTAAGCCCAGTGATTCCCCCTGGAGGAACGGGCATTTCATCTACGGTAGAACTCACAGTTTCCTGGGCCTGAACAGTAGCGTTAAAAGATAGGGCTATTCCTAGCACAAGTGAGAAAAAGGCAACACGAAGAAGGGTTTTCATAAATAATAAGTTTTAATACATCCAAAGAATAAAAATTACCTCTTCATTTCAAAATGAAATGTCTTAAGCGGAAGGATTGCCTACTTTTTCAAAAAGATAAAACAATTCAGCACCAATTTGATGCGAGCGCTCGGTGTACATCTTTTCCTCTAGGGGACTATCGTCAAAGGCTTTGGGGTCCTCAAAACGAAGGGGAAAACGTTTTTCTGCTCCAGGAATAAAAGGACAGTTCTCATCGGCATGATCACAGGTCATTACTGCGGCAAATTCTTTCCCTGCATTAATGGGATCCTCCACTACTTTTGAAAAAGTTACAATAGGATCTTCCTCTTCACTGTAAAAAACAAAATATACAGGGTTTTCACCTTCCTTTTTCTCCACCTTAAATCCATCCCGCTGTATTGCAGCCACGGCTCGGGGATTGAAGGCAGTCACTTCTACTCCCCCGGAATAGCAATAGGCGGCTATTCCATAATAGGCGGCAGCAGTTTGCGCCCAGATTTGAGAAAATTGACTTCTGCGGCTGTTGTGCGTGCAGATAAAGTTGAGCCGAATCTCCTTTCGATTGGAAATCTTCTTTTGAAGGTAGGCTGCCATTTCATCCAAGAGCACCTTCCGATCCGCAGAAATGGCGGAGATAGGCAATGACGCGATGGTTTCAAGCAAGGGGCTAAAAAATGGTGCTTTCATCTGATTAACAGCATCCTGAATTAGGTGTACAAACAGGCCCCTGAGCAATGGTGGAGAGCCTGATTTTTGGCTTTTCTGTAGGGATACCGCACTTATCCTTGGCCAAGCAGTCAGTCTGACGAGCAGTCAAAAGAAAATTGTTCCCCGCAAAATCAAGCCCGTATCTACCAATGGTATCCCCTTGGTATTCTACCTCCACTTCTAGGTCCGACAACTCCAATACACGCTCTGCCAATCGAATGATGTCTAATAATTTGGCAGCCCCTAGGCGGTGATCGTAATCCTCCGCTTCCCACAATTGGAAACTGATCATGGACTCATTGCGAAGGGTACCTCCACAATCGATGTATTTTTTGGTGACTTGACCTACTTCAGTTACATGAAAATGCGCAGGAACAGTGGTTCCAGAGGGCAATAGAAAGTTGACTTCGGTCATACTATCCAATTGAGATTTGATTTGTGAGAGTTTCATGGTAGAGATGAGGTTAAGATGTAGGGGATTGAGGAGATATTAATCACAACAAAAGTTAGTAGTCTTTGATTCAGCTAATTGCGTAAAAAAGACTTGGAAAAGGTCTTGAACAGCCTTCCATCGTTCGGTATCTAAGCAGTAATTCACTGCGGCACCTTCAATGCTCCCGCAAATGAGGCCCAATTCCTTGAGTTCCCGGAGGTGCTGAGAAATGGTCGCCTGCGCCAAGCCCAACTCCTGAACCAAGGTCCCATTGATGCAGGACTGGGTATTGGCCAAGTATTGAAGAATGGCTACGCGTGCAGGATGCGCCAGTGCTTTGGCCAGGTCCGCCAATTCGTTCTGCGCAGGAGTAAATAAGGTAGTTTTGGATCGTCCCATAGTCAATCGTAATATTACGATATACTTGAGAAAAAGTTGTCACCGATTCAAAAATTTACTCAACTTATTTATTGGGAAGCGTAACGGTACGAGTCAGCACCGGAGAAACGACAAAATAGCCCAGGACTTGAGAATCCCCTTTGACTACCCGAATATTGGACTCTGGATTTTGAGGTGGAGGGCTAAACAATCCCCCATCATTAAACAATAGGCTGACGAGTTGGCTGAGGTAATCAAAGGCATCTTTATTCAATCGGTAGAGTTCCATCCTCACCCGATCGTTTTTCTGAAAGGCATACCCAAGTTCCAAGCCTTCTTCGAATACTTGCAATCCAAAAGCATCGTCAAACAATAGGTAATCCTCTCGTTGATTTTTGAGCGTATCGTTTTCAATTACCCGGATGCGGTAGTAGTTATTGTCTGGAAAAGGAATCTTTCCATATACCTTAAGAAAATAGCCTTCGTCCCGAAATAGCCGCTTTTCCTTGTACTCCCAAGTGACCGAATCTACGGTAGGAGCCTCTAACATAAGTCCTTCAGATTGAAATACTTGCCCTTTCCAATTTACATTCAATTGGTAAGTTTCTCCAACCTTAGCACGCTCAAAAGGATTAGGCCTATACGAACGGGTAGCATTCAGGTAACTGAAGGTGATTCTCCTTCCTGTAGACAGTTCCTTTACAAAGACTTCTGCGTCCCGAATAAGTTCCTGCTCTAGGGAATCGTAATAGTTTTTTGACAAGGAAATCTTCACTTCATTGTAGATCCCTTGATCCGTCCAATGCCCTTCAATCACCGGAATACGCGCATCTTTTTGATCCAAATCGAGAAACACTTCCTCTTGACAAGAAGCACATAAGAAAGCTACCAATACTACTATCCAGCTAGTTTTCATCAGAACTCAAAGTTGTAGGTGATGGAAGGCAAAAAGGTAAACAGGTACGTCATCACAACACCAGGACGGGCAGATACTACTTTTCCATCCGAAGGGCTGTAGTTGATATCATTGTTGTACAAGATTCGGAAGTCATAAGAGAATGGGTTTTTCCGACCATAGAGATTATACACTCCAAAATTCCAGCTGCCTTTCCACTTTCTTCCTGGATCTGGATTTTTCCAAGTGACGGAAGCATCTAGTCGGTGGTAGTCTGGAAACCGATTTTCATTTCGAAAATCCGAATAAAGTGGCAAGGATTGATTGTCCGCGACGTAGGAACCTACAGGAAAAGATACTGCCTGTCCCGTGGAATACACGAAGGTGAAGCTCGTAGTCCAAGCAGGAGAAAATTGGTGATTGAGCACCAAGGAGAGGTCATGCGGCCGGTCAAATCGTGGATTGTAGGGGCGATCTCTGCTGATGCCATCGATCTGTCTCCAAGCTCGAGACCAGGTATAGCCTAGCCATCCCGTGGTCTTTCCTTTGTTTTTGCGAAGCAAGAATTCCGCACCATAAGCCCAACCGCGTCCACTCAATAGTTCGGTTTCCACTTGATCCGAAAGCAGTATTCGCGCTCCATTGCGCAGGTCGATTACCTGATCTAGGTCCTTGTAATATCCCTCTACGGATAGTTCCCAGCGGTTTTGATCAAAGTTTCGAAATGCTCCAAGCGAGATTTGATCCGAGCGGATGGGTCGAATGTACTGTCCTGCCAAAACCCAGCGATCGATGGGGAGGCCTGCCGAACTGTTGGAAGCAATCTGTACGTATTGAAAATTACGGTTGTAGGCCAACTTCAGTGAGAATTCAGGTTGGAGCAAGTAGCGAAATGCAATTCGTGGTTCCAATCCTTGGTAGCGCTGCATGAGTTCCCCTTTCCCATAAAAGACAGAATCCGAAGGATCCACATCTGGATTCGGCGCATTATTTGGGTATTGGTACACCTTACCTTCTCCAACTTGGGTATATACACCCTGCCGAAGGCCTAGTTCAGCAGTCAACTTATCCGAAAACTCCTGAGTGATCCCGATAAAAGCATTGCCCAAAAGCCCTTGAACTCCTTGGGTTTGGCGGCGGTCAATGGGGTTTTTGGGTGCAGGCTTCAGGTCAGATGGGGCAAAATGATAAACTTGCCCATGCGCTCCCCAGAATAGCGTGCTCTTGGAAGCAAGCACGCGCGTCCAAGTTGCTTTGACCCCAGTTTCGGAGAGGGAATTGGTCCAGTCGAAGCCATTTTCTTCATTGTCAAACTTCACTTGATAATTATACCTCGAATGATAGCCTTGCAAGTCAAAGTAGGAACTATCTGAATTTACCCGGTTCCAGTTGATTGCAGAAACCCAGTTTTCCCAGCCCAAGGCAAACTGACCGTCCAAGCCCAGCAAATCACTACCTTGATAGCTACTTACAGATAGTTTATCCTTGTCACTCAAGGTAAAAGCAGCTTTTCCGTTTAAATCGTAAAAGTTAAGCTGGTTGTTTTTGATGTCTGGGTTGGAGGAAAGTTTCAAAAACAGATCTGCATAGGTACGCCTTCCGCTAATCAGAAAACTTGATTTTTCTCCCAATAGTGGGCCTTGCAGCGTAAGTCTTGAGGAGATGGTTCCGATACCTCCTTCCCCATGAATCCGATCGCGCTCCCCTTCCCGGAAAGCCACATCGATCAGGGCGGAGGCCCTACCACCAAAACTGGACGGCATGTTGCCCTTGTAGAGGTCTACCTTTTTGAGGCCATCTGGATTGAATACTGAGAAAATTCCAAAAAAGTGGGATGCATTGTAAACGGGTGCCCCATCGACTTGCACTAAATTTTGATCGGCAGATCCACCTCTCACAAAAAGTCCTGCGGTACCTTCTCCAGCTGACTTAACACCTGGCAGCAACTGAAGGCTGCGAAGAAGGTCAACTTCTCCAAATAAGGCCGGCAAGGATTGGAGGGTTTCCATAGATAAGGTGGATTTGCCCAGCTCCATGTTTTTTACCTGCTCATCCCCTCTCCGTTCTTGTATCAAGATTTCTTCCAAGGAAAAGTCTTCTGCCTTTAGGTAAAATTTTTGCACTTTTTCCAAGTCACGCACCTGAATCGTACGAATGGATTTCTCATAACCTAGGTAAGAAAGGGTGATTCTTGCGGGAAGCTCGGTTGCAGGAAGGGAAAAATTACCTTCCAAATCCGTGGTAGTACCTTGTTGAGGCTGGTCTTCCCAATACACAGAGGCACCAATAAGTGGTTGCTGATTGGATGCATCAAAAACCTGACCTTGTACCCGCTTTTTTTCCTGTGAAAAAACAGTGGTCCCAATGAAAAATAAGCAAATAAAAAGCTGGGACCTGTAAAAAGACATCAGGGTATTGGTTCTTAGATTACCCCTACCGAACGAGGAGGAGAAATTAATGTTTGTTAATTCTTGGAATTCTTTTTGAAAAGCTAAGCCACCTTTGCCAAAATTCGCTTTCAAAGTTAGCTTTATTTCCTAATTTCAGGCCATGATTTGGGCATACCCTGACATCAAACTCACGCTTCTCCTCGCCGGGATTTTCATCCTCTTGTATTTCCTATACTTGAGTCGATTTTGGGCCATCAACCGAAAGTTGAAGGTGGAAAAGCAGCGACTTTTTACCAAACTCATCATCCGGACCGCCTATTTCATCCTCCTGCTCATTGCCTTTGCGGGTCCTTCTATCGGAGATTCCTTCAAGGAAGTCAAGGAAGAGGGAAAAGACATTTTCATAGCAGTCGACCTATCCCAGTCCATGGTGGCCACCGACATTGCTCCCAATCGACTACGCAGAATTCAATTTGAACTGAAGGAATTGCTGAATTCCTTTCCTTCCGACCGGGTAGGATTGATTATTTTTTCTACCGAAGCCTTCCTTCAACTCCCCTTAACCTACGATCAGGCAGTAGCTAATCTCTACATCGATGGGCTTTCCATCGGCTTGGTGCCCAATCTGGGTACGGACCTCAGTACCCCTCTCCGGATGGCATTGGAACGGTTTCAAAATGATAAGAGCCAAGAAAAGAAATCCAGATCTGTAGTATTGATTTCAGATGGGGAGCATTTTGGGGATGACTTGGATGGAATAGCAGAAGAGTTGGTGGACGAAGGAATTAAAGTGTTTTCGATCGGAATCGGGACAGATCGAGGTGGAGAAATGCCACGCGGCAATGGCCTAGTAATGGATCCCGACACTGGGAAACCTGCCCTCACCAAACTCAACCGGGAACCTATGCAGTTTATTGCAGCAGAAACGGGAGGACAATACTTTGAGATCTCTGATCAAACCCAGGAAATGGGTGGATTGATCTCTGCAATTGAAAGTTTGGAAGGTGGAATTGCCACCACTCGTAAAGTAGAAGCAAGCTCCAACAAGTATTTTTACTTCCTACTTGCCGCTTTGGCATTGGCTTTGGTCGACATGATTTTACCCATCAAAACAATCAAACTCTGATGAGCTGGAGCAAAGGAATCTTCTTGGTTTTATTGTTTCTGCCCGCCTCCTGGACGCGGGTCAGCAGATTAAATGCTGCCATTGATAAAGCAGCAGCAAGCTATGCCGCTACAGAATACGCACAGTCGATCAAAGACCACCGCGTGTTGGTCGATGAATTTCAACTTGCTTCTTCATCCTTGGATTTTAACTTGGGACTGAGTTACCACTACGCTTCTCAGCCCGAGGAAGCTGCAGCAAGCTTTGACAAGGCAAGTCAAAGTACAGATAAGCGGTTAGCCTCCTTTGCCTACAATCAGGGTGGAATCGTGTTGGGTAACAAACAGGAATATCAGGCCGCGTTGAGCAAATTTCAATCCGCTTTGATTAAAGACCCCTTGAATGAGGAGGCGCGATACAACTATGAGTTGCTAGCCCGATGGCTGAAGCGGGACGAGGAACGCAAGAAAAAAGACGAAAATACCCCCGAACCTTCAGAATTTGCGAAGCGTAAAAAAGCAGAAGCCGATCGACTCGTGGAACAATTTAAGTTCAAGGAAGCGTTAACCCTATTGGAAGCAGCCTTAGCGCAAGATGAAACAGTAGCTGCTTACCAAGAATTTATGACAAGTTTGAAAGATGTGGTGGAAATCAATGAAAAATAAAATCCTATTCAGTGCATTGCTGCTTGGCTTTTGCCTAATCGGGGAAGCTGCCATCGCCCAAACTGCTGGTGATTTCTTTAACCGAGCAGCGCGTTCCTATGTCAAAACTGCTAAAGAGCAAGCACTACGGGAGGTCAACGATGGCTTGGCCAAGTATCCGAATGATGCCAAACTGAAGGCACTCAAGGAAAAATTGGAGCAAGAACAGCAGCAGGAAGAGCAGGAGCAGCAACAAGATCAACAGCAGCAGAACCAACAAAATCAGCAACAAAAAGATCCTTCACAAAAAGAAGATTCCAAGTCCGACCAGAAAGACGGGGAGAAAACCAACGAGGACAAAGCCAAGGAAGGACAAAAAGGTGAAAATCCATCTCAGCAAAGTGAGGAGGCTGGACAAAATGGAAACGATCAAATGGATGCCAACCTGGCCGATCGCCAGAAAAAAATGGAAGCCATGCGTGAAAAGCTGAAGGGAATGAATTTATCCCCAGAGCAGGCCTCTCAGATTCTAGAATCCCTCAATGCAGCGGAATTACGCTACATCCAAGACAACAAAAAGAAAGCCACACAGCAGCCAAAAAGAGGATTACCAGATTGGTAAGTAATCCGCTTTGGTTGATTTTTATAAACCTCAATCCAGATGAATCAAGAAGTATACATCCTTGCAGCTGTTCGTACTCCCCTTGGGAGTTTTGGAGGCAAATTGAGTGGCTTAACTGCCACCGAATTGGGAAGCATTGCCATCAAAGGCGCACTGGCCAAGTCTGGGATCCCGGTAGAAGCTGTTAACGAAGTATTTATGGGCAACGTGCTGTCCGCCAATTTGGGCCAAGCACCTGCTCGTCAAGCGTCCATCGGCGCCGGTATTGGCTACCAAGTGCCCTGTACCACCATCAACAAAGTTTGTGCATCCGGCATGAAAGCCGTCATGCTTGGCGCTCAGTCCATCCAATTGGGCATAAACGAGGTGGTTATCGCAGGTGGCATGGAAAGCATGTCCAATGTCCCCTACTACGTCCCTAAGGCACGCTTTGGCTACAAGTATGGCAATGCAGAGCTGAGTGATGGATTGGTACGTGATGGACTTTTTGAGGTGTATTACAAGTTCCCCATGGGCAACTGTGCCGATAATACCGCTAAGGAAATGAAAATCAGCCGGGAGGAGCAGGATGCCTATGCCATCCAATCTTACCAACGCTCCGCAGCTGCCTGGGAAGCAAATGCATTTGCCGATGAAATCGTCCCTGTAGAACTTCAGGGTAGAAAAGGGGAATCGATCGTGATTGCCGAAGACGAGGAATACAAGAATGTAGTTTTTGATAAAATCCCATCCCTTAAACCCGTATTTGATCCGAATGGTACTGTAACTGCAGCCAATGCCTCGACCATGAATGATGGGGCTTCTGCTTTGGTTTTGGTAAGCAAAGAAGTGGTAGAGAAGTACGGATTAAAGCCAATTGCCAAAATCAGAGGCTATGCCGATGCGGCCACAGATCCATTATGGTTTACCACGGCTCCTGCCTTGGCAATCCCTAAGGCTTTGAAACATGCAGGGGTAACTGCTGCCGAAGTTTCATACTACGAGATCAACGAAGCCTTTGCAGCCGTAGCACTCGCAAACCAGCGAGAACTTCACCTAGAAAACGACCGATTGAATGTCTTTGGTGGTGCTGTATCCCTAGGACATCCCCTAGGAGCTTCTGGAGCTCGAATCATCAGTACACTTTGCACCGTTCTTCATAAAAAAGGGGGAAGCATCGGAGTAGCCGGCATCTGTAACGGCGGTGGTGGAGCATCTGCGATTGTGATTGAGAAGGTGTAGGTTTTTTCACGCACTTAAAACAGATTTCCACTGCAAGAATTTTATCCATGCAGTGGAATTTTTTTTGTGTTTTTTGGGTATTTTGGCTCAATGCGCAGTTTAGAGTGGTATGTTCCAAAATGGAACTAACCACTTTTCCGTCTAATTCTTACTAATAAAAAATAGAACTTAGGTGTTTGGTGATGCCGCCCCCTTTCGGCTTTGCAAGAGATTAAAAAAGATTGCTATAGAAGACGCAAAGAGGTAACCTAGTTACAGCACTGACGAAAGGGATGCCAATAGGTTAGGTACGGAGCGTTGATCTAGTTTGGAAAAGGCAAACCATTTTTTACCCAAATCTTTGAGTGATGCACCCAAGTGGTAGATTTCTGTTTGATCGAGGATCAAAAAACGGTCGTGGCTTTGGGTAAACAGCTTTACTTGTATTGGAGAGTACTGTGCATTGGCTTTTTGAACGTCGAGTTGAAGTTGTTTACTAAGCGTTTTGGTAAGAAGCGTAACGGCTACCTTATCCTTTCTTTTGCTCAAATGCACTAGCACGCTTTCGTCCACATAATTGTCAATCAAGACGATGGATTTTTTGGCACTGCAAATGATTCTTGAAATCAGCACATAGGCATCAAACACTTCGCCTTCAAAAAAAACACCTTGAGTAGGAATTAAATGGGTGTTGAGTTGCAGTTCCAGCTGGTTTACTTGAGCACCAATGGCCTCCATTCGATCTTCCAATCGGTTCATTCGATTGTTGATCACGTAGCCTTTTAGTAAGTAGTCTTTTAAAACTCGTGTAGCCCAGATTCGAAACTGCGTGGCACGGCCAGAATTCACCCGATATCCCACTGCTAGAACTGCATCCAAGGAATAATACTTTATCCTAGTTTTTTGGGTTTTTTGCCTCAATGCGCCGTGTAGAGTGGTATGTTCCAAAATGGAACATACCACTTCTTCATCCAATTCACC
>CAJBER010000246.1 GCA_903952135.1 uncultured Algoriphagus sp.
CGCAGTCGTCAAGCATCTTATCCTGGATAGGACTGCAGACAAAATAATAAATTCCCTTTCCAGTTTTTTAATTCAGAAATACTACCCAGAGAATTTTAGAATAATTTGATAAATGACAAATACATTTACGCTAAAGGTATTGGCAAATCCAATTTAAATTTGAAAATTGCTTGTAAAGAAAAACTTATGAATAAGTCTAGTTTTATTTATTCATTCAATTCATTTGCCTAGCATCAAAATTAAAAATAGTTCTAGCGGTAATTTATAAAATGCATTCAACCGCGATTAATTCCATAAGTCTTTTAAACAATTAAAAACCCATCTAAACATCATGAATAAACTAGTAGTAGTATTTGGCTTGTTTGGCCTGACCTTTTTCTTCGGATTAGGGGTCACCGCTGTTCAATTTGCAACAGACAGTTTTCTATTTCCTTTTGACTCGGGAGAATCCTTGGATGTAGATGATTTATTTGATTCGGGTACTGAGGAAGTAATGTTTGATACCGAAGCGATTCAAGATAATATGGAATCGGAATATTCGGAAATGACACCTGACGAAAGCGAGTCTTATGTAGATCCTGCCATTTCTGAATCTGGCACTACGAGCTCTAGCTGGACTTGCGGTGATGGAACTGAAATCGAAGGAGCCTGGACCAATGACGGGGAATGTGATTGCAATGACTGTTCAGATGAGGGAGTATTCCAATGCTCTAGTGGCCAATTCATTCCAAAAGAGTACATCGGCGATGGAGATTGCGATTGTGCAGATACCTGCGAAGATGAATCCTAATTGAAAATCAAATCCACACATACCTGGAGTCCAGCCCCCATTCAAACGGGATAAAAACGAAAAACCTTACGAGTACTAACCAATAAACCCACCTACACCATGATCGGATTATTTATTATCTATTTTGCAGTTATTATGCTGCTGATTGCTTCTCAATGGGGCATTTATTCCAAAGCAGGAAAGCCCGGATGGGCTTGCTTAATCCCTATTTACAACCTTATCGTCTTATTGGAAATAGTCGGTAAACCCTGGTGGTGGCTATTTCTGATGTTCATTCCACTTTTGAACATCATCATTTATGTATGGGTCTACAACCTCTTGGCCAAGAGCTTTGGAAAATCAGAAGGCTTTACTGCAGGACTAATTTTCTTAAGCTTAATTTTCTTCCCCATTTTGGCCTTTGGAGATTCAAAATACCAAGGTCCTGCTGGAAGTTAAAGGATGGCACCTAGCCTTAGTTTCGATAAAGTTAAGTAGCCAAAATCAAAAAAATATGCTTCAGAAATCTGAAGCATATTTTTTTTATAACCCAATTCAATAAAGCTCATTTACACCCTACCCCACTCGAGATTCTGAATACAAATCATAGGCCGCGACCAATAGCTGCTGCGCGGGGGAGGTCCCGTATTTTTCATAGGACATCAGATCGGCACGCTTTTCCACGTAAATAGGTAGGTATTCACCTTCTAGCTCATCCCAAATAATCAGCAAGTAGGCAAAAGGTATTCTACTAGCACGCCCCTTTTCTAGCCAGGCCATAAATTGAGCTTCGTTGAGAGGTTTAGGGTATTCCGAACTGTTGAACATGGTAAAAAAAGAAATAATGATTTAATGGAAATGGGCATTAACTACCTGCGCTTAAGAACCAAGGTGACTAAGCCTTTCTTACTAGTGGAATGACCTCTTCCCCAATGAGCGAAATCGTCTCACTGAGTTGCTGATGACTCAGTCCAGCATTGTCCAACTGGAAAGTAAAGCGATCGATACCGCCCCAGGAGGCGCTGTGTCGGAGAATTTTTTCGGCTACCTCCTCTGCACTTCCTACCAGATAGGCTCCCCTAGGGGCATTTTGGGCTTCAAAATGTCCACGAGTCACAGGAGGCCAACCGCGCTCTCGCCCGATTCGAGTGAAGGTTTCGGCATAGCCTGGATAGTAGTTTTCCACTGCCTCCTCGTGCGTCTGTGCCACGTAGCCCAAGGAATGCAACCCTACTTTTAAGTCTTCTTGTGCAAAGCCCGCTTTGTCCCCAGCTTCTCGGTACAAATCAATCAAAGGACGAAATCGGTGCGTCTCCCCACCAATTACGGCCACCATCAGCGGAAGCCCTAGGGAACCCGCCCGCACAAAGGAAGCAGGAGTACCTCCCACACCCAACCAGATGGGGAGTTTGGGTTGCATGGGCCTAGGATAGATTGCTTGCCCTTGCAAGGAAGGTCGAAATCTCCCCCTCCAAGTGATCACTTCTTGTTCGTTGAGTTGCAAGAGGAGATCTAGCTTTTCTGCAAACAAGGCATCGTAATCTTGGAAGTTCAAACCAAAAAGTGGGAATGCCTCCGTAAATGAACCCCTGCCTACGACCAGTTCGGCACGACCTTGGGATATGAGGTCTAGCGTAGCAAACTGTTGAAATACCCGAACAGGATCTGCCGCGCTCAGTACAGTCACCGCACTACTCAAACGAATCCGAGAGGTGCGCGATGCTGCTGCGGCCAAAATCACCGAGGTGGCGGAATCCAAAAATTCCTTTCGATGGTGCTCGCCGATGGCAAATACATCCAGTCCCTTTTCATCAGCGAGCTGAATGCGATCCAGCAATTCGCGTAAGGCATCTTGCGCAGTGCCTACAGGATTGCCCTGGGCATCTGTCACAAAGGCAGCAAAGCTATCTATTCCTATTTCCATGGAGTAAACCTAGGTAGTCTTGACTAATTACCCAAGCGATCGGCAAGCATCAAAGGGCATATTGCTTGTTTTCCGAGTTGAAAAAAGGGTATTTTTAGCGCTATGAATCCCCAAATCCTGATCGATATCGTCACGCACACCATGCCCTTTGGCAAGTACAAGGGACGCCTGCTATGCGACATCCCTGAAGATTACCTGGTCTGGATGCATAAAAAAGGGTTTCCTGCAGGCCATTTGGGCATGTGCCTGAATACCCTCTATGAAATTCGACTGAATGGATTGGAAGAGCTCCTGGTTCAAGTGAAAAAAAACCATCAGTCCCGTTAGGCTTTGCTATGAATTGGATCACTTGGCAACGCGTACCTGCTGGTCAGCTTTCCTTTAAAGACTTGAATCAAGAGTGCAATGCATTGCTCGGTTACTCCGTTTTTTATATCCTCCTAGCTATGGGTATTGGAAAGCTGATTCAGGTAGCTCCACTCCCGATCCTTGGTGCAGCAGATTTCATCCAAGACCTGTGGTATGCACTCGTTTTCAAAGGGATATTTTTAGTATTGATTCCCTCCTTACTCTACTTTAAGGTCTGGAACTATTCCAAGAAGGATCTAGTACTGGGTCTTCGAGCTACCCCGTCCATTTGGATCAAAGGGATACTGTTAGTCCTAGCAGGATTTGGACTGAATGCAGGGCATATTCCAGGCATTTTAGCACAGGCTCCTTTGGTAGAGCTTGCAGAACTCAAGTGGGGAATTGGCATAGTACTCCCCCTGCTGATTGCTGGATTACCTGAGGAATTGTTCTTCCGAGGAATGCTCCAAACCAGATTGGAAAAACGCTGGAATACACCAGTAGCCATCCTCGTGTCAGGGATTTTATTTACAGCCTGGCACCTGCCTTCTCGATTTTTCCTCGCTTCCGGCGTGGAAGGTCAAGCAGGGGACTTGTCGTCGGTAGTCTTGGGAACTGGAGTTCCGGTATTGCTAGTCAGCCTATTTTTTGGATGGCACTGGGCACGCTACCGCAATCTTCCAGTGTTGATTTGTACGCATTGGGCCATTGACATCCTTCCATCGCTGAGTTCCTTCTTTGGAATTAGCAATTAAGATTTCACAATCCACTCCTCGTGCAAAATCTGCATGGTACGCCGGATCACTCGGATATACCCTTCTTCTTCGACTGGATCACAGCCATTGCTGATGACTATAAATCCATACTTTTTTTCGGGATTGAAAAATAGGGCGCTATACAGCCCATAGGCAGATCCGGTATGGCCGACCAGTTCCACCCCTGGAATCAGCACATCTGTTTTCCACAGGGCCAAACCGTAGTTTTCGTCCAAAGAAAGGGGAGTTTGCATTTCTTGAGAATGGGCTGAAGAAATAAGCCGCACCTTACCGACCTTTCCATAGTTCATGTGCAGCAAGAGGTACTTGGCCAGATCTGGCGCTGAGATTTTCATACCCCCCGTTGGGGAAAATATAGGCGTACTGTAGCCCGGAACATAAGTTTTGAGTTCCTCGCTTTTGGAGACGTAGGCTGCAGGTGATGGAATAAACTTGGCTGAATCTCGCTGATAGGCATAGAGCGTGGCGAATCGGCCTTTATCCAACTGGTCTACATCGTAGCCACCATAAAGCCCCAGTGGCTTGAGGATATTTTCTTGGATATATGCATCAAAACGAACACCCGAGTACTTCTCTAATATCGCTCCTGCCAGATTGAAATTCAAGTTGCAGTATTCGTAGCCCTTTCCTGGGGCGTAGGCGTTGTAGGCTGCTTGCCAAGCAGCATTCTTCTCGGGATGGATGGCGTCTAAGGTGAAGTACCCCTGCTGATCGTTGATGCTGGAGGTATGGGAGAGCAGCATCCGGAGGGTAATCACGGTGTCTGGAAATTTGGGATTCCGTATCCGGAATCCAATCAGGTCACTGACGTCATCGTCTAGGGAAAGTGCTTTTTTCTCAACCAGCTGTAAGAGGGCTGTTGCAGTGAAGGACTTGGAAATGGATGCGATTCGAAAGAGATCTGTGGTCTGTAGCGGAATTTTCCCTTCCTCATTCCAACCCAAAGCTTGGGTATGCACCACCTTACCCTCCTTAACTACTGCTACCGACAGCCCCATCACGGGATAGGCTTTCATGAGTTGCTCTAATCGGTGAGTGCTGGATTCTTGCGCATGTAGGGGAAAAATGAAAAATAGAAAAGCACAGAAGAAGGCGGTCGAAAGGGTTTTCATGAGAAAAAGGAGTTACTGGGATAAAAGAAGGTTTAATATAGAAAATTGACCATGTTTTTTTTGATCCTGCTCCTCTAAAAAAGAGCACATCCATATGAAATATTTTTATTCACTATTTATTTATTGTTTATCAATAAATATTTACTGATGTTTGTGAAAAATTAAAAAACATGAATCAACCACTCAACACTTGGAAAGAAAAGTGGACCCAACAACCCACCTTAATGCTGATCACTATCATTATCTGGTCGATTTTTATTGGCTTATGCATTCAGGCCGGCGCTTTACTTTTTACATTCACCTCC
>CAJBER010000247.1 GCA_903952135.1 uncultured Algoriphagus sp.
AGCCCAGCGCCAGCATGACGATCGACGGGTTGGCGGCGATGAAGCGGCCCAGCGGGTCGGCGGCGAACAGCATCACCGCCATGGCGACGATCACCGCGATGTACATGATGGCGATATGGTCGGTCATGCCGACCGCCGTGATGATGGAATCGACCGAGAACACGAGGTCGAGCAGCAGGATCTGGAACACCGCCCCGCCCACCGTCAGCGTTGACGAGGCCAAAGAGGTGAACGTGCCCGCCGCGGGCGTCACGCCGCCGACGACTGAGTTGTCGACCGCGGCCCCTGAAACGGTGCCGCCGCTGAACGTCTTGTTGGTCAGCGTCTGCGTGCCGGAAATCGTGACAATGTCGGCGCCGTTGACGGTGCCGCTCGTCGCCGCCAGAGTGGTAAACGTACCAGCTGCAGGGGAGGAGCCGCCGATGGTGGCGCCGTTGATGGTTCCACCAACCAGCACGCCGTAAACCGCAGGTTGGTATTCAACACCAGGTACACCTCCCCTTCCTGCTCGATTCGCTCACGAATCCCTTTCTCTAAATAAAAAAGATTGATCGGTCTTGGATAAATCTGTGAAGCGTATCCCAATTGCTCCAAGGCCTGGCTACTGGCTTGTGCTGCAGCATACGGCTTTTGTTCAAAAAGATCCGAAGCCATCACCGCCACAAATTCGCGTTTTAGGCGAGCATCATTGGCGTCCAGGACTAGCAATCCCTTTTCTCCAAAAAGCGCATGGACATAGGTACGAACCGCCTCAGCTAGAGTAGCACTTTTGGAATAGGCCTCCTGAAATACGGGAGGAGCAAATCCCAACCCCTTCAAGAAAGTTTGAAAGGAGGCATCCAATTCAAAATCCCCCACCGCACCAGATTGGTTTGTTTCCCAGCGGTAGGTAGTTCCGTCTAATTTGAAATAATTGATCTCGGCAGCATCGTGATCTTCGCTCGCCATCCAATAGACCGGCACAAAGCGGCAATCGGGATAGCGCTCTTGCAAGCGCTTAGCCAAATTGATAGTGGATACCAACTTGTAGATAAAATAAAGCGGCCCAGTAAATAAATTGAGCTGGTGTCCGGTAGTTACGGTAAAGGTCTTTTCCCCGCGTAAAGCATGGATGTGCTGCTCAACTGCAGGTGCCAAGGGTAAACCTACATATTGACTTTCCAAAACCTCCACTAAGGTTTGCCGCTTCTCCGCCGAAAATTGTTTGGCTTGGATGGCATCCCCAAAGCTCTCCAAATTCGGTAAATGGGAATAAAACGAACGAAGCGACTCCTTCCCCTCTAGATAATCCAGAAAAAAAGTGGAAAACTGACCTGTTTTTTTCAGATCTACACAGTGTTTTTTCATCGGGGTGATTGAGAAGTCTGCATCGGTACGCTAACTTAGCGAAGCGGTGCAAAGTTCGTTCTTTTTTGTAAAAATCAGGACTTCTTACATCAAAGGCAAAAAACAAATTTTGAAATAGCCTTCAGAAACAGCTTTGGCAAAGCCCACACACCCATTTATTCAAATTAGCAGCCCTACTTTACATGTTTGACTACCAACGATTTTTTTTGGACAACGGCCTTGAAGTTATCGTGCACGAGGATTCCAGTTCCAAGATCGCGGTGTTCAACATGCTCTACAAGGTAGGTTCACGATTTGAGCAACCCGGGAAAACTGGATTGGCGCACTTTTTTGAGCACCTCATGTTTGGCAGCTCGGCCCACGTACCTGAATTTGACCGGGAACTCGAGCGTGTGGGCGGCTCCTGCAATGCCTTCACCAGCCCAGACATTACCAACTACTACATGACCTTGCCTTCCAGTAACCTGGAAACGGCATTTTGGCTAGAATCGGACCGCATGGCTCACCTCAGCCTTACAGAGAAAACCATCGAAACTCAGCGAAAGGTGGTGCTTGAAGAATACAAGCAACGCTACCTCAGTCCACCTTATGGCGATGTGTGGCATCACTTACGCAAGCTCGCCTACACCAGCCACCCTTACCGCTGGCCTACCATTGGCGAAAACTTGGGAGACATTGAAGGATACACTCGGGAGATGATCTGGGAATTTTACCAGGAGCATTACCATCCCGGCAATGCGATCTTGGTGGTAGCAGGGGATGTAACCCAAAAGGAAGTGGCCCGGCTAGCACAAAAATGGTTTGGACCTATTCCTTCCAAAAGCAGAAAGACCTTGCAGATCGCATCCGAACCTACTCAAACGGAAAAGAGAAACCTAGCCATTCAAGCCAAGGTACCCACCGATGCGCTTTACAAGACATTCAAAATGCCCGCCAAGGGAACTGAAGGGTATTTGGAGGCAGACCTACTCAGTGACTTGTTGGGCGGGGGAAAATCTTCTCCCCTTGAACAGCAATTGGTGAAGAATGGAAAAATCTTTGCTTCGGTAGGCGCCTACATCACCGGATCAGTAGATCCCGGACTGCTTGTATTTTCCGGAAAGATGGAACAAGGTGTGGGTGCAAAAGAAGCAGAAGCCGCTTTGGATGCCCTTTTGAAGGAATTTTCGCAAAAAGAGATCTCGGATTCCTCTCTCCAAAAAATCAAGAATCAATCCGAAGCGATGAAGACCTACGAATCGATTCAATTGCTCAATCGAGCTATGAATTTGGCTTACTATGCGCATTTAGGGGATCCTGCCTTATATTGGCAAGAATTTGAAGAAAAGGCTTCCTGCCAAGCGGAACAGCTTTCCACTTGGGCCAAGCGATTGCTGCAGGAAGATCAAGCATCCGTTTTGTATTACCAATCGACTACCTCATGACACCATTTCGAATAGGCTTTGGCTACGACGTCCACCAGTTGAGTGAAACCCATGAATTTTGGTTGGGAGGCATTCGCGTTCCCCACAGCAAAGGTGCAGTGGGCCATTCGGATGCCGATGTGCTCATCCACGTGATTTGCGACGCGCTCCTTGGAGCAGCCAACATGCGAAACATTGGCTACCATTTTTCGGACAAAGACCCCAAATACAAGGGAATCGATAGCAAACTCCTCCTAAAAGAGGTGATGGGGATGATTCGTGGCGCAGGCTACGAAGTTGGAAACCTAGACAGCACGATTTGCCTTCAAGTTCCCAAGCTCAATCCACACATTCCGGACATGAAGGCTTGCCTAGCAGCGGTGATGGGGGTCGAGGAAGATGCAATTTCCATCAAGGCCACGACTTCTGAACACTTGGGATTTGTAGGAAGAGAAGAAGGCATATCCGCCTATTGCACCGCATTGATTTACAAAGTATGAATCAGCCCAAGGTAAAAATCATCACCACCGAAGACGGTTCCCATTCGCTGTACCACGAAGAGCTTCAAGAAACCTACCATAGCTTTCATGGAGCCTACCGCGAATCCATCCACGTATTCATGTTGTACGGATTGGATTCCTGGCTCGCACGTAATTCCAATAAATTCCCTATTCGGGTATTTGAGGTTGGATTTGGCACAGGTCTGAATGCCTGGCTCGCCTTGGTTTGGGCCGAGCAAAACCAGGTTCCCGTACTCTACCATAGCATCGAACCATTCCCGCTACCTGCTGAAGTGTATTCCCAGCTCAACTATACGGAGCACGACCACGGCATATGGCATTACCATAAGTATTTTCAAGCGCTGCACGAACTCCCATGGAACGAGGGAGGGCCTGTTTCCGAGTATTTCAATTTCAAGAAGGACTACACGACACTAGAAGAAGCCGATTTGTATCCTGCCGATATAGTGTTTTATGATGCCTTTGCTCCGAGCAAGCAGCCAGAGCTCTGGAAAAAAGAGGCGTTGGCACCCGTGGTGGATGCCATGCGTCCAGGAGGGGTATTTACCACCTACTGTGCCATGGGCCAATTGAAACGGGATTTAAAGGATTTGGGACTCGAGGTAGAAACCCTACCTGGCCCTCCTGGCAAAAAAGAAATGACCCGGGCTTGGAAGGGCGTTTAGTGATTTTCAAACCTTCAAAAAAATAATGTCGAATGCTGAACGCCGATTGAAGAATGTTGAATTGGGAATTCGTGGAACATACGAATGTCATATTACCACGAATAAAGTCTCGTTTCTTGCTTCTCGGCTCTTGTATCTTGTCAGCATTTCGGCTCTTTCTTCCTCCAAATGCCCAACTTCGAATAATGAGGAAAGAAGAGATCAGACCAGTATCGACTTTGGACAGTGGACCGTTAGCTGATGACTATTTAAGTCGTGCGATCGGCGTCCGTGCTCCTTTAGTCACTTGACCAATTTCACAGAGGATTTCGGCATCGAGCGGAAGATATAGGTCCACTCGGGAACCGAATTTGATAAAGCCAAACTCTTCGCCTTGCTGAAGCGCAGACCCTTTGTCCACATACCACTTGATCCGTCGAGCCAAGGCTCCTGCAATTTGACGAACCATCATCGTATTTCCCTTGGCATCGCGAAGTACCATGGAAGTACGTTCGTTTTCCGTACTGGATTTGGGATGCCACGCCACTAGGTATTTGCCAGGGTGGTATTTGAAATAGTCTACCGTGCCTTGAATCGGGGAGCGATTCACGTGGACATTGATGGGAGACATAAAAATAGATACCTGTCTGCGTTTTTCTTTGAGGAATTCGTCTTCGAAAGCCTCCTCAATCACCACCACTTTTCCATCTGCAGGAGCAAAGACAATTCCCTCCTCTTGAGGCGCCTCGAAAACTGGATTTCTAAAAAATTGAAGAATAATCAAGTAAAGAAGAATGCTTACACCCAAAGAAAGGTTAAAGAGCAGCCTTTCTTCTGGAAGAAAGTAGTAGAGCAAATAGTTGGCAAGTGAAAGCACTAAGAGCATCCAAAACAACAGGGTTCTTCCTTCTTTATGTATTGTCATCATATCCAGCTGGTTAAGACGTCGACACTATCCTAAAATAGGGCCTAGACTCGAATCCCTTGCATGAAAAAGGGCGTGGAGAAAATTCCCCACGCCCAAAGTTATCATTTTTTAGGAAAAATCGAGTTAGAACCCTCCACGATAGGTGTAGGTTTGTGCTACTTTGTCGATTGCGACGATGTAAGCAGCGATTCGCATCGGCACATTGTACTTAATGGAAGCCTGATAGACATTATCAAACGCATCTTTCATGATTCGGTCTGAGCGTCTATTCACACGATCGGCAGTCCATTTGTAGCCTAGTCGGTTTTGAACCCACTCAAAGTAGGAAACGGTAACCCCACCGGCATTCGCCAAAATATCAGGTACAGCCATAATTCCTTTTTCATTCAAAATTGCATCTGCCTTGGCCGAGGTAGGGCCATTGGCACCTTCTACGATCAGTTTGGCTTTGATTTGGTCCGCGTTGGCGATGGTGATTACATCCTCCACTGCCGCGGGCACCAATACATCCACTTGCAAGGTGAGTAGATCACCTGCATTCTCCATCTTATCTCCACCAGTATAGCCTTCCAAGGTTCCATTATTGCCATCACGGTAATCAATCGCCTCTACTACATTGATGCCTTTTTCATTGTAAAAAGCGCCTGTATGATCGGAAATCGCTACCACCTTTAGCCCTCTCTCTTCCAGAAGACGAGCAGCCCAGCTTCCCACGTTTCCAAAACCCTGAACTGCACAAGTGGCGGTGAATGGATTGATTTTCAATTTTTGCATCGCTGCCAATGCGGATACCATTACCCCACGACCTGTGGCTTCGGTACGCCCCAAAGAACCTCCCAAAACCAAGGGCTTGCCTGTTACCACTGCTGGAATAGTCATCCCATGTGCCTTGGAGTATTCGTCCATCAACCAGGCCATTTCTCTAGGTCCAGTACCCATATCTGGTGCAGGAATATCCTTGTCCGGACCAATTACATCGATCATGGACATGGTGTAAGCACGAACCAATCGTTCGATTTCACCTTTTGACATTTCGCGGGGATTGCAGCGTACACCCCCTTTTGCTCCACCGTAGGGAATATCTACTACTGCACACTTCCAGGTCATCCAAGCAGCTAGCGCACGTACCTCATCCAAATGCACATCAGGAGCGAAGCGAATTCCTCCTTTAGCAGGTCCAAGAATATTGGAATGGATGACACGGATACCCTCAAAAACTTGAATTTTCCCATTATCCATGGTGATAGGAAGGGAAACAATCACCTGCTTTGCAGGATTTTTTAGCACATTGTACACTTCTTCGGAAAGTCCGAGTTTCTCGGCTGCGATGTTGAATCTCTCCATCATGGACTCCAAAGGATTCTCTCTATCCTTTATCGGTGCCGGTTCTATGTAAGCCATATTGGGTTATTAAGTAGTAAACTGGATAGCAAATTTAAGCAGATTTTTAATTGCTCGGCTTAGAATTAACAGATTTTCAAAAATGCGGTGATAAACGGCGCAGAAAGTAACAATCCGTCAAAACGGTCCATGAATCCACCATGTCCTGGAAGCACAGACCCCGAGTCTTTGATCTCGATCGAGCGCTTAAATAGGGACTCAATCAAATCCCCATAGGTACCTGCAATGATGATGATTCCTGCGATGACGAGCCACTTCCAATCTTCGAGCACCACAAAGAATTGGGAAAGCACAAAGGCAACAATAAGTGCTGAAAATGCTCCTCCTAAAAACCCTTCCCAGGACTTTTTGGGTGACACCCGTTCAAAAAGTTTGGTCTTTCCAAACCGCGTTCCCGCAAAATAGGCACCCGTATCGCTGGCCCATAAAATGAGAAGGCAGCCCACAAGTATCTCGTAATGGTACACGGCATCCACGGAAAATACCGCCAAATTCAAAAGGGAAAAAGGTACAGCTACATAAAAAATTCCCAAGTAAGTGTAGGCTACACCAGTAAATGGTTTTTTATCCGTTTTTTTATAAAGCTTGATAAAGAAGGTCAAAGAAACCAGCGGGAAAATCAGGAAAAGGTATTCATTGGGCAAGCGCTCCTTTTCCACCATGAAGGTGAGGGCAAAAATCAAAAGCCCCAGGATCGTACCAAAACTCTTCAAGGGAAGCATCCCATCTAGGCCTGAAAGCTTGTAAAACTCCATTTGAGAGAATCCCAAAATTCCAGCGAAAATCAAGAAATACGTCCAATCAGAATAGATGATTGCTGCCAAGACCAGCACTCCTCCCACCAAAGCCGTAATGGCCCGCTGTGCCAGATTGCTGTACTTGTTGATATTAAAACGTGATCTCATGCTGAATCAGTTGAAGCGCGTAAAGCGTTTGGTCAGTGGGAACAAGCACCTCATAGGTACCTATAACCTGATAGATGGATTCTTTTTTGTTGAGTACAAAAGCAGCCACCCCCTTGTCTTCCAAAACTCCCTTCACAATTTCCACTCGAATTTGATTTTGATCTTCAAACACTTTGGTCCAGTTTTTCATCCTTCCCCCGATTGACTTTTTTAAAATAAAGGAATCCAAGGATAAGAACCAAGAAACCAACCAAAGCAGCTGGGTAGGATACGGAATCTGTGGCTTGGACATCTAGGTCAATAAATCCTTGATTCGACCCATAAACCAGCAATAGTGTCAGTGCATTGTTGAGAATGTGACCCAGGATTGGATAAAATAAGCTCCCGGTGTAATGGTAGAGGTACCCAAAAAGGGCTCCTAAAAAGAGCCTCGGAAAAAATCCGAAAAATTGAGCATGAATAGCAGAGAAAATAAAGGCTGTGACCCAAATTCCCCAATGTGGAGAACGAAAGTATATTTGCATTTTGGGCTGAATCAAGCCTCTAAAGAATAGTTCCTCTCCCACTCCTGCAAATACGCCAATGACTAAAATTCCGGTGAGCAACTCGGGAATGGATTGAAAATCTGTCAAAAATACAGTGAGTTCCATGAGCTGCGTTTCCATTTCACGCATCCATTGCTCGACCCCTGAAAGAAATTCAGGAAGAACCATCTGTGAATTCCAATACATCAGCAACCCATTGAAAAGCATGCCCCCTACCGTCATTACAGTCACCAGAGCAAGGTTTTTACTACTTACCCGGGCCCGCTGTTTGGCCCATTTTAGGTTTGCTTTTTCTAAAAAACGGATAATAATCCAAGTGGCTACCCAAAATCCAAGCCCTGAACCTATTCCTTGGGTGAATAACAAAGCCATGCGGCCATTCGGGATGTCGTAATTGCCACTTACAAGGCTCATCATGTCCTCCATGCTTACCTGAAACAAAAAAGGAACAACAGCTAAAGAAAGGCCTTGAAGCAGCACTAAGGTTCCAAATGTCACTAAAGTGATGACTACCAGTGACAATAACCAGTTCTTTCGGGAGGCTATTTCAGCCTGAGTTTCGTAAATCTCCATAATTGGGCTAAATTTACACGAAATTTAGAATGTCAAGTGGTAAAGATTGGAAATATAGCGTTGGGTGACTTCCCACTCCTACTCGCCCCCATGGAAGATGTGAGTGACCCTCCTTTCCGTGCGGTATGCAAGCAAAACGGCGCTGATTTGATGTACACGGAGTTTATCAGTTCCGAAGGACTCATTCGAGATGCTGCCAAAAGCGTGCAAAAGCTGGATGTTTACGACTACGAACGACCCGTTGGTATCCAGATTTTTGGAGCGGAAATTGAATCAATGCGCGAAGCTGCTGCCATCGCAGAAGCTGCCGGACCAGACATTTTGGACATCAATTACGGATGTCCTGTGCACAAAGTCGCTTGCAAGGGTGCAGGCGCAGGCATCTTACTGGACATCGATAAGATGGTATCCATGACCGCAGAGATTGTGAAGCGGGTCAACTTGCCTGTGACTGTAAAAACTAGGCTAGGTTGGAGTCAGGACACGATTCGGATTGTAGAAGTAGCCGAGCGTCTTCAGGACGTGGGCATTCAAGCCATCTCCATCCATGCCCGTACGCGACAGCAAATGTACAAGGGGGAGGCCGATTGGTCTTACCTGAATCTTGTCAAAGACAATCCTAGACTCCACATCCCTGTGTTTGGAAATGGGGACATCGACAGCCCTGAAAAAGCCGCTGAATACCGCGCCAAATACAATGTGGATGGCATGATGGTAGGAAGAGCCTCTATCGGGTATCCTTGGATCTTCAATGAAATCAAGCATTTCTTTGCTACGGGCGAAAAACTCGCAGCTCCTGATTTGACGGAACGAATTGCAGTCACCAAAAAGCACCTTGATTTTTCCATCGAGTGGAAAGGTGAAAAGCAAGGGATTTTGGAAATGCGTAGACATTACACCAATTACTTCAGGGGCATGCCCAACTTCAAACCATTCCGTACGGAGATGGTTACAGCAGAGCGTTATGCTGAAGTTTTGTCGATTTTGGATCGGGTACAAGAAACCTATGCCGACTACGAATTTCAACCCCTCTAAGAACCGATTATCCTTGTTTCCAAGTAAGCACTCAGAAACCCAGGACTATTCCAGTTCAAACTACCTTTATTTGCTCCAAAAGTCCAGGAATGTCCTCTCCTACCTCTGAAAATTCGCTCAAAAATTGGTCCCTACTGGTGATCCTCACCTTAATTTGGGGGAGCTCATTTATTTTGATCAAAAGAGGCTTGGAAGTGTTTTCTCCTGGAGAGGTGGGCGCTTACCGCATGGTGGCGGCAGCAAGTTTACTCCTCCCTTTATCCCTTCCCCGCATCAAGCAACTCAGCAAAACGCAGGTAAAGAATTTACTAGTTACTGGCTTGTTGGGCAGCTTTATCCCTGCTTTCCTTTTTCCAATCGCTCAGACACAGTTGAGCAGTTCGCTCACGGGTGTATTGAATGCGCTTACCCCGCTTTTTGTGGTTTTGGTGGGCGCACTTTTCTTCAACACTTCCATCACCAAAAGAAACGGGATAGGCTTAGTGATCGCCTTTTTGGGTGTTTTAATCCTAGTCACCTTCAAGGAAGGGGCAGGATGGGACTCCTTAACTGATATCAATGCTTATGCGTTGTATGTAATTGCTGCCTGCATCTGTTACAGCATCAATTTGCACTTCATCAAGACCCGATTTACCAAACTCAAATCCATCGAAATCTCTTCGATTTCCCTGCTGATGATTCTTCCTTTGGCCTTGCTTTACTTGTTTGCAGGCACGGATTTTTCCTACAAAATGGCCACGCATCCCCGCGCTTGGGAGGCACTTGGCTACGTCACCATCTTAGGTATGGTTGGTACGGCTTCTGCCTTGATTCTGTTCAATATCATGATCAAAAGTGCCAGCCCCTTTTTCGCTAGCCTAGTCACTTACACCATTCCCATCGTAGCCATTCTTTGGGGCGTTTTAGATGGGGAAGTACTCCTGTTGGGGCATTACTTCGGCATTGCTGCGGTTATTGTGGGGGTGTGGGTCGGGAATCGAAAGTAATTCCCTCATTTCTTCCCTTCTAGGTAAGTTTTTAACTCCCTTTTGCTCATTTCACTGGTTACCAGCTCCTCAGGATGAACAGCCTTTAAGGTGGCATACTCCTTGATTTCAAGCACACCTTGATCGCTCATGTAAGTAACCGGGAACGCACGATAGAAAAATTGATCCTTTTCCAAGACCGTTTTAACTTGTAAAATCCGAACATGAGGGCCTTGCGCATAGTTTTCGCCCGCAGATAGAGCAAGCGTATCTCCTGGAAAAACTTGTTGTCCCACCTTAACCTGTTCAGAACCAGTCTTAAGAACCGTGATTTTGGTAAAGGTTCCGTCTTCATGATAGAGTTCTAGGAAGTTTTCCTCAGCAGTAAAACTGAGGTTTTCCCCTTTGGCTTGCACGTCCATTTTCAAGGAGACCACTACCCCTTTTCGGGGAGCCAAAATGGGGGTAGTTCCTTCCAAAGAAAAAGATACGCCACGGTAAGCATTTCCTTCTATTTCCTTTCCTATGGTCTTTTCTAAGGGATTGAGGGTAACCGCTTTTACTGTAGTGCCTTCAGGGACAGGAATTAGGTAAGCGGGTAGATTTTTCGATTTTGCAAAAACATTTCCTCTCCCAAAGGAATAGGAATAGCGGAAGTTACTCCCTTGACCGGCTAACGTTGGTCTTAGCGTCGCTACTTTTGATCGGCCTGGATTGGCTACCACCACTGTTGATCCTCCCCCGGGTGTAGTCATGTTTTGTAGGTCTGAGAAATTCAGCAGCACTGAATAGGGCATTTCCGCAGTGTTGGTTGCAAATAAATTTACATTATTGTCCTTGTCACGCTCTGATTCAATGGTGACTTGCGCTTGCATCCGAATGGAAATAAGGAAAAAGAAGCAGAAAAATGGAAGCAATACTTTCATAGTTTAAAAATTTAGTGAGTCATTAAACTAAATGAAAAAATTGAATTTTCAAAAATTCACTCACCCTCCTGTATTCGTTGCCTCCAAGCAGAAGCAAGCATGGGCAATTGCTGGTAGGAATTGATTCCAGCCTTGACTCCCTGAGATTTTAGAAAAAGGTCGTTGGACTTTCGGCTCAACTCAAGCCAAATCGGTGGATAAGCTTCAGTTGATTCTCGAATGGAGATCAGGTCTTGGATAATTCCTCTTGGGAGATTTTCCATCCAGCATAATGCACCGTCTGGATCCATCTCATAATAATCCCGAAGCTGGTAACGAAGTAATAAAAGATGGGCAGCGTACCGCAAAATGGGCTCCTCGGAATGGGTACAGATCACCCAGGCAATAAAGTTGGCCTCCCCCTCGTCCGTAACACCATAGCTATGGGCCATTTCATGGGCAATGGTGAAGGGCTTTTCAAGGGCGTGTAAACTTGGGTCCAGGTAGCTTTCACCCATGTAGGGAAAATAAATTCCAAGAATCCCCATTCTCCGCATAAATCCTTTGGGAGGAAATTGCTTAGTGCGTGGACGGCCGGAAAAACTCAACCCTAGTACCTCCAAATTCTCCTGCATGGTTGCGCGCACCAGGTCCTCCAGAACGGAATACTCCATCAATTCGGTGAGGGCTGTAGTATCCTGGCTGATGTGTCCTCGGTCCGTGGAGGCCAAGCGCTGAGTAAGTTCCATTTCGGTCCTTAGCTGCTCTAGATTGAGGGGTTTGGGCTGCAAGTCCAGCTGCTGAATGATCGGGGTGCGCTGGTAGTTGTAGCCCCAGAGGAGCAGAAAAAAGAACACCAATCCACCCAGTCCATTGGCAGTTGCTTGCAGCAAATACTTCCCTCGATTTTTGCCTCCCTGAAAAGCAAAAAATCGGCGTAGAGTTATTCCTAAAAGCCCGATAATCAAGCCAATAAACAGGTAAACAGTAGGAAAAGGTAAGTAACCGAAACTTAGGTCGATGCCATTTCGGATGGCTGGAAAAAAAGTTCGGGAATAGAACTGATCGGTTAGCTCTGGAAAAAGGCTTGCTAGCACACGGAGCCCGAGTGCTAGCAATCCTAGGAAGGCCCAGGTCCAGTTGGATCTAACCATTTAGCAAAGGCTTAGACGCCCTCAGCCTGAACTTCCTTCACCTCAGGAAGCATCCGAGCAAGCAGGTTTTGAATCCCTGCCTTTAAGGTCACGGTACTGGAAGGGCAACCCGAACAAGAGCCTTGCAAAAGTACTTTGACCACCCCATCTGCAAAGGAATGGAATACGATAGCTCCCCCATCTTGCTCTACGGCAGGACGGATGTATTCATCGAGAATCCCTTTGATTTTTTTAACGATCTCCGAGTCGTCGGCATCAAAAAGCGGGTCCTTGGTAACCACTACTTGCACGACCTTTTTCCCAGATTCAAGGTATTGCCGAATGTGGTCTCGAAAGATCGTCTGTACCTCTGCCCATTCTACCTCCTCCGACTTGGTGATGGTCACAAAATTGGAGGCAATAAAAACGCGCTGCACAGCAGCAAAATTAAAAAGCTCCTTAGCCAACTGGCTGGATTCAGCGCTTGCTGAATCCGGAAAATCATAGCTGATCCCCTCCTCTACCAACATGAAATTAGCCACAAACTTGAGGGAATTGGGGTTGGGATTGGCCTCCATGTAGAGGTGAACAGGTCTTGCTTGTGCTTGTAGCATGGTCTTGATATTGGATTACTAGCAAAAACCAATTTTGGCTTCAGAAGTTCCGCTTAAGTTTAAATTTTGCTTATTTTTTTGGAAGGGTTCCTTTGGCTGCGTACCAGATGCCTCCATACAGATGCTTTAAAAAATCAGCATCCTCCCAGACAGCATCCACATGACCTAGAGCCGTATAAAACACCCGGCCTCCATCAAACTCATGGTACCAAGCCATCGGGTGATTGGCACCCATTGCTTTTGCAGGCTGGTAAGTCGTCTCATCAGCCTGGATCAATACCTTGATGGCTGGGTTCATGTTTCTAAACTCATACAGCTCGTCGGTCCAAAGCCAGTTTTCAGGCAAATGCCAAGTAGCAGGATGCGTACGGTCCGCCACATGTAGACGGAGGGTTTGGTTACGAGGATGCGCGAGGAAGTAGCCTCCAATCATCTGATTGTACCAAGGCCATTCGTACTCTGTATCCGTAGCGGAGTGAATTCCTACTACTCCTTTGCCAGATTGCACAAACTTTTGAAAAGCTGCTTTCTGAGCTTCGTTGAAAATGGTACCCGTAGTACTCATCAGCACCACCACATCGAATTTTGCAAGGTTTTCATCTGTGAATTGAGTAGCATCTTCAGAGGTAAACACTGAGAACACGTGTTTTTCGCCCATTTTTTTGAGGGCCATTACCCCATTGGGGATAGATTGGTGACGGAAGCCAGTAGTTTTGGAAAATACCAGCACGCGAAACTGTCCGCCCTGCTGGGCGTAGGAAGCCAAGTTAAGGCATAGCAGTAGCCCAGCGGCAAGAAGGATGGTTTTGAAAGTGTTCATGGGTCTTGTCAATTGAGTATAAATGATCATGTGATTAATTGATTAAAGGGAATTTTTCGCTAGCCTTTTGGAGAGAAAATGCATTAAAATGCCACCATTCACTTCCTATTCCAGAAAATCCTGCACCTTTCATCACCTTTCTCAGGATCTCTCGATTGGCCACTTGAGCCTTGGTGATTTTCTTTTCTGCAAGCATTTGCAGCTCGCGATCGGGATATGCAGGGTACCCAAAGAAGTCGAATGTAGTCCCCATATCCAAGGGCTTTCCAGTTTCTAAATCTACAATAGTCAAGTCTACAGCAACTCCATAATTGTGTAGCCCCCCGATTTTTGGATCTGAAACATACACAGGTTTGACGCTATCTGGCTTGTCCAAGCTGTCCCATAAAATCTGCTGCACACTAAGAGGACGTACCCCGTCGTAGACAAGTAGACTTAAGTTGGGATAATCTTTTTGTAAGGCTTCTTGTGCTTTAGCAAGCATCTCAGCAGCTTGGGGATGTAAATAACAGCGAACCAAGTCCCCATACACATCTCGCTGAAAGAAGTTGTCCTCAGTAGAATATTTCAGTTCTACCTTAATTCCAGGAATTGCCTCCTCGATATCGACCAATCCTTGCTCAATTAAAATTTTTTCAAGTGCAGGCAACGATTCATTCAAAGAATCTTGGTTGGTATTTCCCCCATTTGGAAAGGAATCTGATTGACTTTCATCCCCCTTTTTTTCATCAGTTTTCGGAGAAGAACAGGCCAAAACAAGGCCTAGCAAAAGGTAACTTAATTTTTTCATTGTGCTAATTTTTTGTTGATTACAGTTGCAGAAGCTTGAGCAGTAGGAAGTACGACTACATCTGCGAGTACTACATGTGGAGGTCGGGTGAGCGCAAATTCCACAATGTCGGCAATGTCTTGCGCGACCAAGGGGGCATAGCCTTTGTAAACAGTTTCTGCCCGTTGGGAATCGCCTTTGAATCGAACCAGGGAAAACTCAGTTTCAACCAAGCCCGGGTGGATGCCCATCACTTTGATGCCGAAGGGATTCAAATCCATCCGCATGCCATTTGTAAGCGCATCCACTGCATGCTTGGAGGCACAGTAAACGTTTCCATTGGGATACACTTCTTTTCCTGCAATGGAACCAATATTGATGATGTGGCCAGAATTACGCAGCGTCATGCCTGGAATAATGGCCTTGGAAACATATAATAAGCCCTTTACATTGATGTCAAGCATAGCATCCCAGTCGGACACACTGCCCGTTTGGATAGGATCCAAGCCATGGGCATTGCCTGCATTGTTGATCAACACATCAATGGAAGCCCAATCGGAAGGCAAATTCGTCAATAACCGATCCACTTCTTCCCGATCACGCACATCAAAAACCAGTGGTAAAAAACGTACACCTTCTGGAAGCTCCTGTCGCAACTCCTCCAATCGCTCTGCTCTTCTTCCCGTAGCAATGAGGTCATAGCCCATCTTGGCCACAGTGAGTGCACACGCCCATCCAATTCCGGAGCTTGCACCCGTGACCAATGCAATTTTGTTTTTCATGTGTACAAGATAAGAGGAATGGAAAAACTTGTAACCCTAGATTATGGAAAAAATCGAGAAAGAAGATTTGGAAAGAACACTAAGAAAAAGCCACGAATGGCCATCAACAGAATGGGAATGAT
>CAJBER010000248.1 GCA_903952135.1 uncultured Algoriphagus sp.
CCTGACGATGTATTTGAAGCATCTGTAGCCTTCGGTCAAGCCATCGGGGATAAGGTTAGGGAATATTCCAAAAAGGATAACTACCACCAAAGCCGTTCCTTCCCCAAATATACCGTGACTAGTGAGCCGGGCACCTGGCAACCCACTCCACCAGCCTACATGGAGGCAGTAGAGCCGCATTGGAACAAGATTAGAACCTTTGTATTGGACTCCGCTGCCCAGTTTCGCGTAAATCCTCCACCTCCATTTTCTACCGAACCCGGTTCTGAGTTCTATAAAAGAGCGCTAGAAGTCTACGAGGCACAAAAAAATGCAAGTAAAGAACAAACCGACATTGCGATGTTCTGGGATTGCAATCCCTACAAAATGAATGTGAAAGGACACGTCATGTTTGCCACCAAGAAAATTACTCCCGGTGGACACTGGATGGGCATTGCTTCCATCGCTTCGGCTACCGCCAAAAAAGACTGGAAAGGCACCATCGAAGTCTTGGCTTTGACGGCCATCTCGCTCAACGAGGCCTTTATTGCTTGCTGGGATGAAAAATACCGCAGCCGCACCATTCGCCCTGAAACCTACATCAACCAGCACATTGATGAAAACTGGGTTCCACTACTTCAAACCCCTCCTTTTCCAGAGCATACCTCAGGACATAGCGTAGCCTCTACGGCGGCATCTTACACCTTGGCTCAGCTATTTGGGGACCAGCTTCACATCGTAGACAGCACCGAAGTAGCCTATGGCCTTCCTGTCCGAGAGTTTGACTCTTTCTCTCAGGCCGCATCCGAAGCCGCTATCAGCCGTTTTTATGGGGGCATTCACTACATGCCTGCTATTGAAGAAGGCAGCAAACAGGGAAAGCAAGTGGGGGAATGGATTTGGAAAAATATCTCCACACGACCAGATAAGGTCGCGGGTAAAAAATAAAGACCTGTTTTTTCACGCAGAGACACTAATAAAAATAGGATATGTCGCTCCTCTGGAGCGAACGAATTTCACCTATATTTCTAGCTATTAACCTGTTGCTCCTCCGGAGCAAAAAATCGCATTTCAGCCAAACTACCTCATTAAAAAAAAGTAAGAAGTTTCCTGATTTTAGAATTTTTTTTCCTTGCCCCCAGCGGGGGCAAAATGTAATAGAAACTGCTGTGAAAAATAAAACCAGAGCTCCAGAGGAGCGAAATCAAATATAGCCTGTGGCCGGAAATGGCACATAAAGGGGTATCATTCTTCCTTTTTTTATCTCGCTAAGGCGCAAGGGCGTAAAGCTTGTCCCACAGCATCGCAGAAAGGAGCTTTCCCTTCGCGTCTTTGCCTCTTTGCGAGACTTTCATTTTTTTTTCGCTGATCTAAACAGAAAAAACTCCGCTGATTTATTTCTTTTGATCTGCGGAATTTTTCCATGAAATCTGCGGGAAGGGAATTATCTACTCGTACAATTTTTTGTCGGTAATATACTGCTCCACTCGCTCTGGAAGGAGGTACCGAACTGACAATCCCTCCTGAATGGATTGCCGAATGAAGGTGGCCGAAATGTCTAGCAGAGGAGCGTCTAAATAGCTTACTCCGGGATGATCCAGCGTTTTAACTTCCCCCGGTCGCGGATACACCAAGATAGGGTAGTTGTCCAAGATGGCATGGTGATTCTTCCACTTATGGAAATGGCTGAGGTTGTCCGAGCCCAGAAACAAGGAAAATTGATGCTGGGGGTACTTATCGCTCAGGTAGGTCAGTGTATCGATGGTGTAGCTGGGTCGCGGCATTCGAAACTCTACGTCAGAAGCCCTAAACTGAAAATTATCATCGATAGCAAGTTCCACCATTCGGAGACGATCATGCTCATGCGCAAGCGATTCTTGTTTTTTGAAGGGGTTTTGCGGACTGACTACAAACCAAACTTGGTCTAGACCACCACGTTGAAAGAGCGTCTGGGCGATAATCAGGTGTCCCACATGTATGGGATTGAAACTACCGAAGTACAGCCCTATTTTCATGCTTAGGCCTTCAAAAAAGTGTTCACTAAATCAACTGTCTCAGCTGAAGATTTGGCAAAATCATCGTTGAGAACGGTCACATCAAACTGCGGCTCGAATGTCATCTCGAACTTGGCTTTGTAGATTCTCCGAGAAAGCGATTCTTCCGATTCGGTACCTCGATCATTTAGCCTCGATTCCAATACTTCCAAGGAAGGAACCTTCACAAAAATTGCCAAGGCCTGCTCTCCAAAATATTTCTTCAGGGCCAGTCCACCTTTGACATCCACATCAAAAATGACTGCTTTCCCTTCCTTCCAAATCCGATGCACCTCTTCTTTCAAGGTGCCATAAAAATTGCCCGCATACACTTCCTCCCACTCCACAAAGGCATCCTGGTCAATCTTTTGTTTGAACTCATCGATACTTAAAAAATAGTAATCCCGTCCATGGACCTCATGTCTACCTCGTCGATCTCGGGTACAGGCAGAGATCGAAAAGCCCAGGTGGGGAACATGCTGCATCAAGTGCTTGACTAGGGAAGTCTTTCCAGATCCCGAGGGAGCGGAAAAAATAATGGCTTTGCCGGAAGAAATACTCATCGTGCGTCTTGAATCATTTGACGGATGGACTCCGCCAGTTTATCAGGTAAAGGTTGTTTGGTGCATTTGGTTTTGAGCACCTCTCGAATGGCTTGCTCCAAATGAAAATGCGCAAAGCAGGGTTGGCATTGGTCCAGCTTTTCTTGAAGCATTTCGTTGCCACCCTCCACGAGCTCTCCGTCCAGGATGCGCTCAAGGAGCTGAAAGCACTTGCCTACATCGCTGCACTGCAATTTCCGCTCTGGGGATGATGCGTCTGTATTTTCCATAGCTAATCGTTTAGTCCTCCTCTTCGTCCCTGCCGTATCCCATCGATTGGGCGTAGCCTTTTAATGTATCTTTCAAGAGATTCCTAGCCCGATGCAGCCTAGAGCGCACGGTACCGATGGGAATATCTAAAATTTTTGCCATCTCTTCGTAAGTGAAGCCCTCCAAATCCGCCAAAATAATGACGGTCCGAAAATCTACCGCCAAGCCGTTCAAGGCATTGGAGATCTCATCCCCCAACATGTCCTTGACCGACTCCGCTCGGAGGTCGCTCGTGCTTTGGTAGTCCACGTCATCAGAGTTGTAGAAAGTTTCTACTTCCTGGTAGTCCACCGTAGCCGGTTTCTTACTCTTCTTCCGGTAATCGTTGATGAAGCTATTTTTGAGAATGCGGAAAAGCCAAGCCTTCGCATTGGTGCCCTGCTCAAAGGAATTGATGAAGCGAAAAGCCTTCATGTAGGTATCCTGCACCAAATCCTTGGCATCGTCTTCGTCGAAAGTCAGTCGAAAAGCAAAGTTGTACATGGAATCAATGTGGGGCATAAATTCCCCATCAAAGACCACAGATCGCTCTTCCTGAGAATATTTCCTTCGCTGAACTTCCGACATAGTTCAAAAGTACGCAATGCATCAAATTATACCTAAATTCCCCTCCTATTTCCCCGCTTTTCCTTTATTTTGTAACAGCTTTTGCCCCCAATCAGGCAAGTTACCCCACACCACCGCAAGCGCATGTTTTTCTTTCGCCTATTTTCCCGGCTACCCCTAGGGATTTTGTACCTATTCACTGATTTTCTCTACCTCATCGCTAGGTATGTGATTCGCTACCGCAAAAAAGTGATCGACGAAAACCTGCTCCATGCCTTTCCCGAAAAATCCGCAAAAGAGCGCAAAGCCATCCGCAATCGCTTTTATCGAAATTTCACGGACTCTATCGCCGAAACCATCAAGTCCCTCACCATTTCCAAGGAGGAACTGGCCCGAAGATTTACTATCACCAATCAAGGTTTTCTAGATCAGGAGGTCAAAAACGGAAAAAGTGTACTCCTGCTCGCGGGCCATTTTTTCAATTGGGAACTAGGCCTGCAGCAAGCGGCTGTACTCAGCAAGGTGCCTTCTGAGGGGGTCTATTTAAAAATCAACAGCCCTTTTTTCAACGAACTCATGTACCAGGCGCGGACTCGATTTGGGAATACAATCACGGAGAAAAATGAGTTTCGCGAAACCGTCAAAACCCTTACCTCCGATCTCCGTGTAGTCCAACTTGCAGCGGATCAGCGACCCAATCGACGAACCACGCGTTACCAGCGCCCTTTTCTAAACCGACCCGCATACTTCTTTGAAGGAGCGGAACACATCGCCAAAAGCATGGACCTTCCCGTGTACTTTGGGGAAATATCCAAACTTGGCAGAGGCCGTTACCAGGCTACCTACGAGCTCCTCGCAAAAGGACCTTACGATGGGCACCCAGAGCATAGCATCACGGATGCTTTCTGCGCGCGATTGGAAGCAAATATCCACTTCCAGCCGGACTTGTACCTCTGGAGCCACAAGCGCTGGAGGGTGTAAGCCCGCAGGTTTCTAGTGCGAGAATGGGCTTCCTCTAATTTTAGAGCACAAGTTCGAACTGGAAGCAATTGAACAAACTAGTTTACTTACAGATTAAGGCTTTATAGATGGGTAATGGCTTGGAGTCTTGCTACTTTTATCTTGCTACTTGAACCTACACAAATGGATTACCTCAAGGAACTCAATTCCGAACAACAACAAGCTGTAGAACATACAGACGGCCCTGTGATGATCATTGCGGGTGCAGGATCTGGCAAGACGCGGGTGCTCACTTACCGCATTGCCCACCTCATCTATGCCAAAGGGGTGGATGCCTTCAACATCCTGTCGCTCACTTTTACCAACAAGGCGGCGAGCGAGATGAAGCACCGCATTGAAAAGTTGGCAGGCCTAGAGGCTCGGAATACCTGGATGGGTACCTTTCACTCCGTTTTTGCTAAAATCTTGCGGGTAGAAGCCGACAAACTCGGCTATCCCTCCAACTTCACCATCTACGATACCGATGACTCCAAATCCCTGATCCGAACTTTGGTGAAGGAACTCCGCCTCGACGACAAAGTATACAAGCCTAGTGTGGTCCTATCCCGAATTTCTGGAGCAAAAAACAGGCTCATCTCCTGGCAAACCTACCAAAACGACCCCTTTGTGAAGGCGGACGACGAAGCAGCCCTTCGCCCTCGGATGGGGGAAATTTACCAGCGCTACCAAGAAAGATTGTTCAAAGCCGGAGCCATGGACTTTGACGACCTACTCTTCAATACCAACGTGCTCTTCCGGGATCACCTCGAAGTACTCAACAAGTACCAGCAGCGCTTCAAATACGTGATGGTGGACGAGTTTCAGGATACCAACATTTCCCAATACCTAATCACCAAAAAACTGGCGGCAGTGCACCAAAACATCTGCGTGGTAGGTGACGATGCCCAAAGTATCTATGCTTTTCGCGGAGCGGATATTCAAAACATCCTGAATTTCGAGAAAGACTATCCGGACTTGTTTGTGGTGAAACTGGAGCAAAACTACCGCTCCACCAAGACTATCGTGGAAGCGGCCAACTCCATCATTGACAAGAACAAGGCCCAACTCAAAAAGGTGGTATGGACCTCCAACCCCGAGGGAGACCTCATCGAACTATTCAAAGCATCCTCCGATAATGAGGAGGGACGAATCGTGGCTAACACCATTTTTGAGGAGAAAAATAACAAGCAACTCAGCAATAGCGATTTTGCGATTCTCTACCGCACCAACTCCCAGTCAAGATCCATGGAGGAGGCTTTGCGAAAACTCAACTTGACCTACAAAATCGTTGGAGGACTCTCTTTCTACCAACGAAAAGAGATCAAGGACCTCATGGCCTACCTCCGCTTTGCCGTCAACCCGGCCGACGAAGAGGCCTTCAAACGCATCATCAACTACCCCAAAAGAGGGATTGGAGATAGTTCAGTCGAAAAAATCCTCGTTTCTGCCTACGAACACGACATTCCCCTCTGGGATGTGGTGCAAAATGCGCACAGCTTCCTAGGGGGACGTGCAGGGGTGTCTGTGGATGACTTTTCGACGATGATCAAGGCTTTCCAAATCGAAATCGAACGCAAGGACGCTTTCGAAGCAGCGAGTTCGGTAGCCAAACAAAGTGGATTGCTTCGTGAACTCTACGAAGACAAGACCATCGAAGGGCTCAACCGCTACGAAAACGTGCAGGAATTGCTGAATGCGATCAAGGAGTACGTGGACAACCCCGAAAACGAGGACAAGAGTTTGGGTGCCTTTCTCCAAGAAATCGCCCTACTCACCGACAACGATCAGGACAAAAGCCAAACCGATGCCATCACCCTGATGACCATCCATGCCTCCAAAGGATTGGAATTTAAACAAGTATTTGTAGTTGGCATGGAAGAAGATCTTTTTCCCTCCCAGATGATGATGCAGAGTCGGGAAGACTTGGAAGAAGAGCGCAGGCTCTTTTATGTGGCCTCCACCCGTGCCATGGAAAAACTGTACCTCAGCTATGCACTCACCCGCTACCGTTTTGGACGCTTGCTCAATTGCGAGCCCAGCCGGTTTTTGGAGGAAGTCAATCCCGCCATGCTCAAGGTCACCAAGCGCCTTTCCGCAACTCGGGATATGCCAGGAGCCTTTCGTAAAGACGGCCCTACCGGGGCTGCAGGATTTATTGGCATCAAAAAACAACCCGAGACGCGGCTACCTACCGCCATGAATGTGCACACCCCCAGCCCAGACTTCAAACCCAGCAATACGAATGGACTCAAGGAAGGGCAATTGGTGGAGCATCCTAAATTTGGCTTTGGTAAGGTTCAAAAAATTGAAACCGAAGGACTTAACAAAAAGGCAAGCATTCAATTTGAACATTTTGGGGAGAAAACTTTATTGCTTAGTTTTGCCAAACTTAGAATTATAGACTAATCACCTATTCTCCTTATTAGTGGTGATTTTTTGTTACCTTTTACAAGGCTAAAAAAGAGGAGAATTCATGGAGCCTAAGGATCTAGAAAAACAACAACTTATTTTGAAAGAATACGGAAAGAATATCCAACAACTGGTACGGCATGTGACCGGGATTGAAGATCGCGAACGTCGTACGCAAAGCGCTTACACGATCGTAGAGATCATCAAACAACTCAATCCTAGCGTAAAGCAGGAAAATGACCAGAAACTTTGGGATGACTTATACATCATGTCCAACTTTACCTTGGATATTGACGGGCCATTTCCCATGCCCGAAAAAGAACTTTTGGGCAAAAAACCACAGCCTGTAGGCTACCCAAAAGGGCAAATCAAGTTTAAGCACTACGGGAGAAATATCGAAAAGCTGATCGAAAAAGCCATCGAAATCGAAAATGACGAAGAGCAGGAAAACGCGATTATCTACATCGGACAGCTGATGCGAAGCTTCCACTCTACCTGGAATCGTGACAATTTTGACGACGGCATCATCCTTGATGATAACAAGACCCTCTCCAAAGGCAAGCTCCACATCGATTTGGAAAAAGTACGAGAAAATGCCCTCTTTGAATCCAACACCCGCAGAGATTTCAAAATTCCTCACATCGAGGAGGAGCATTCCAAAAAGAAAAACAACAACCACGGAAAGAAATTCCGCCCAAGCCACAAAAAACGAAGATAAGCACATGGCATCTTTTAGAGTAGAAGGTGGGCACCGCCTCAAGGGGGAGATTATTCCTCAGGGTGCAAAAAACGAAGCATTGCAGATTCTTTGTGCCGTGCTCTTGACCTCTGAGAAGGTCACCATCCACAAAATTCCTAACATCCGCGATGTCAACAAGCTCATCGAGCTACTCTCTGACATGGGCGTGAAGGTGCAGAAACTAGCACCTGAATCCTACACCTTCCAGGCGGATGAAGTCAACATTGATTACCTCGAGACCCAAGATTTTCTCAACAAGGCCTCCGCGCTTCGTGGATCGGTGATGATTCTTGGTCCCTTATTGACTCGCTTTGGTACGGGCAAACTATCCAAGCCAGGAGGAGACAAGATTGGCCGCCGACGCATGGACACCCACTTCTTTGGCTTTCAAAAGCTAGGCGCCGAGTTTCACTACGATGCAAAAAATGAGATCTTCCACATCGATGGTAAAAACCTCAAAGGCACCTACATGCTTTTGGATGAGGCATCCGTAACCGGTACCGCCAACATCGTGATGGCCGCAGTGATGGCCGAAGGCAAGACCACCATCTACAACGCAGCCTGCGAACCGTATTTGCAGCAACTCTGCGACATGCTCAACCGCATGGGTGCCAACATCACTGGAGTGGGATCTAACCTCCTCCACATCGAAGGGGTAAAGACCCTTGGAGGGACTACCCATACGCTGCTTCCAGACATGATCGAGATCGGTTCCTTCATCGGGATGGCCGCCATGACCCAGTCTGAAATCACCATCAAAGATTGTCAAATCCACCGCTTGGGCATCATCCCGGATACCTTCCGACGCATGGGCATCCAGTTGGAATTTAGAGGAGATGACATCTTTGTACCCGCACAACAACACTACGAAATCGAAACCTTTATCGATGGCTCCATCCTCACGGTGGCAGATCAGATCTGGCCTGGGTTCACCCCTGACCTCCTGTCCATCATCTTGGTAACAGCCACTCAAGCGAAGGGAACCGTGCTTGTACACCAAAAAATGTTTGAATCCCGCTTGTTCTTCGTGGACAAGTTGATCGACATGGGTGCACAGATCATCCTCTGTGATCCACACCGCGCTACAGTGATCGGATTGGACCGCAAGTACGCACTTCGTGGCATCAAGATGACCTCTCCTGACATTCGTGCAGGGGTATCTCTTTTGATTGCAGCCCTGTCTGCCAACGGCACTTCTGTCATCGACAACATCGAACAAATCGACCGCGGCTACCAAAACATCGACGAGCGCCTCAATGCGCTGGGTGCCAAAATCACCCGCATTGATTAACTCCACTCGAACCCTGATTTTCAGATCCCCTTGACCAAAAAGTCAAGGGGATTTTTTATTTCTGACACCTATTTCTATCCTTTTGTAGGATTTTTTGGTAACTTCTTGGCCAATTCTTTAAACCCAAAATCGATATGTCCAAGAAAAAACTCCGCAGCCAGGAATGGTACGGTAGAACCGGAAAAGATGGATTCATCTACCGGTCCTGGATGAAAAACCAAGGGCTTCCCCACCACCTTTTTACCGGCGAAAAGCCAGTCATTGGGATATGCAACACCTGGTCTGAATTGACTCCCTGCAATGCCCATTTCCGAGATTTGGCAGAGGCCCTCAAGCGGGGAATCTGGGAGGCAGGAGGATTTCCCCTGGAGTTTCCGGTCATGTCCCTGGGTGAATGCTCAATCAAACCCACCGCCATGCTTTTTCGCAACCTCGCCTCCATGGACGTGGAAGAAAGCATCCGCGCCAACCCCATGGATGGAGTCATCCTGATGTGTGGCTGCGACAAGACTACACCCTCCTTGGTAATGGGTGCCGCCTCGGTCAACCTTCCTACACTTGTACTCTCTGGGGGACCCATGTTGGCTGGTCGATTTAAAGGAAAAAAAATCGGCACCTCTGACATCTGGCGCTTTGCTGAGGATTTCAAACTCGGTAAACTTTCCCAAGAAGAATTTATCGAAGCCGAAGCGGCCATGTCCCGATCTGTAGGCCACTGTGCCCCCATGGGTACTGCCTCCACCATGGCGGCTATGGTCGAAGCGCTTGGACTCGCGCTACCAGACAATGCCACCATCCCTGCGGCGGATTCCCGTCGCAAAGTAATGGCTCACCTTGCCGGCATGCGCATCGTGGAGATGGTCAAGGAAGACCTGACCATGGACAAGATCCTTACCCGAAAAGCCTTTGAGAATTCCATCATGGTCAACGCAGCCGTGGGAGGATCCACCAATTACATCCTACACCTGATTGCCATCGCCAAACGAATCGGCGTGCCTTTGGACCTTGCAGACTTTGATGAATTTTCTTCTCGAATTCCACTCATTGCCAATGTGCAGCCTTCTGGTGAGCATTGGGTAGAGGACCTATTCTATGCTGGTGGACTACCTGCGGTCATGAAGGAGATCGAAAAGCACCTCCATACCGATGCCATCACCGTCAATGGCAAGACCCTGGGCGAAAATATAGCCAAGGCGGAATGCTGGGACAGGAACCTGATTGGCACATTCGAAAAACCCATCAAACCGGAGTCTGGCATCGCCGTACTGAAAGGCAATCTTTGCCCCAATGGAGCCGTGCTGAAACCATCGGCTGCCAGCCCTAGCCTGCTGACCCATACAGGTCGAGCGGTGGTCTTTGAGGATATTGACGACTACAAAGCACGAGTAGACGATCCCAACCTAGACATTGACGAGACCTGCGTGATGGTCTTGAAAAAAGTAGGTCCCAAAGGCTATCCCGGCATGCCCGAGGTGGGCAACATGGGCCTTCCCAAAAAACTTTTGGAAAAAGGGGTCAAAGACATGGTTCGAATTTCAGATGGACGCATGAGCGGCACAGGCTTCGGCACCGTGGTCCTACACGTCTCTCCAGAATCCGCCATTGGAGGCCCTCTTGCCCTCGTACAAAACAGAGACTTGATCGCCTTGGATGTACCCAAACGTAGCCTGAATCTGTTGATTTCAGATGAGGAGATGGCAAGGCGACAAGCAGCATTTCAGCCTAGCCCCCTTCCTTACGATCGGGGTTATGTCAACTTGTTTTTGGACAAGGTCAACCAGGCCCACGAAGGGGTAGATTTTGATTTTCTACAAGGCAGTTCGGGACCCGAAGTAAAAAGAGATTCTCATTAATTTTTTGAGTTCGAGAGGAAATTTCCACCGAGCCCACACCTATTTATCAAACAAGTGCCATGAACAAGGTAGCAATCATTACTGGAGCAGGACAAGGCATTGGCTTAGCCATTGCCCGGAAATTGGTGGAAAATGGAACTCAGGTGCTCCTCAATGATCGGGAAAAAAGTCTGACCCAAGAGGCCGTCGCCAGCCTTTCCCGGCTGAAAAAAGGGTCCGTCATCGGCTGTTCGGGAGATGCGGCCAACCCGGAAGTCATTGCTGAACTTGTGTCCCTCGCCCTCCAGAATTTTGGGCACATCGACCAGTTGGTCTGCAATGCAGGAATCACCCTTTTTGGCAATTTTCTCGATTATTCCCGAGATGATTTTATGGAGGTGACTCGCGTCAACCAAGCCGGCACCTTCTTCCTCACCCAGGCAGTGGCTCAAGTCATGAAAAATCAGGTTCAAGGGGGCTCGATACTATTCACCTCTTCGGTGACCGCTCACCAGAGTCATGAGAATCTGGCCGCCTATGCCATGAGCAAGGCAGCCATTGAAATGTTGGCCAAAAACCTCGTCCTGGAACTCGCCCCTCTTGGCATCCGCATCAATACCATTGCGCCTGGAGCAACCCTCACCGAGCGGACCACGGCAGACCCCAACTATGTGGATACCTGGTCCAAACTCACCCCCATGGCACGACCTGCATTTCCGGAAGACATCGCCGAGGCTGCTAGTTTTTTGCTTTCCGATGCCGCAAGACACATCACCGGCCAAACCCTCATCATTGATGGGGGCTGGACCGCGATCAGCCCTTCTCCCTATGCCTAAGTCTACCACCACCTTTACACCCGTTCCAGCGCCTTGGACCCTGCGGGGAGAAGGCATCATCCTTCTTTTTCGTTTCAAAAAAGATTGGGTAGAGCAAGCAGGCAACTTGCCTGAACACCTGCGAGGCAAATTCAAAGGTGGATTTGGTTACGTGATGATCGTAGACTACCAAGAATCCCCTGTGGGCCCTTACCGGGAACTCCTGTTTATTCCCGGAAAATTTGGGAAAGAAAAATTGCAGTCCATCACCACCATCTTCGTGGACTCAGAGGCAAGCACGGCGAATGGACGGGCCAACTGGGCCATCCCGAAGGAAACAGCCGACTTCCACTGGCATAAAGAAAAAGGGCTAGACCAGGTGGAAGTTTCCCTGAATGGGAAACCAGTATTCCGGGCGAGCATTCGCTCCGGGGGCATCTCGTTTCCGATGAGCACGGCGCTACTTCCCATTCAACTGCGTCAAGAATTAGCCGGGCAAGTGCTATTCACCCAGCCAGAAGGTAAGGGTTGGGGAAAATTGGCGCGTATTCAGGACGTGGAGGTAGATCCCCAACTTTTTCCAGACATCCGAGGCATCAAGCCCCTACTCGCCCTGAAGGTGAGTCACTTTACCCTCACTTTTCCCAAACCAAGCATACCAGCATGAAGTACTACAAAGACGCGCGCGTAATCGTGACTGGAGCCGGATCAGGCATTGGATTGGAGTTGGTCAGGCAACTCTATCCACATACCAAAAATCTTTTGGTGGTAGATTACCTACCTGAGCACCTCGGCCGCCTTCGGGAGGAATTCCCCGATATCGAAGGTTTAGTACTGACTGACTTGAGTCAAAAAGAAGGAAATGCTCCTGTCCTCGAGTGGATCCAAAGCCACTGGAAGGGTGTGGATTTTTGCTTTGCCAATGCAGGAAAAGCCAGTTATGCCCCCGCCGCTGACCAGGACTGGGCAAAAATGGAACAACTCTTTCAGTTGAATGTGCACTCCCCGATCCAGTTGGGACTGGCGCTGAAGCAATGCTATCCAATGCATCCGCTCCGTCATGTGATCACTTGTTCGGCCATCGCCTACTGGGCTATCCCAGGCTACAGCCTGTACAGCAGCACCAAGGCTGCGCTCCTCCAATGGGCCGATTGCCTCTGGGCAGAAGGAGATGGGGATTGGCTCACGCTAGTCTTCCCAATCGCCACCGCGACCGCATTCTTTGAGGCAGCAGGACCCAATATTCCCCGTGCCTTTCCCATCCAAAGTCCAGGAGAGGTGGCAAAAAGTATGTTGACCGGAGCAGCAAAAGGCAAAAAGAAGATTTTTCCTTCGGTCCTATTTAAAAGCTTGGTTCTTATCAACCGGATGCTCTTTTTCCTTAAACCCTTGACCCAACGGCTTGAACTTAAAAAATTAAGAAAATGGGCAGCTACCTCCCCATCCAAATAAACACACGTATCAACAAGCTCCAGCTATGAAAAAACTTCGATTCCTCCCCATCCTTCTCCTCACTCTGGTTTTTGCTTGCCAGCAAAAGGAACCTCTGCCTGACACCCTACCCATGCAAGTGGCGAAGGCCTATGGCTTTGAAAACTGGGACCAGGTAAAATCCATAGGTTACACCTGGAATGTACAGCGTGACTCAGTGACCGTCGCCTCCCGAACCTGGAAGTGGAATATCCAAGACAGTACCGTGTCATTCGCTGACACAGACACCAGTTTTACCTACAGCCTCACAGCCGATTCCTTGCCGGAAAAAGACGGTGCCTTTATCAACGATAAGTACTGGGCCATGATGCCCTTCCAACTTGCTTGGGACAAAGGATACACCTACGAGGTACTCGAAAACGCGACCTCCCCGATTCAGGGCCTCCCCTCCACCAAACTCAGCATTCTCTACGGCGCCGAGGGCGGATATACGCCAGGAGATGCCTACGATTTGTACTTGAACAAGGAGCATCAAATCCTGGAATGGACCTTCCGCAAAGGGAATGCTCCCGAAGGACGTACCTGGACCTGGGGAAATGCGGTAGCCTTTGGCCCGATTCAACTCAGTTTGGAACACAAGGATGCCGCAGGCAAGCGCTTCATCTGGCTGACCGATGTAACCGTCGAGTAATCCCAACTACTGCGATCCAAACCAACCTTCAATTTTTCTTTGACATGAAAAAATCAACCCCTCGTCGGCAATTCCTCCTACAATCGGGAGCCCTCCTCGGTGCGGGCCTCCTTGCCAATCCCTTTTCGGGTTGGGCTAGCCCCATCCAAAAATCCTGGACCGTAGGCGAGATCATGGACTTATTTATCTTCCAAGTACCCAAGGCTCCCTTTGCCCAGACGGTGGATACGATCAAGATTGGTTCCAGAGATACCGTAGTCACTGGGATCGTCACCACCATGTTTCCCAGCATCGAGATCATCAAAAAGGCGGTAGAGTTGAAGGCCAACCTGATTATTCCCCACGAACCGACCTTTTACTCGGGTCAGGACGAAACCGACTACCTGCAAAATGACCCTGTTTTTCGTGGTAAATACGACCTACTGGCCAAGCATCAGATCACCATCTGGAGAAATCACGACTACGTGCACCGCATGCAAGACGATGGAGTGCGGATCGGGGTAGTAGAGGAACTCGGATGGAAGGAATACTATACGCCCGGAAGCCCGATTTTGCAGATTCCTACTACCCATTTGAAGGCGGTCATCGACCACATCAAAACCCGAATGCAGGTGCCGGCTATGCGCTATGTGGGGGACCTGAACCAACCGGTCTCCAAGGTACTTCTCCTTCCTGGAGCCGTGGGAGGAAAAACCCAAATCACCCGAATCCAAGAGCACCGACCGGATGTACTGATCTGCGGGGAATCCAACGAGTGGGAAACTCCCGAATACGTCAAGACAGCCAATGAACTCGGTATGAAACTTTCCATGGTCGAGATCGGCCACTCAGCCAGCGAAGAAGGAGGCTCAGAATTTGTAAAAAACTGGTTGCAAATTCATGTCCCAGACCTCCCTGTCTACCACATTCCTTCTGGCAATTCTCTCTCGGTTTACTAACTTTAGTCCTTCACAAGTCCCCCTAATTTCCATCCCATGAAACGCTTTTTTTTCGCCCTTCTCCTGGTATCCATGCCATTCTTTTCCTTCGCCCAGCAGCAATTGAGCAAGGATGAGAAAAAATTGATCGAGCGCATCGACAAAAACTACCAAGAGACCGTGCAACTCTTGGAGGAGGTTATCAACATCAATTCAGGTTCACTCAACCTGGAAGGTGTGCGAGAAGTGGGTCGCGTTTTTGAGCGGGAATTTCAAAAAATCGGATTTCAAACCGAGTGGGTAGATGTCCCTGCGGAAGTAAAGCGTGCAGGACATTTTGTGGCTACCAGAAAGGGAACAAAAGGCAAGAAATTATTTCTAATCGGTCACCTAGATACCGTGTTTGAAAAAGACATGCCCTTTACCCCCTTCACTTGGCTCAATGACAGCACGGCCACGGGCCAAGGAGCCAACGACATGAAGGGTGGCGATGTACTCGTGCTGGCCAGCCTCAAGGCCATGCATGAACTGGGTCTCTTGGAAGACCGAACCATCACCGTGTACTTCAATGGAGACGAGGAAAGTACAGGAAATGGAACCTTATCCAGACAGGATTTCATCGCCAGAGCCAAAATGCATGACCTTGCCTTGGCCTACGAGACCGCTCAAGGTTTTGGTGGAGCTACTGTGGCTCGCCGAGGAGCCTCAGGTTGGACCTTGAAAACCACAGGAAAACAAGGCCACTCCAGTGGAGTCTTTGGCCAAAATGCAGGCTATGGAGCCATCTACGAAGCGGCACGAATCCTAAATGAATTTCGTGAAGCCCTCGCAGGGGAAAAGTACTTAACCTTCAACCCAGGCCAAATCGTCGGCGGATCGGATGTGAATATCAACTCAAGTACTGGTGCCGGCAGTTCCCTTGGGAAAACCAATATTGTGGCACGTGAAACCATCGTCACTGGAGATTTACGGTTTTTGGGTGAAGCACAAAAAGAAGCGGCGCGCGTCAAAATGCGTGAAATCGTCGCCAACAACCTGCACCAAACCGATGCTGAAATCACCTTCTCCGATGGCCTTCCTTCCATGGAGCCTACCCCTGGCAACTATGCCCTAGCCGAAACGCTAAGTCAAATCAGCCAAGACCTGGGCTATGGTCCCGTGAAGCCAGGAGATCCGGGTAGCCGTGGTGCTGGAGACATCTCTTTTGTAGCTTCCTTTATGGATAGTTTGGATGGACTAGGAGCTTCCGGTTCAGGTGCTCATGCTCCTGGAGAAACCATCAACATGAAGCAATTCCCTGCCTTGATCAAACGAAATACAATTTTATTGTACCGCCTGACTCGATAAGTTGATGAAAAAAATAGTCCTCCCTGCCCTCTTGGCCTTGACCCTATTTTCCAGCCAAACTCCCAAACCTGCAGATCCAATCGCCATGCCGCCCAAGAAAATTATCGTTTATCAGGTCTTTACTCGACTCTTCGGGAATACGAATACCAGCAACATTCCTTGGGGCACTAAAGAACAAAATGGAGTAGGAAAGTTTAACGACTTCACGGATACCGCCTTGGCGGAAATCAAAAAATTGGGCGTGTCCCACATCTGGTACACCGGGGTTCCCCACCATGGGGTGATTGGAGATTTCCCAGAAATCGGCCTTACCTCAGACGATCCAGATGTAATCAAAGGTCGAGCAGGCTCTCCTTACGCGGTGCGGGATTACTACCAGGTCAACCCAGACTTGGCGGTAGACGTGACGCGCAGAATGGAAGAGTTTGAAGCACTCATTGCTCGCACCCACAAGCAAGGCATGAAGGTGATCATCGACATCGTTCCCAACCATGTGTCCCGTTATTACGAAGGAAAAAACAACCCAGCGGGCGTCCTAGACTTTGGTGAGAAGGACGATACCAATCTGACTTACGCGAAAAACAACAACTTCTACTACCTGCCGGGCAAGGCCTTCCAAGTACCTGCTCCCAAAAATGGCTACCAGCCTTTGGGTGGAGCAGCACATCCCTTGAGCGATGGAAAGTTTGAGGAATTTCCTGCCAAGTGGACCGGCAATGGTTCCCGACTCGCCCAGCCTGACTTTTACGATTGGTACGAGACCGTCAAGGTAAATTATGGGGTTAGCCCCGAAGGTGTCAAGGACTTTGTAGCCCTTCCTCAGGAAGCCTCCACATTGGATATCCAAGCGCATTACGACTTTTGGAAAGGGAAAGAAGTACCGGATTCCTGGATCAAGTTTAAAGACATCACGCAATTTTGGTTGAGCAAGGGGGTCGATGGCTTCCGCTTCGATATGGCGGAAATGGTGCCTGTGGAGTTTTGGTCCTACCTCAACTCCCACATCAAAAAGACAAATCCCAATGCCTTTTTGTTGGCGGAGGTATACAATCCAAGCCTCTACCGCGACTACATCCACAAGGGTAAGATGGACTACCTCTACGACAAGGTAGAGTTGTACGATACACTCAAGCACATCATGCAAGGCCATGGATCTACCGATAATCTGGTACCTATCCTTGAAGGGCTATCCGATGTGGAGCACCACATGCTGCACTTCCTAGAAAACCACGACGAGCAGCGCATCGCAAGTCCGGAATTTGCGGGCAACCCTTGGAAGGCCCTGCCTGCCATGGTCGTGTCCGCTACAAGCACGACGGCACCGACGATGATTTACTTTGGTCAGGAAGTGGGTGAGCCAGGTGCAGAGATGGCCGGCTTTGGCCAGCCTAGCCGCACTTCCATGTTTGATTACATTGGCGTTCCTCAGCACCAGAAGTGGGTCAATGGAGGAAAGTTTGACGGAGGGCAGCTCTCGGATAACGAAAAAGCGCTGCGCAACTACTATTCGGAGGTACTCAACTTCACGCGTGGCAGTTCCGCGCTGATGGGGGCCTATCAGGATCTACACCGCTATAACAGGTCCAAAAACCCAGCCTATACCGACAAAACCTTCGCTTACGCCCGCTGGGATGAAGAGCAGAAGTTGCTCGTCATGACCAATTTTGATGCAGCGCAATCAGTGAATACCGTCCTCCACCTGTCTCCTGAACTCTTGAAAGCCTGGAACCTGAAACCAGGAAATCGGGAAATTCAAGAAGTTCTATTTGGCAAGAAAACCACCCAACTTCGCGTGGATGCCCAAGGTGCGCACATCGACCTGGTCCTAGGCCCTTGGGAATCGGCTGTGTTTGAGGTGAGGTAAGGCATACCTAAGCTGGGAATCCAGAGTTGAATTTTCACCCTTTGGTGTAAATTTCCAACCGGCTCCTTCTTAAATCCCTGGTTTTGTTTAATTTAAAGTTCCAACTTTTCAGAACCAGGTATGTCTCCAACCGATAAACTCAATCGCCGAGAATTTATTAGTTCCGCGGCCACGATCGCGGCCACCATCTCCATCGTCCCCTCCTCCGTCATTGCCGGTACGGGACATGTCCCCCCTTCCGACCAACTAACCGTTGCCAATATCGGATGCGGTACGCAAGGGCTGCGCGAAATGGGGGAATTATTGAAAAATCCCAAAATCCGTCTCGTCGCCGTATGCGATGTGAATAAATTCTCTACCGACTACATCGATTGGTCCCCTTACGGAATCCGCAATGACATCCGGAAAACCCTGGGAGACACCTCCTGGTGGGAAGGAAAGCCCGGCATCCCTGGAGGCAGAGACATCGGCCAAGAATATGTTGAAAAATACTACGCCATAAACAAACCCTCAGGGCGATACAAGGGCTGTGCGAGTTACGAGGATTACCGAGAACTCCTGGATCAGGAAAAAGGCATAGATGCCATCAAAATCATGACCCCAGACCATACCCACGCGCCGATTGCGCTGGCGGCCATGGGCAAAAAAATACATGTGGTCACACACAAGCCCATTGCCAATCGGCTTCTGGAGGGGAGAAAAGTCATTCAAAAAGCAAGCGACACCGGCGTAGTCAGCCACCTCCTTGCCTGGACGGATCGTCCCGAATACCGACAGATCAAAGCCTGGATGGATGCAGGCTTGATCGGTGACTTGCAAGAAATTCACAATTGGTCCTACCGCCCGGTCTGGCAGCAATGGGCCAAGCGTCCTAGCGAAGTGCAAGCAATTCCGGAAGGATTCAATTGGGATTTGTGGCTTGGACCTGTTCCAGACATGCCCTACCACAAGCAATACACGCACAACGTATTCCGTGGCTGGTACGAGTTTGGCGGAGGATCCATCGCCGACATGGGGCATTACAGCCTTTTCCCCCTATTTGAAACCTTGGGCATTGACCGCAGCCCCGTTTCTGTCAGAGCCTATGGCACTACCACGCGAGAGGAAGTCAATCAGGTCTACCAATGGGTAAAAAACGAGGTGGCCTTTCCTGCCAGCTGCATGATCAAATGGAAGTTTCCACAGCAAGCGGCTCTTCCAGCCTTCGACCTCTTCTGGTACGATGGGGGCATGAAGCCCTTTGCCTGCGAAGAACTCGAGTCGGAAGGAAAAGACATTCCTGACGAAGGGCTGCTGCTAGTCGGCAGCAAAGGAAAGATCTTGGGAGGCTTTCGTGGAGAAAATCCCGTGCTGCTCCCAGAAGGATCTGCGATGCAAGGCCGCGATGCAGAACGCATCAATTCGGCTGCCGTAGATCGAAAATCCGACATTTGGGTGGATGCCATGCTTGAAAAAAAGCAAACTTCCGGTAGCTTTACCCATGCGCAATGCATTACCGATACGATCAACTTGGGAGCCATTGCGCTGAGAACAGGCAAAAAAATAGATTTTGACCCCGAAAAAATTCAAATAACAAACGATACACAGGCCAACGCCTTCCTGAGCAGAACGTACCGTCCAGGATGGGAGATGTAATCCCCATAGGCCCTCAACCTCTCTATCATTTCAAACCCAATCTAATCCCATGACTAGCAGAAGAAATTTTCTCAAAACCACAGGACTTGCTACCGCGGCCCTAGGACTTGGTCTCCCCTCCTTGAGTTTTGCCCGACCTGGTGCAGACCTCCCCTTTAAGATCTCCCTAGCCGAGTGGTCCGTAAATACCCTACTTTTTTCCAAGAAGCTGGATCACCTGGATTTTGCGCTAACAGCAAAAAAGCACGGCATCCATGCGGTCGAATATGTCAACCAATTCTTTTTTGACAAAGCGCAGGATTTAGCCTACTTGAAGGAAATGAATACCCGATGCACCAACGAAGGCATCACACAAGTCTTGATCATGGTGGACCGAGAGGGCATGCTCGGCGCTCGCGATGCTGCTAATCGCGGCAAGGCTGTGGAAAATCACAAAAAGTGGATCGATGCCGCCAAATTCCTAGGCTGCCACACCGTACGTGTCAATGGCTATTCCGACATTTCCTGGTCTACCCGCCCTGAAGATGCCGCGGAAGCCTCCAAACTAGTGAGTGACAGCATTCACCAACTCGCAACTTTTGCCGAACCATCAGGCATCCATATCGTAATCGAAAACCATGGAGGATTCTCCTCCAATGGCAAATGGCTGGCTGACACCATCCGAAATGCCAACCATCCCCTGGCAGGAACGCTACCTGATTTTGGCAACTTCCGCATCAGCACTTTGGACGGGAAGCCTGTTTCCTACGACTCTTACCGAGGAGTGGATGAATTGATGCCTCTGGCTACTGGAGTGAGTTTGAAACCAAAGGTCTGGGACGATGCAGGTCAGGAGTCGGATTTGGATTACAAACGCATGATGAAGTTGGTCCTTTCCCATGGCTACAAGGGCCATGTGGGCATTGAGCATGGAGACAAGGATCGAGAGTGGGAAAGCATTGTTGCCATTCGTGAAATCCTTGAAGGACTGCAAAAACCCAATGCCTTAAAGTAAGTGACGCTCATTTTCTGCACCCGATGAACCAACAACTTGGACAACTTTCCCTTTTGGTGAAAGACTACGACGAGGCCATTCAATACTACACGCAGACGCTAGGCTTCGACCTGTTGGAAGACACACCTTTGTCGGACACCAAGCGCTGGGTGCGCGTGGCGCCCAAAGGCTCAAGTTGCCAGTTGCTCTTGGCCAAGGCTGCCAACGAAGCCCAACTCAGTCAGGTAGGTTGCCAAGCGGGAGGACGCGTCTTCTTGTTCCTGTATACCGACAACTTTTGGAGAGATTACGAGAACTACCGCTCCAAAGGGGTCGTCTTTATCCGGGAACCGGCAGAAGAATCCTATGGAATAGTTTCCGTATTTTCGGACCTCTATGGAAATCTCTGGGATTTGATTCAACCCAAGAACTCCTAAACTACTCCAATGGATTCACAAGCAAACAATCCCCTCCACGGTGTTACTCTTGCCGACATGATCGCCCAACTGGTGTCGTTCTACGGCTGGGAAGACCTGGGAGAGCGCATCACCATTCGCTGCTTTACGCACGATCCAAGCATTGCCTCCAGCCTGAAGTTTATCCGCAAAACTCCCTGGGCAAGGGAACGGGTAGAAGGTCTCTACCTCAAAATGCTACGGGATGCCAAAAAGGAAGGTGGCCCCTTGGGGAATTGAGGATTCAACTTAAAACCTTCGAGGTCTGATAGACCAATGGAGATTGAAGTATAAATTGCAAATACAAAAAGACCTTCGAGGTCTGAAAGACCTCAAAGGAATAAAAAAGCCCGTCCCGCAGTATTGCGAGACGGGCTTTTTCGTAGGGTTGGTGGTTTGGATTATACGTAGTTGTTGAGCATCACCGGCATCACCAACATCAAGATGTCTTCGTTGGCATCTTGAGTCACTGGCAAAATCAAACCTGCACGGTTTGGTGCGGAGAATTTCAAGCTTACTTCTTTGCAAGAAAGGTTGTTCAACATTTCTACCAAGAACTTGGCGTTGAATCCGATCTCGATGTCTTCGCCCTCGTGGTCGCAAGACAAGCGCTCGTTGGCTTCATTGGAAAAGTCCAGATCTTCTGCAGAGATCATCAACTCGCTACCGGTCAACTTCAAGCGTACCTGGTGCGTGGTCTTATTGGCATAGATGGCAATACGTCTCAAGGAGCCCAAAAACTCCAAGCGATCGATGTTCATGCGGTTTGGATTCTCGGTTGGAATCACGTTTTCGTAATCTGGGAATCGCTCGTCAATCAGACGGCAGATCATCTTGATGTTTGAAAACTTGAAGTAGGCATTGGACTGATTAAACTCCACGGCTACAGGCACATTCTCTGAAGGCAAAGTAGTCTTCAAGAGGTTCAAGGCTTTTCTAGGGATGATCAAACTGGCTCCGTTGCTGGAGGCCACATCTACTCTTCTGTAGCGCACCAAACGGTGACCATCTGTAGCCACAAAAGTAGTGTTGGTTGGACTCAAGTTGATATACACCCCGGTCATTGCAGGACGAAGTTCGTCCGAAGAGGTAGCAAAAATGGTATTTGCAATGGCTGAAGACAATACCTCAGTAGACATATCCACGGTAGTGGCGTTGCTTACGGTAGGGATTTTTGGAAAGTCTGTGGCATTTTCACCCGCAAGACGGTAGCGTCCATTGTCGGAGCTGATCTCTACCGCGTAGGTGTCGTGATCGATGCTGAAAGTTACCGGCTGCTCAGGCAAGTTTTTCAAGGTCTCAATCAAAATACGTGCAGGTACCGCAATATTTCCGTCTTCCTTGGCTTCCACCTGAAGTTCAGTCATCATGGAAGTCTGCAGATCCGAAGCAGTGATGGTCAATACAGACCCTTTGATTTCAAAAAGAAAGTTTTCCAGAATAGGCACCACCGGATTGGTGGTCACTACACCGTTGATGGCAGAAAGCTGCTTGAGCAAGGCGGAGGAAGAAACAATAAATTTCATATCGTAGGGGTGGTATAGTTTTTTTCTAGTGTGGTAAATTTATAAATAAAATGCTAATTCAGCCGACCTGACTTTCAATTGTAGAAAAAAAGTTACAAATAATTGGCTGATTTTCGTTTATGCCCTTCGGGAAAATCGTTTCACCCGCAACAAGCCAATTACTCCACCCATTAAGACCAAGAAAAGCACAGGTGCTCCCACGTTGATCAGCTGCCAGAATTGCTTCTCCTCAGCGACCTTCACCTTGTCTAAGGGACGAATCTGCAAGACCTTCGTACGCGTGGCAATGATGCCTTCCGGGTCAGTCAGGTACTGCACGATGTTTTCCAAAAACTGCTTATTGGCAAAGGTGGTCTGCTCCATCGGGTCCTCTCCTAGCGGAAGTGGCTCCTGATCTGCTGGGTTGATTTGACTTTGAAACAGGGACGCATCCCCGAGCACAATCACTTTTCCATTTCCACTGTTCTTCACCGAACTGCCTGAAAATTCCGCTGGAACAAATCGGTTTTTGAACAAGGAAGTAAACTCCCCTTCCAGCAAGTAGGCCAGTGGCAGGTACTTTATTCCAAATTCAGATTCTAAAGGTGGCTCTTGAAATGCTTCTAAGCTAATCAAATGAGGCAAGGGTAAGATTCGAGAACGCTCCGAACTGAAGAGCAAGGGGGTCTTTTTTACCCCATCGGCCTTTACGGTATCTAGGCTGCTGGCAAATCGAAAATTGACTTGATCCAAGCCTTTGGTGATCGGATGGGGGTACATGCGGCCCGCGTGGAAATGGTAAGGCCAAGGCATGGGAACCAGTTGTTCCTGATTTCCAAAATTCCCTCCCATTACCGGAATCACCCCGAAATTCAGATCCTGGATCAGGTCCTTGCTGACACGAACCCCGTACCGAAACAACAGGCGATCCAATCCATTTTCCTGCGGCAGAGCCAAAGCCCCTTCTCCTGCCAATTGGCTTAAATCCAAATTTGCTCCCTCGGCAGCTACCACCAAATTGCCTCCTCCCATCACGTATTGATCCAAGAGGAATAATTCTCGATCGGAATAGGCACTGTCCGGACCCAAAATGAATACTGCGGCAAACGAACTCAGATCTTCAACTTTTTTGGCCTGCTCTAAAGGAACCTTAAACAGTTCGTAGCGACCATCTAGCGCCTCCACCATCCCAAAGCCATCGTCCTCTGCTAGTTCTCCATGGCCAATAATCATTGCCAAGGCACTTTTTTGAGGGTAGAGCAACTTCTGTATGGCTTGAGCCAATTCAAATTCAAGATTTTCAATGGAGGCATTCAAGGTCTGTTCAGCCGACATGCCTCGCTCTCCTTTGAGTACCAAAGCACCTGTTTCATAAGTATCGTCCGATACCAAAATGCCTGGAAAAATTAGTTGTGCTTGCTGCCCAGTAGCCTGATTAACAAAGAGGTTAGTCGGGCGAATACCATAGTCGGCAAGCGTGTAGATAAACTCTTCCTTCAAGGAGTCGGTCACCTCCATAGGATCAAAATAGGAAACGGTAATGTTCTCCGCCGAATAAGCATTGAAGGTGCGCACGGTCTCCTCAATGGACTTTTGAAGGCGACGCATCCCTCCAGGGAGCTCCTCACCAGTAAGCAAAATATCTACATGCAAGGGACGATCTATCCCTTCCAAAAGCTGAAGTGTGGAAGGATGCAGGGAATAGCGCTTTTCTTCAGTGAGGTCAATTCGAAACCGAAGTACCTGTCCCAATCCAAAGAAAAGGAGGATACCCAAGCCTAGAATTCCTAGTGGAAGGAGACGATGTGACATGCGCTGTTTCATTTTCCCTTCAAAATCAAAACCGCTGCCCCAAGAAAAATCCAAATCATGCCTAGCAGAAAAAAGAGGTCCCTGCTGTCAATCACGCCTCTGCTCAAGCTATCGTAATGGTAGCTCAAACTGAGTTCCTCCACCCAATAGGCCCAATCCCCAGGCACCATGCCAGCTAGTGCCGTCAATCCAAAATACAAGAGGAAGCAAAGAAATACACCGAGCACAAAGGCCACCACTTGTTGGGAAGTCAGCGAACTCGCAAACAAGCCCACGGCGGCAAAAGTAGCTCCAATCATCAGTAGCCCGAGCCAACTCCCAAAGAAGCCCGCCCAATCCAGATTTCCCGGAGGATTACCCAACAGGGAAATGGAATAGGCATAGCCCAAGGTGGGCAGTACGGCTAGAAAAACAAGAAGGAGTAGCGCCAGGTACTTGGCTAGGACGATCTGAACCAGGCTAAGTGGCGAGGTCTGCAACAGTTCCCAGGTTCCTGCCCGTCGCTCTTCGGCCAAGCTGCGCATGGAAATCGCCGGAATCAGAAAGGTAAATACATAGGGGGTGTACAGAAAAAGGGATTCCAAATCGGCATAGCCGTAATCAAGCACGGAAGTTTCTGGAAAAACCCAGACAATCAAGCCCAAGGCCACCAGAAACAACACCAAGACCAGGTAGCCGGTGAGGCTCCCAAAAAAGGCTGAAATTTCTTTGAGGAATAAACTTTTCATTGGCCTTGCGTGATTTCCCGAAAAAGTGTTTCCAAATTTTTAACGCCTTGATCCAAGCGAATCAGGCTTAGTTGCCGCTGCGCAACCACCTGCAAAATGGCCTTGCGCGCTTCTGCAGCATCTTGAGTAAGTAACACCAATTCCTGTGGAGCTTTGCTTCCAAAGCTGGGGATGCCGATGCCTTCAAACCAGGACAATTCCAGGGCTTCTTCCGTTTCGAGAATTAAGCTCACTTGGGAGGAAGCCGATTTCAAGTCTGCCAGCGAACCTGCTGATCGGATTTTCCCTTGATTGATGATCACCACATCTTGGCAGACTGCCTCCACCTCTTGCATGATGTGCGTAGAAAAAAGGAGCGTTTTATTCTCCGCTACCTCTAGGATCAAGTTGCGAATATCTACGAGCTGATTGGGATCCAAACCTGTGGTGGGCTCATCCAGAATCACCAAAGCTGGATCGTGAAGCAATGCCCGTGCAATGCCTACCCGCTGCCGATAGCCTTTGGATAACTGCCCGATTTTCTTGTGCTGCTCCTGTTGAAGCCCTGTTTTGCGGATCATCTCCTCCGTTCGGCGGCGGATATCGGCAGATTTCATCCCGTAGATGCCTCCCGAAAATTCCAAAAACTCACGGACATAGCTATCTAGGTAGAGGGGGTTATTTTCAGGAAGATACCCAATCCGCGCAGCTAGTTTTTTGGGATTTGCCAGCGCATCCTCTCCCAACACGCTTACTGTTCCTGAATCTGCAGCAAGGTAACCGGTGATGATTTTAAGTGTGGTGGACTTGCCTGCTCCATTAGGACCCAAAAAGCCTAGAATTCGCCCTGGAGAGGCAGAGAAACTGACTTCATCCAGTGCTTTTTGGGAACCGTATCGTTTACTGAGCTGAGAAACTTGGAGAGACATGCTGGGGCGATTCAATGCAAATCGAGTACGTACAAAAATACAGATTGCTCTTGGAACGACAAGGGGGATTCTTTAGGTATGGGAATTCCTATTTTTTTCCCTTGGGACGAAGTGGACGGCATTCCACATCCACCACAAAATAGTTGGGATGCGTTTCCAAAGTTTGCACGACGGTTTGCGCCACATCCTCCGCCCGCATCATGTGTTCGTGTGCATCCATGCCCGGAATGTCATCGAAAAAGTGGGTTTGAATAGATCCTGGATAGATGGTCGACACCTTGATGCCAAAATCACGAAGTTCCATGTACAGGGAGTGGGAGATGCCGCGCACGGCATGTTTGGTGCCCACATAACCCGCAAAGTTGGCCACTCCATTGAGGCCAGCGATGGAGGCCACGTTGAGGATGTGCCCTTCGTCAGCGGCTTTCATGGCTGGAATGAGTCGTTTGGTGGTATAAAAAATTCCGTGCACGTTGGTATCAAACATGGATTTCCAATCGGCAGTGGACATGTTTTCTAGGGGTCCTGCCACACCAAAGCCAGCATTGTTTACCAGAATACGGATGTCTTCCCCCAATTTGGCTACCGTATCGGTGTATGCCTTGGCGACTTGTGCTTCGTCCGCTACATCGCAGGAGAAGTAGTGAAAATGGGTATGGGTAAAATCCGGTTGGTTTCTTCCCCAGCCGGCTACGATTGTCCCTTTTTCAAGCAAGAGTTTGACGATCTCTAAGCCGAGTCCTTTGCTTACGCCAGTGACCACGGCTACTTTATTTTTTAATTCCATCGAAAGTATGTTTCTCCTAGTAAAGCCATTTCCAACCGAAAAGTTCTGCAAACCTAGGCTTTATCCAAAATTTCGTGCAAATTCCGATCCTTGATTTAGTTTTGAACTGATCTTTACCCAGCAACCGCACTACAGACTATGAAAAAATTAATCCTTCCCCTGCTGCTATTGAGCAGCACGGCTTTTGCCCAAAGCAAACTTCGTCCCAGCATCGATCAAAAGGCGGCAGCCATCGAAACCAAAGTCATCGACTGGAGACGCGATATCCACCAGAACCCAGAACTCGGCAACGAGGAAACGCGCACTGCCAAAAAGGTAGCCGACCACTTGCGCGCCTTGGGCATTGAAGTGCAGGAAGGCGTAGCCACTACCGGGGTAGTAGGCATTTTGCGTGGGGGCAAGCCAGGTCCTATGGTCGCTCTTCGTGCCGATATGGATGCCTTGCCTGTCACTGAGCGCGTAGACTTGCCTTTCAAATCCAACGTCACTACTACCTACAATGGGCAGCAAACCGGCGTGATGCATGCCTGTGGGCACGATACCCACGTAGCCATCTTGATGGGTGTAGCAGAAGTGCTTGCCGGCATGAAGGCTCAACTGGAAGGCTCTGTTAAATTTATTTTTCAACCTGCAGAAGAAGGTATTTACATCCCTGGAGTAACTTCCTGGGGTGCCAAGCAAATGGTTGCTGAAGGGGTAATGAAAGATGTGGATGCCATCTTTGGATTGCACATCTCCGCGCAAACCGAGGTAGGCAAGATTGGCTACCGCTCTGGACCAGCGCAGGCTGCTGTGGACAACTTGGAAATCATCGTGCACGGTACCCAAGCGCATGGGGCATCCCCTTGGTTTGGGGTGGATCCGATTGTGACTTCCTCACAGATTGTCACCGGTCTCCAGACCATCCTCTCCCGTAGCGTCAATGTCACCCAAAATCCAGCTGTAGTCACCGTAGGCGCCATTCATGGAGGCATTCGCCACAACATTATTCCTGAAAAAGTAGAGATGATCGGCACCATCCGCACCTTCGGTGAGCAGCAGCAAGATCTGGTGCACCGACGCATCACTGAGATCGCAACCAATATTGCGGAGAGTGCTGGCGCGCGTGCAGAGGTCAACATCACCAAGCTCTATCCGTCTACCGTCAATGACCCAGCCCTTACCGCGAAGATGGTGTCCACCTTGGAAGCTGCTGCAGGGAAGGACAATGTCCATGTGAACCCACCCGTGACTGGAGCGGAAGACTTTAGCTTCTACCAACGCGAAAAGCCGGGTTTATTTATCGGTTTGGGAGGCATGAAAAAAGGGGCTGATCCCACCAAAACCCCTTCCCACCACACTCCTGACTTTTACCTGGACGAGAGTGGCTTCGTACTCGGCGTTCGCGTGATGAGCTACTTTGTGGTAGACTTTATGGGAATGAAGAAGTAAACAATTTAGTCTACGGACAACGCATAGTAAACCTCCCAAATGGCTTTGGGAGGTTTTTTTTATCAATGGTGTAGAAGTATATTGGTTTTTGTTTCGCTTGTCTTTGTGCTTATTGAAAACATAAAATACGTTTAGCAGGTGAATGGATTAAATTGTAGCCATTGGGCGCGCAATTGTATTTGTTCGCCAATTCCATAACTATCTAGTAGCAAAAAACTAACATGGATTATCAATCGTCCTTCAGGAAACTAAGAACTACTTTACTAGCCCTAATTTCGATTTTCTCATTCTTTTTATTCAGTTGGCTTGCTACCTGGGAAACCTACCTTGGTTATCTAGGGCTAGTGATTCTGTTTTTTGGAATTATTTTCTGGAGATTAAAAGGTGTCAAGTATCTAAATGCATCGCTAGTTTCCCTATTCATTTTTACTATCGCCTTATTTCCACAATCTCTGAATATTTATACAACTAAGTCTGCTGATTACCTGGCGAGAATTGAATCTGGACAAGAGTTGACTTTTAAGGAAAAGGCTAGCATTTATGGTTTAAATTTCTTCATGTCTATCGTTGCTTATCCTATTTATCCAGAAGTAGCTAAGGAGAGTTTCTATTTAATGTTCAAAACAGAAGAGGACACACGAGTATTTGAGGATGACTTTTTTTTGGGTTCAGAGCGAATACAGGAGGCTTTGAAGAAGAAAGAATCTGAAGTAGCCTGGAGTGGATCAGAATATATATTGGGAAACAAAGAAAGCAGGTATGCTTTAGCGCTCAATCCATGTAAACTTAGGACTAAAGAATTTGAAAACTTCAGCGAAATTTCAGTGGAGGTTCCAGTTTGTTATCCAAAAAAATACCGGGCCGTGCTTTTAAAAGTTCCTTTTGAGATAGCTGTTGAAGAAGGCTTATTTCATTATTTACAAAAAGAAAATTGGTTTCATCCATACAAGGCGATATGGAGAGCAACAGTCGAGAAGTAAAATACATTCTAGAAATTGATCCAATTATTCCCTGGTCCAATCACAAATTCGCTACGATTGACTTGGGCGAAAGTAGCTTCGTACTCGTGGTACGCGCGATGAGCTATTTCGGAGTAGACTACATGGGGATAAAGAAGTAAAAATCTTACAGCCAATAAAAATTCTGTTTAAACCCCACACTAATGTTTTTTTATTGGATTTCTTTTGAAATTAAAACAAATTATTTTTCATTTTCTTTGAAAGAAAATAATTAATAAATTGTTGGAAAAAATTTAATTATGAAAAAGATAAAAGTGTTTTTCGTTTCGCTAATCCTTGTTTTAGGTTTAGCCTCTGCGATGATTATTACTACTCAATTGTACACTAAAGAGCGAGTTTCCCAATTAGGCCAAGGGTTAGGATATTGGGCTTTCGAAAACGGCAGTATAGACCTAGGAGACATATTGATGTATAATCATTCACAAATTTATGAGGATTTCATAAATCCAGAAACAGGAGAAAACACTTGGCGAAATTTGCTAGCAGCTAATCCAACCCTTGCTTATGAGGCTTTTGATTTGTATTCAACAGAATTTTTCGAACGATTTGAAGAAGGATTTGAAGAGAATAAACGTCAAACACTTGGCTGGATGGATGAAAATTCAAATAAACATTCAGAATATGATTTTGAAGTGGTCAGAAATAAAAATTACGAGGATTACCTAAGGTTAAACTTAGGAAACATGAGAA
>CAJBER010000249.1 GCA_903952135.1 uncultured Algoriphagus sp.
ACCAATTTTACACCAAGCACCTGTTTTACTTCCACTTTAAAAAACTCTTGGTGGATATTAAACCTAGCTTCTCCTTCTGCAGGTGCCTTGGCTACGTAGGTTCCATCCTCCTGCATAGTGTAGGAGTTCGTATTGTCTCTCAAGTTGTAGGATAGAATATTCATCAACTGCTTTTCCAGCAAAGGTGATTCTACCTTAAACAAGGACTCCAGACGTTTATCAAAGCTTCGTACCATCATGTCAGCACTGCCTGAGTAGGTGCGTGTTTCTCCATTGTTGTGGAAATGGTAGATGCGGCTATGCTCCAAGAAATCACCAACGATGGATAAGACTTCAATATTTTCACTTAAGCCTTTTCTTCCTGGTCGGAGGCAACAAATACCGCGAACGATCAACTTCACAGGAACCCCATGTTGGGAAGCACGGTAGAGCGCATAGATGATTTCAGAATCCTCGAGTGAGTTAACTTTGATGAATATGCCGCTAGGCAACCCATTTTTCGCATTCTTGGCCTCCTGCTCGATGAAGGAAATCAACTGATTTCGCATGTCTCGCGGTGCCGTGATCAAATTACGGTAGTCGCTAGGCACCGAATGCCCCGTGATTACATTGAAGAATTCAGATACGTCATTGGCCAGCACCTCATTGGTAGTCAGTAGACCAATGTCTGTGTAGAGCCGAGCTGTATCCTCGTTGTAATTACCCGAACCCAAATGCACGTAGCGGGTAATCTCTTGATCGTCTTTTTTGACGATGAGAAGCAACTTGGTATGTGTTTTTAGATTGGAGATTCCATAGATGACGAAGCAACCCGCCTTCTGTAGCTTTTTCGCCTCGCGGATATTATTCTCCTCATCAAAGCGCGCTTTTACTTCAAACAACACGGATACGTGCTTTCCATTTTCTGCAGCACGAAGTAAGGCCTTGGTGATGCGACTATCCTTTGCCAAGCGGTAAATCGTCATTTTGATGGCCATCACATCCGGATCATCGGCAGCATTTTCAATCAAATCTAGGATCGAGTCGATGTTGTTGTACGGATGATGCAGCAAGATATCACGCTCTTTCAGAATCTCGAAAATATCTGCTCTCCCCTCTTCTGGGTACGAAAGTGGCTTGACAGGATCTGGAATTTGAGGCAATCTTTCTTTAAAACGTTTGTTGCCCACAATCTGCCATAAACCAGTAAAATCGATCATACTCGCCCGTTTTACCATAAAAACAGAATCAGGGCGGAGGCTCCAGCGTTCGAGCAGGGAGCTGAGCATCCATTTGGAATACCCTTCTTCGATGTCAATGCGTACCACACGACCTGTCTTCCGCTCCATTAGCTTGCGCTTCACCTCTTCCAGGAAGTTGGCATCCATGTCTTCACTTTCTTCCAAAGTAAAATCCCCATTACGGGTAATCCGGAAGAGGCTGACCGACTCAATCTCTACATTTCGGAAGAGGGAAATCAAATTTTCACGAATCACCTCTTCGATCGGGATCAAGGTCAAGGAATCCTCCCGCTCAATCTCAAAAAATCGCGGGATATTGGCTGGAATCTGCACAAAACTCATTTTGCGCATATCCTTCCGCTCTCCTGGGCTGGTGGTGACTACACCAAAAACCAGCAGTTTGTTCATCAAAATTGGAAAGGTGCGGTACCCATCGTATACCATGGGAGTAAGCATGGGGTAAATCGCTTTGAGGAAATACTCCTTTACTTTCTCCTGTTCCTCGGGGGTAAGTTTGGATACATTCACCAAAGAAATTCCCTCCTCTTCTAGTCCAGGAAGGATAGTTTGGATAAAATGCTGCTGCTGCTCCCCATGGAAGCGCTGGCAATCCTTCATCAATTTTTCCTTGAAGGGCTCTTCCCGTAAGCCTGAGTAATCCACCCGCTCTTTTTCATAATCCAGGTAGTTGTACAAAGAACCAACACGGATCATGAAAAACTCATCCATATTGGATGCCGTGATGGCCAAGAACTTCAACTTTTCGAAGATGCTTCGAAAACTCTTTTTGGATTGATCGAGAACTCGTTCATTGAACCTCACCCAGCTCAAATCTCTACTGATTAGGTCACTTTTTTGGATGATGGACTCGTATTTATCTGCTGCCAGTTTCATACAGGTGTGTGTTTTTCAGAGTGGTCTTACGTAAAAAGCCAGGCTTCGTTACTTAAGACAAAATTTTTCAAGAAAAAAAGGGGGCTAAAAAGCCCCCAAAGATTAACTATCAATTTTGGCGTACTTCGCATTCTTCTCGATAAAGTCTCTTCGTGGAGCCACTTCATCGCCCATCAGCATGCTAAACAAGTGATCTGCCTCTGCAGCAGAATCAATAGTTACCTGCTTCAAGGTTCGCGTATTAGGATCCATGGTGGTAGACCAGAGTTGCTCTGGGTTCATTTCCCCAAGACCCTTGTAACGTTGAATGCCTACGCTATCCTCCTTGCCTTCTTTCGCCATTTCTGAGATCAAGCGCTTACGCTCTTCTTCAGTCCAGCAATAGCGCTCGTCCTTGCCTTTTTTGAGCAAGTACAAAGGAGGAAGTGCAATGTATACGTAGCCTCTTTCGATCAACGGACGCATGTAACGGAAGAACAAGGTCAAAATGAGGGTTCGAATGTGCGAACCATCGATATCCGCATCCGTCATGATGATGATCTTATGGTATCTTAGTCCTGCCAGATCTAGTTCCTTGTCGTCATTGACGGTTCCAAACTTCACCCCAAGCGCTGTCAGGATGTTTTTGATTTCGTCGTTGTCGTAGATTTTATGTTCGTGCGCCTTTTCTACGTTGAGGATTTTTCCTTTGAGTGGTAGGATCGCTTGAAAATCTCGGTCTCTCCCCTGCTTGGCTGATCCCCCTGCAGAGTCCCCTTCGACTAGGTACAACTCACAGACAGTTGGATCAGAGTTGGCACAGTCGGCCAATTTTCCAGGAAGGCCTCCGCCTCCTAGGATGTTTTTACGCTGCACCATCTCACGTGCCTTTCGGGCAGCATGACGGGCTTGAGCTGCAAGGATTACCTTGCCAACAATGATCTTTGCTTCACGTGGATGCTCTTCAAGCCAAGCCTGAAGCACTTCAGATACTGCGGAGTCCACAAAACCTACCACATCGGAGTTTCCCAATTTGGTTTTGGTCTGTCCTTCAAATTGGGGTTCGGCTACTTTCACAGAAATGACTGCGGTGAGTCCTTCACGGAAGTCATCCCCAGAAACTTCAATTTTCAATTTCTCCAACATCCCTGACTTGTCCGCATAGGACTTCAGCGTTCGAGTCAATGCTCGTCTAAATCCAGTCACGTGACTCCCCCCTTCATAGGTATTGATGGTGTTTACGTAGGAAACGACATTTTCAGTGTAAGAACTGTTGTAGTTCATCGCCACCTGCACCGGCACATCCTGGTTTAGGGATTCAATGTAAATCGGACTTTCAATGATTTTTTCGCGGGTTTCATCCAAGTATTGCACGAATTCTACAAGACCCCCTTCGGAGAAAAATTCATCAGACTTGGCCACACCCTCTTCGATCTCACGAAGGTCCTTCAAGTGAATGCGAATGCCCGCATTCAAAAAAGACATCTCACGGAGACGGTTGGCAATGGTTTCGTATTTGAACTCGGTGATGGCAAAAATGCTATCGTCTGGCTTGAAATGAATGGTGGTTCCTCGCTTGTCTGTTTTCCCGATTTCTCTAGCGGGATACTGAGGTGCACCAATCTTAAATTCTTGTTCGGTAATCACCCCATTGCGGTATACCGTGGCTTTCAAATCAGTAGAAAGTGCGTTCACGCAGGAAACACCCACTCCGTGGAGACCACCAGAAACTTTGTAGGTATCCTTGTCAAACTTACCTCCCGCATGGAGGACAGTCAACACCACTTCTAGGGCTGATTTTTTCTCTTTTGGGTGCATGTCTGTAGGAATCCCTCTTCCGTTGTCTTCCACGGTGATGGAATTGTCCTCATTGACGGTAACTCGAATGGTATCGCAATGTCCTGCAAGTGCTTCATCGATGGAGTTATCGACTAGTTCCCAGATGAGGTGGTGTAGGCCTTTGATTCCTACATCCCCGATATACATGGCGGGACGCTTTCTTACTGCTTCTAGGCCTTCTAATACTTGAATATTACCAGCGCCATAATCTTCTGGATTGCTTAATTTTTCTTCACTCATGGTTTGGTATAATTCCCTGGATTTGGGTGGGTTGGTACTCCGATTAATCTCGGTTTTCTTAACAGCGCAATTTA